>NZ_QKLN01000048.1:0-462 GCF_003225665.1 Pseudomonas sp. TKO26
GTGTAAGGAGTCGATAGCTACTTTTTCTTCTTTTGTTAGCTCAAGCGCACGTAGCATGCCGCCTTCAGTTAGGTGAGGAAGCATTTTCTCAAGAACTTTGATCTCAAATTTTGCTTCGTTATCACCACCTTTAGCTCGTTTAGCCAGACGCTGAAGAGCACGCTCACACGTATCAAGGTCAGCCATTGCAAGCTCTAGGTTGATGATGTCCATATCTTCTAATGGATCAATACGACCTGCAACGTGAACGATATTTTCATTTTCAAAACAACGAACAACATGACCAATTGCATCTGTTTCACGGATGTTGGCTAGGAATTTGTTACCTAGACCTTCACCTTTTGACGCGCCAGCTACAAGACCTGCGATGTCAACGAATTCCATTGTTGTTGGCAGAATGCGCTCTGGCTTAACAAAAACAGCTAATGCATCCATACGTGGATCTGGCACAGGTACAACACC
>NZ_QKLN01000007.1:0-310886 GCF_003225665.1 Pseudomonas sp. TKO26
ACTTCAACCACTTGCGCTTTCGATCTCTCGTTAGCGGGAGGCGAATTCTACAGCGTTACACGCTGCTGTCAACACCTCTTTTCAACCGCTTTCGACCGAGAGGATCGAATCGTTAACAAGGCGAAAAACACTGCTTTGCCAACTGCTTCTGGCTTCGATGAACTGAAGCGTAACCGCTGTCGAAAACCGCATAACTCGTTGAATCTTAAGGAGTTTTTCGTTTCGACTGCGCCGGAAGTGGGGCGAATTATAGACCTGTAGAATCTGCCGTCAACCTTTAATTTGAATTTTCTATGAATAAGTTCAGATAACCCCAGAAGGACCGCCTTGGCAGGCCATGTACAGATACGCCGCATACCTCTCTATATAGAAGAGAAGACCTACAACACACCCGACTGCCTCAACGCCTCTACGGCCTCACCCCTCATGCCCAGAACCTGCTGCAGAACCTGCGCCGTGTGCTCACCTAATAAAGGAGGAGCACGGCGATACTCCACCGGAGTCTCGGAGAGACGAATCGGACTGGCCACCTGAGGCACAATCCCCGCCAACGCATGCGGCAACTCCAACGCCAGCCGCCGGGACACCACCTGCGGATCGGCAAACACCTGAGCCAGATCATTGATCGGCCCACAAGGCACACCCGCCTGCTCCAACTGACTCACCCACTCGGCCGTGGTCTTGAACACCGTCGCCTGGCGAATCAACGGAATCAGCACAGCTCGATTGGCCACTCGCAGCTTATTAGTGGCAAACCGAGGATCGTCCGCCCACTGGGGCTGGCCTGCGACCTCGGCAAACTTGCGAAACTGCCCGTCATTCCCCACGGTGAGAATGAAATCACCATCTGCGGTGGGAAAATCCTGATAGGGAACTATGTTCGGGTGAGCGTTCCCCAAACGCTTCGGAGCAACCCCCGTCGTCAGGTAGTTCATCGCCTGGTTGGCCAGACACGCAACCTGCACATCCAAGAGCGCCATATCAATGTGCTGCCCGACGCCGCCCTGATCCCGATGAGCCAAGGCAGCCAGAATCGCCACCGTCGAATACAGCCCCGTCAGAATGTCGGTCAAGGCCACCCCCACCTTCACCGGCCCGGCCCCCTCATCCCCTTCAGGCCGACCGGTCAGACTCATCAATCCGCCCAGCCCCTGGATCATGAAGTCATAACCAGCACGCTTGGCATAAGGCCCCGTCTGCCCAAACCCGGTGATCGAGCAATAGATCAAGCGCGGGTTGATCGCCTTGAGCGACTCATAGTCCAGGCCATAGGCCGCCAGCCCACCCACCTTGAAGTTCTCGATGACGATATCTGACTTGGCCGCCAGCTCACGCACCAACTGCTGCCCCTCAGGACGGGTGAAATCTATGGTCACTGACTGCTTGTTACGGTTGGCCGACAGGTAATAAGCAGCCTCCGTAGTGTTCTCGCCATAAGCATCCTTCAGGAACGGCGGCCCCCAGGCGCGCGTATCATCACCATTGCCCGGACGTTCGACCTTGATGACCTCAGCCCCCAGGTCCGCCAGGATCTGCCCGGACCAGGGCCCGGCCAGTACCCGTGATAAATCCAGTACCCGCAGATGCGATAACGCGCCCATGGCCGCTCTCCTATTAATAGAACGCCTGGATGCCGGTTTGCGCGCGCCCCAGAATCAACGCATGCACGTCATGGGTGCCTTCATAAGTGTTGACCACTTCCAGGTTCACCAGATGACGAGCAATGCCGAACTCATCAGAGATACCATTGCCACCCAACATGTCACGAGCCATACGCGCGATATCCAGGGACTTGCCGCAGGAGTTGCGCTTCATGATCGAAGTGATTTCCACTGCCGCCGTTCCTTCATCTTTCATCCGCCCCAGACGCAGGCAACCCTGAAGGGCGAGGGTGATTTCGGTCTGCATGTCCGCCAGCTTCTTCTGAATCAACTGAGTTGCCGCCAGAGGGCGACCGAACTGCTGACGATCAAGGGTGTATTGACGCGCCGTGTGCCAGCAGAACTCCGCAGCGCCCAAAGCGCCCCAGGAGATGCCATACCGCGCCGAGTTCAGGCAGGTGAATGGCCCCTTGAGCCCACGCACATCCGGGAAGATGTTCTCTTCCGGCACGAATACGTTGTCCATGACAATCTCGCCGGTGATAGACGCACGCAGGCCAACCTTGCCGTGGATAGCTGGAGCACTCAGGCCTTTCCAGCCCTTCTCCAGAACGAAACCACGGATATCACCGGCGTCATCCTTGGCCCAGACCACAAACACATCGGCGATCGGACTGTTGGTGATCCACATCTTGCTGCCGGTCAGGCTGTAGCCCCCATCCACTTTGCGTGCACGAGAAATCATCGCACCCGGGTCGGAACCATGGTTCGGCTCGGTCAGACCAAAGCAACCAATCCACTCGCCGGATGCCAGCTTCGGCAGGTACTTCTGTTTTTGCGCCTCGGTCCCGAACTCATTGATCGGCACCATCACCAGGGACGACTGCACGCTCATCATCGAGCGATAGCCGGAGTCGACGCGCTCCACTTCCCGTGCGATCAGGCCGTAGCACACATAGTTCAGGCCACTGCCGCCGTACTGCTCGGGAATGGTCGCACCCAACAGGCCGACTTCACCCATTTCACGAAAAATGGCCGGATCGGTCTGCTCATGGCGGAAAGCTTCCAACACCCGCGGCGCCAGCTTGTCCCGAGCGAACTGCTCGGCGCTGTCGCGGACCATGCGCTCTTCTTCGGTGAGTTGCTGGTCCAGCAGAAGGGGATCGATCCAGTTGAAGCTTGCTTTGCCGCCCATGAGTGACTCCTCGTGAAGTAGGTCAACTATCGTGGACCGATCCTAGGCCCGACGGCAGCTCGCGGGCAAACGAGGATTTCGCAAGTTGTTGTGCTAATTTCTCACTCCGTAATGGCCATAAATACCCTTTACAGCCTCTATTAGTGAGATTGCCGTACATGCGCAGGAAGATCCCCAGCACCGCCGCCCTGATCAGCTTCGAGGCCGCTGCTCGGCACGAAAGCTTCACCAAGGCAGCGCAGGAGCTTTCCCTGACCCAGGGCGCCGTCTGCCGACAAATCGCCAGCCTGGAGGAATTTCTCGGCGTGGAACTGTTCCGACGCTCGCGGCGAGGCGTCAAGCTCACCGAAGCCGGACTCTCCTACAGCCGCCGGGTCGCGACACAGCTGGATGCGGTGGAGCGCGACACACTCTCCGTGATGGGGCAGCAGGGCGCCAATGTCATCGAGCTGGCAGTGGTACCGACCTTCGGCACCCAGTGGCTGCTGCCGCGCCTCAAGGATTTCCAGCAGCAACACCCCGAAGTCACCGTCAACCTGACCAACCGCACGCGCCCCTTCCTGTTTGCCGACACACCTTTCGACGCTGCCATCTACTTTGGTGATGCCGATTGGTCCGGCACCCAGTCCCATCGCCTGATGGGCGAACATCCGGTACCGGTGTGCAGTCCGGCCCTGTTGGCTGATCGGCAACAGTTGAGCGCCGAGGCCATTGCCGAACTGCCCCTGTTGCAACAGACCACCCGCCCCTATGCCTGGCGCCAATGGTTCAACTCACAGCAGTTGAACGTCCCCCGTGACATGACAGGCCCGCGCTACGAGCTATTCTCCATGCTCGCCCAGGCAGCCATGCACGACATGGGTATCGCGCTGATTCCAGCTTTCCTGATCCAGCGCGAGCTGGCGGAAAGACGCCTGGTCATTGCCAACCCGCAGGCTCTGACCAGCATCAAGGCGTATTACCTGATGATTCCCGAGCGCAAGGTGGAATCCGCCTCTTTACGGGCTTTTCGCGATTGGCTGGTGAATCAGGCACACAGCTACAACCTAGAAGGGTAAAGGCTTTCAGTGATTAACTGACCCCGTAGTCAGAAATTATAAAGCCCTACAGATATAAGTATTTGTCGCATTTCGACAGACTGTACCGACACCTCGGACAATAGTCCTAAAAGCGCCTAACCACGCGGCTTGTAGGGTTTATTTGACAGTAATGTAAGACTATTCACACAGCGGATGAGAAAAATCTTATTTAAGCGATGAAAGCCTTGAAAGGCACGGCTTACAAGGGTTTAACCCCACCCCTTGCGACATTCGGTCACGGGGTGACTTGTAGTTAATTTTCCGTCACTAGTCAGAATCCCTTGAAGGCCTCAAAGTTCGCCTGCAAAATGCCGCGCCCCGCTGCGATTTCAGCGGGATCGTGCTGATCGGCCGCCCCAGTCGCACCCTCCGCAGTGCGCTGGCCTTCTAAGAAAGATCGAAAGCAATAAGATCAAGCAGGAGATTTGACGTGCACATTGGTGTTCCTCTCGAAACCCAGACGGGTGAAACACGGGTTGCTGCAACCCCGGAAACCATCAAGAAGCTGATCGGCCAGGGTCATAAAGTCACTGTGCAAAGCGGCGCGGGCATCAATGCCAGCGTGGTCGACAGTGCCTATGAAGCGGCAGGAGCCACCATTGGCAGCGCCAACGATGCCTTTGGCGCCGAACTGATTCTCAAGGTCGTGGCACCCAACGACAGCGAACTGGCCCTGATCAAGAGCGGCACCGTGCTGGTGGGCATGCTCAATCCGTTCAGCAATGAAACCATCGCCAAGCTGGCCGAGCGTGGCATTACCGCCTTCGCCCTGGAAGCAGCGCCACGTACCTCTCGGGCCCAAAGCCTGGATGTGCTGTCGTCCCAGGCCAACATCGCCGGTTACAAGGCCGTGCTGCTGGCCGCCCACTACTACCCGCGCTTCATGCCGATGCTGATGACCGCTGCCGGTACGGTGAAGGCCGCCCGGGTGCTGATTCTCGGCGCCGGTGTGGCAGGGCTGCAGGCCATCGCCACAGCCAAGCGCCTGGGGGCAGTGATCGAGGCTTCGGACGTGCGTCCGGCAGTGAAAGAGCAGATCGAATCCCTCGGCGCCAAGTTCGTCGACGTGCCTTACGAAACCGATGAAGAGCGCGAATGCGCCGTTGGTGTCGGCGGTTATGCGCGCCCCATGCCGGCCAGCTGGATGCAGCGCCAGGCACTGGCAGTGCACGAGCGCGCCAAGCAGGCGGATATCGTCATCACCACCGCACTGATTCCAGGCCGCAAGGCACCGACCCTGCTCAGCGCCGAAACCGTGGCCCAGATGAAGCCCGGCTCGGTGGTCATCGACCTGGCAGCCGCCCAGGGTGGCAACTGCCCGCTGACCGTGGCGGACCAGGTGGTGGTGGAAAACGGCGTGACCATCGTTGGCCCGACCAACCTGGCCGGCGCGGTCGCCGCCGACGCCTCGGCGCTGTACGCGCGCAACCTGCTGGACTTCCTGAAGCTTGTCTTCACCAAAGAAGGGCAGTTCGAAGTCAACCTAGAAGACGACATCGTCGCCGCGTGCCTGATGTGCCGCGACGGCCAAGTCATCCGTAAAAACGCCTAAGCAGGGATTCAGACGATGGAAGAGCTTATCTCCCCCGGTATCTACAACCTGATCATCTTCGTGCTGGCGATCTATGTCGGTTACCACGTGGTCTGGAACGTCACACCCGCACTGCACACGCCACTGATGGCAGTGACCAACGCCATTTCCGCAATCGTCATCGTCGGCGCCATGCTGGCTGCCGCCCTGACCGTGACCCCGCTGGGCAAGACCATGGGCACCCTGGCCGTGGCCCTGGCCGCGGTGAACGTGTTCGGTGGCTTCCTGGTAACCCGTCGCATGCTGGAAATGTTCAAGAAAAAAGCGCCCAAAGCCGTGAAAGAAGAGGTGCAGAAATAATGAGCATGAACCTGGTAACAACCCTCTATCTGATCGCCTCGGTGTGCTTTATCCAGGCGCTCAAGGGGCTTTCGCACCCGACCACGTCACGACGCGGCAACCTGTTCGGCATGCTGGGCATGGCCCTGGCGGTACTGACCACCATTGGCCTCATTTATAAGCTGGGCGCGGAACTGGCGACCGCCGGTATCGGCTACGTCATCGTCGGCCTGCTGATCGGCGGCACCGCCGGCTCGATCATGGCCAAGCGCGTAGAAATGACCAAGATGCCGGAACTGGTGGCCTTCATGCACAGCATGATTGGCCTGGCAGCGGTGTTCATTGCCATTGCCGCCGTGGTCGAGCCCCAGTCCCTGGGCATCGTCAAACACCTGGGCGACGCGATCCCTGCTGGTAACCGCCTGGAGCTGTTCCTCGGCGCGGCCATTGGTGCCATCACCTTCTCCGGTTCGGTGATCGCCTTCGGCAAGCTTTCGGGCAAGTACAAGTTCCGCCTGTTCCAGGGCGCACCGGTACAGTTCGCCGGCCAGCACAAGCTCAACCTGGTGCTGGGCCTGGCCACCCTTGGCCTGGGCGTGACCTTCATGGCCACCGGCAACCTCGGCGCATTCGCCCTGATGCTGGCCCTGGCCTTCGTCATGGGCGTGCTGATCATCATCCCGATCGGCGGCGCCGACATGCCGGTGGTGGTGTCGATGCTCAACAGCTACTCGGGCTGGGCTGCGGCAGGGATCGGTTTCTCGCTGAACAACTCGATGCTGATCATCGCCGGCTCGCTGGTGGGCTCCAGCGGCGCGATCCTCTCGTACATCATGTGCAAGGCGATGAACCGTTCGTTCTTCAACGTGCTGCTCGGCGGTTTCGGCAACAGTGCCGACGCCGGCGGCCCGGCCGGGGCACAAGAAGCCCGCCCGGTGAAATCCGGCTCGGCGGACGATGCGACCTTCCTGCTGACCAACGCCGACACCGTGATCATCGTTCCCGGTTACGGCCTGGCAGTAGCCCGGGCCCAGCACGCGCTCAAGGAGCTGACCGAGAAGCTGGTGCATCGCGGCGTGACCGTGAAATACGCGATCCACCCGGTAGCGGGGCGCATGCCCGGGCACATGAACGTGCTGCTGGCCGAGGCCGAGGTGCCTTACGACCAGGTGTTCGAGATGGAGGACATCAACTCCGAGTTCGGCCAGGCCGACGTGGTGCTGGTACTGGGTGCCAACGACGTGGTCAACCCGGCGGCGAAGAACGATCCGAAGTCGCCTATCGCCGGCATGCCGATCCTCGAAGCCTTCAAGGCCAAGACCATCATCGTCAACAAGCGCTCCATGGCCAGCGGCTACGCCGGCCTGGACAACGAACTGTTCTACCTGGACAAGACCATGATGGTGTTCGGCGACGCGAAGAAGGTCATCGAAGACATGGTCAAAGCCGTCGAATAAAGCTGCTGTAGCGCAATACCCAAAACCTCAGCCTTTAGTAGGCTGGGGTTTTTTATTGATCTCATAAAGCCGACAGAAGGCTCTAGATCAGGACCTTTCATTCGACCTTTGTCGCGCGGTGTTTTTTTTTGAAATCACTAGACTGCGCTTCTTGCTTCCGTTGCCCGAGATAACAATCCATGTACCGTGATCGTATCCGCTTGCCTTCGTTGTTGGATAAGGTGATGAGCGCCGCCGACGCCGCCGCTCTGATTGAGGACGGCATGACCGTCGGCATGAGCGGCTTCACCCGCGCCGGTGAAGCCAAGGCCGTGCCTCACGCCCTGGCCGAACGGGCCAAGGTGGCGCCACTGAAAATCAGCTTGATGACCGGCGCCAGCCTGGGCAACGACCTGGACAAGCAACTCACCGAGGCTGGGGTCCTGGCCCGGCGCATGCCATTCCAGGTCGACAGCACACTGCGCAAGGCGATCAACGCCGGCGAAGTGATGTTCATCGACCAGCACCTGTCGGAAACCGTCGAACAGCTGCGCAACCAGCAGCTCAAGCTGCCGGACATCGCGGTAATCGAGGCGGTTGCCATCACCGAACAGGGTCATATCGTGCCCACCACCTCGGTGGGCAACTCCGCCAGCTTCGCGATTTTCGCCAAGCAGGTGATTGTCGAGATCAACCTGGCGCACAACCCGAACCTGGAAGGCCTGCACGACATCTATATCCCGACCTATCGCCCGACCCGTACACCGATTCCCCTGGTGAAAGTCGACGATCGTATCGGCAGCACGGCGATTCCGATCCCGGCGGAAAAGATCGTCGCCATCGTCATCACCAACCAGTCCGACTCGCCCTCCACCGTCTCCACCCCGGATAGCGAAACCCAGGGCATCGCCAATCACCTGATCAACTTCCTCAAGCAGGAAGTGGATGCCGGGCGCATGAGCAACAAGCTCGGCCCGCTGCAGGCCGGTATCGGCAACATTGCCAACGCGGTGATGTGCGGCCTGATCGAGTCGCCGTTCGAGAACCTGACCATGTACTCCGAAGTACTGCAGGACTCGACCTTCGACCTGATCGACGCCGGCAAGCTGAGCTTCGCCTCGGGCAGCTCCATCACCTTGTCGAGCCGGCGCAACGCCGATGTATTCGGCAACCTGGAGCGCTACAAGGACAAGCTGGTGCTGCGCCCGCAGGAAATCTCCAACCATCCGGAGGTGGTGCGCCGCCTGGGCATCATCGGCATCAACACCGCGCTGGAGTTCGACATCTACGGCAACGTCAACTCCACCCACGTCTGCGGCACGCGGATGATGAACGGCATCGGCGGCTCCGGCGACTTCGCCCGCAACGCGCACCTGGCGATCTTCGTCACCAAGTCGATTGCCAAGGGCGGGGCGATTTCCAGTGTGGTGCCGATGGTCAGCCACGTGGACCACACCGAGCATGACGTCGACATCCTGGTCACCGAGATCGGCCTGGCCGACCTGCGCGGCCTGGCGCCACGTGAACGGGCCCGGGTAATCATCGACAACTGCGTGCACCCGTCCTACCGCGATGCGCTGAACGACTACTTCACCAAGGCCTGTGCCCTGGGTGGCCACACACCGCACATCCTGCGTGATGCCCTGAGCTGGCACATCAACCTGGAAGAAACCGGGAAAATGCTCGCTGAGTGATTGATACAGTTGGCAGCTGACGCAAACACAGTTTCGTCAGCTGACCGACCACCCGTCAAAGACCGTCAAAAACTGTACTGCTGTACCGGTATTTTCCCCGCCTAAAACCATCACCTCCTCACTCAAAAGCGCATAAATGCACCAAAAAAGTGCCGACAGGTACAGTTGTGCCTTTTCGGAACAGTACAGCCCCTATAAACAGTTAACTGGTCCCTCACAATACAGGTGAACTGTATCTACAGAGTCTTGCGCGGGAAGAGGATCATGGGCACCAGTTAAACCACTACCTGATCCCGCCACAAGCGGAAGGATGTCAACCATGGAACGTACACTCAGTTCCGAACTGTTCTTCGAAGACAAAGCTGCAAAAACCCAGGCTTCCCTGCCTCTGCGCGTTATCGCCAACCTGATGCTGTGGCAGCGCCGCATCTCCAGCCGCCACCAACTGGCTCGCCTGGATTCGCGTCTGCTGGCCGATGCCGGGATCAGCGAAGCACAACGCTACGAAGAGCTGAGCAAGCCATTCTGGCGCTAACTCAGCGTCGCTGGCTCTGACCCACCGGGTCCACCGCCAGCACCCCGAATTGCACACACAAGACCCGTCGCGGGAAACCGCGACGGGTCTTGTCGTTCTGGCCTGGAAAAACTGTACGCAACACAAATACAGCCAAGTTGATTGCGACAGGTACAGTTTTATAAAACATAAAAATTAACCAGTACAATTTTATCCTGGTGTATCTGTATGGCTGTCTCCAACCGTCGCAACATGGTGCTGCAGCACGCCCCTCACTCGGCTGCTCAAGGAGGAAAGCACCATGGACTCATGCTCAGGCAAACCCGGCACCGACCTGCAGGCAGCCTCACGCAGCACGGCCTTCAAGCGCTGCATCACCACCCTCGCCAAGATGCTGGAGCGGGCCCGCACCCGCCAGTTGCTGGCACAGATGGATGAACGACAACTCTCGGACAGCGGCATCAGTCATGGCGAAAGGGCAGCAGAACTGCACAAGCCCTTTTGGCGCTGAGGCCTGAGACAACGCTGTGCGAATGCAACAGCTCAGCCTAATATCTGCAGCGACGTAGCGATTTTTGCTCTGGCTACGTCAGAACAATCAGACACAGCACCTCGCAGTGGCTGCCCGGTGTCTCACTAGCGCCCTTTATCTGTCTGTCCATTTACAGGAGTTCCTTATGTCCCGTCTTCGCCTGCTCGGCGCTACCGCATTGCTGACCCTGGCCGCCAATGCCAACGCCACCAGCCTGATCGTGACCACCGATGCCATCGTCGGCGCGCTCAAGGCCACCACCGACGCTACCTCCGACGCCACCTCCTCGCTGCGCGACAACAAGATCGTACGCGCCGCTCGGGATGACGCCGCCAGCTTCGTCGCCACCGACGGCGCCATTCGTGGAGTAAAACTGGAAAGCGCCTTCGACCACATTCGCCAACAGGCCCCCCAACTGCAGGCCACTGACGCACAGCTGGCCCAGGCAATCCTGGCGATCTGAACGAAGATTTCAGGTGCGCCTACGCACCTGAAACCCTCTGCGCTGGCCCTGTCCGGACCATTACGCTAGCCTTGGCGCTGTTTTTCAGCTGTCGAGACTCATGGGTTTGTTGCGGATTTCGCTTTTTGTTCCAGTATTCATCGCCGTCTGTGGGGCCGGCTCGGCACAGGCATTCGACCTGACCACCCAAAGCTCGGTCGTCACCGTATACGCCACAAGCCAGGTGACCTCGGCGCCCTTCGACCATAAACTGCTGCTCGCCGCCCAAGATGACGCCGCCGCCTTCGTGGCAACCGACGGCCAACTGCGTGGCGTGCGCCTGGAGTCAGCCCTGAACTATCTGCGGCACCACCGGGCAAAACTTCATGCCAGCGACCTTGAACTGGCGCAGGCAATTCTCGTCCAATAGTCACCCCTGTTATTCCGGAGTCGTTCCATGCGTAGCCCGCTGATTGCCGCCACCCTTGGCCTGCTGTTGTTGGCCGACGTGGCCCAGGCACACACCCTGGTGGCCACCAGTAACATCATCGTCCGTGCCTCCGGCCGCACGATCGATTTCACCTCGGACACCACCACCTCGATCCGCGACTCCAAAGTCGTGCGTGAAGCCCATGACGATGCCGCCAGCTTCGTCGCCAGCAATGGCGATATCCGTGGCGCCCAATTGGAAGCGGCGTTCACGGCCCTGCGCACCCAGTTGCCGGAAGCCCGCGACGCCAGCGATCAGGTCCTCGCCGAAGCCATCCTCGCTCTGTGAAACCCGTCCTCGCCTGGCTGCTGGCCGGGGCCCTGGCACTGCTCTGCGGCGCCGCCCAGGCCGACCTGAAATTGCGCCTCAAGACCGACGGCTTGAGCCCCGCGCAACAACACGCCAGCCAGGCACTGCTGGGTGAAGCGATGCAGGCACTGCCGCCGCGCTTCATCCAGCAACTGGACCGCACCATCGATGTCGGCTGGACCGACCAGATGCCCGACAACGCCTATGGCGCGGCCTCCCTGGTATCGGCGCTAGACCTCAATCGCGCCCTGCTGCCAAGCCTGACCGACGGTTCCGCCGCCACCCAGAAAACCAGCCGCCCCCATGGCACTGTGCGCCGGGAAATGCTCGCCACGGTGCTCCACGAACTGACCCACATTTACGATCGCGCGCGTCTCTGGCCCAGTGCCGAACGCAGCCTGATCCAGCGCTGTACCCGCAAGAACAGCACTTCCGGCCCGATCGGCCTGCCGGATGAATGCCGCGGCCAGAACGACCGGCGCTTCACCCTCAGCGATGACCCGCGCCTGCTGGACCTGGCCGGCTGGCCGCAATATGTCGGGCGCCGCGGAGAACGCGAGCAACACAACCGCCAGATCGCCCGCAGCCCGGACCTCTACGAGATCACCAACCCGAAGGAATTCGTCGCGGTGAACATGGAGTACTTCCTCCTCGACCCAAGCTACGCTTGCCGCCGCCCGGCGCTGTACCGCTATTACCAGGAGCATTTCGGCTGGGCCCCGGCCGCCAAGGACAACTGCGCCCAGTCCTTCGCCTTCCTCAACGCCGGCAACGACTTCGCCAGGACGCCGCTGGGCAAGGTGGACCCGGAGCGGGTCTACGCGGTGGACTACCTGCTGGCCGAAGCCAACCAGAACTGGGTCAGTCGCTGGGGCCACAGCATGCTGCGCCTGGTGATCTGCGCCCCGGGTCGTCCCCGTGGGCCGGATTGCCGCCTGGACCTGGACCAGCACCTGGTGCTGTCCTACCGCGCCTTTGTCGGCGACGTGCAGCTGTCCAGCTGGGACGGCCTGGTGGGCAAGTACCCGTCGCGACTGTTTGTCCTGCCGCTGTCGCAAGTCATCGACGAATACACCAAGACCGAACTGCGCAGCCTGGCCTCGGTGCCCTTGAAACTGTCGCGCAGCGAGATCGAGGAGGTGGTGGAGCATGCCGCGGAAATGCACTGGAGCTACGACGGCAACTATTACTTCCTGTCCAACAACTGCGCGGTGGAAAGCCTCAAGCTGCTGCGCAGCGGCAGCAACAACAAGCAACTGATCGGCCTCGACAGCATCATGCCCAACGGCTTGCTGGAAGTGCTCAAGGGCAGGGGACTGGCGGACACCAGCGTGCTCGACGACCCACGCGAGGCACTGCGCCTGGGCTACCGCTTCGACTCCTTCCGAGATCGCTACCAGGCCATGTTCGAGGTGATCAAAAAACACCTGCCGATCAAGCAGGCCAGCGTCGAAGACTGGCTGTCGCTGAGCGCCGAGGAGCGCCGGCGCTGGTTCGACCAGGCCGACCTGCGCACCAGCGCCGCCTTGCTGCTGCTGGAGCAGGCCAGCTATCGCCGGCAACTGCTGCTGGCCCAGGACGAAGTCAAGCAGCGCTACCTGGGCGCGCGCGAACTGCAGAACGGCGGCATGGAAAAGGCCAACAAGACCTTGCAGGAGATTCTCGCCAACAGCGGCTTCCTCAGCCGCCCGGCGGAACTGCTGGGCAGCAGCGGCTATGGCTTGCCGCAACCTGGTGAATGGCAGCGCCTGGAGTCCGAGAGCAGCGAGCGGCAAAAGCAGCTGCAATCCTTGACCGGTGAACTGGACAAGGAAGTGCGGGCCCTGCTGGAGCCGCAACGGGCCGCCGAGATTGCCGCCAACGAGGCCAACTTGAAGCGGGTGGGCGAGCATCTAAGGGCTCTGCACAAGGCGGCGGGTGGGTTGGAGCTGCCTTGAACGCTTCGCCGGCAAGCCGGCTCCTACAACCCGCCCGTAGGAGCCGGCTTGCCGGCGAAGAAGCCACCTACAATGTTTCCTCCGACTCCCCTGGCAAGTGCTCATCCAGATGCAGCCAAGGCAACCGGCTGTCGGTCCAGATGTGCCGGTCCGCCGGCGCCAGCTCCGGGTGGTCCAGGGTGGCAATGGTGACATCGATGCTGTCCGGGCTCAGGTGGGTAACCAACGCCAGGTGAGCACCACAGTTGCCGCAGAAATAGCGCGCGCAACTTGCAGATGAGTCGTAGCGAGCGGGAACCCCCTCCAGCCAGGTAAACGCCGAGGCGGGCAGGGTGATCCAGGTGGTCACCAGGCCGCCACTGACCCGGCGGCAGATCGAGCAATGGCAGTGGGCGATATCCCGCAGCGGCCCGCTGAACTGATAGCGCAGCCGCCCGCAATGGCAGCCTCCGCTGTGCAACTCACTCATGTGCATTCCTCCCGTGGGCCAATGCCCGTCACTTTAGTCCGCTGGTCGCCTGCCGGAACATCCAGCACTTCCTTTCAACGGCGAAAGCTGGCTGAAAGCTTCCCCGATTAGCATCGCCTCCACTACCGGCAACAGACCGGTTGGCCACAGCGGGCGTTTCTCGCGCTCCCGGCCCTATTAACAACAACAATGGTGATTCTGATGTCCGCTCGTACCCGCCTGTTAGCTGCAACTCCTCCCGTACGCCTCGTGCTTGCCGTTCTGCGCTGATCCCACCCGATTCGCCATTCCCTAGCCGCGCTACGCCTGGAGTATTCCCATGCTGACTTTCCTTGGCTTTGCCATGGTCATCACGTTCATGTTCCTGATCATGACCAAGCGCCTGTCGGCGCTGATCGCGCTGATCATCGTACCGATCCTGTTCGCCCTGTTCGGCGGTTTTGCGCCGAAAATCGGCCCGATGATGCTCGAAGGCATCACCAAGCTGGCGCCCACCGGCGTGATGCTGATGTTCGCCATTCTGTATTTCGCCCTGATGATCGACTCCGGGCTGTTCGACCCGGCCGTGCGCAAGATCCTCAAGCTGGTCAAGGGCGACCCGCTGAAGGTATCGGTGGGCACCGCCGTGCTGGCTCTGGTGGTGTCCCTGGACGGTGACGGCGCCACCACCTACATGATCTGCGTGGCCGCCATGCTGCCGCTGTACAGCCGCATCGGCATGAGCCCGCGCATCATGGCCGGGCTGATCATCCTCGCCGGCGGGGTGATGAACATGACCCCCTGGGGCGGCCCCACCGCCCGGGCCGCCAGTGCCCTGCACGTGGACCCCTCGGACATTTTCGTACCGATGATCCCGGCGATGCTGGCCGGCGTGGTGGCGATCCTGCTGATCGCCTACCTGTACGGCAAGCGCGAACGTGCGCGCCTGGGTGAACTGCACCTGGCCGGCGACGAGATCGACCACAGCGAAATCAGTGTGTCGCAGTACCCGGATGCCCGCCGGCCTAAGCTGATCTGGTTCAACGGTGCCCTGACCTTCGCCCTGATGTGCGCGCTGATCGCCGGACTGCTGCCGCTGCCGGTGCTGTTCATGGTGGCCTTCAGTATTGCCATGATCGTCAACTACCCCTGCCTGCAGCAGCAGAAGGACCGGGTCGCGGCCCACGCCGGCAGCGTGCTGGCGGTGGTCGGGCTGATCTTCGCCGCGGGTATCTTCACCGGCATCCTGTCGGGCACCGGCATGGTCGATGCCATGTCCAAGAGCCTGCTGGCGGTCATTCCGGACGCCCTGGGGCCGTACCTCGCGGTGATCACCGCGCTGGTGAGCATGCCGTTCACTTTCTTCATGTCCAACGATGCCTTCTACTACGGCGTACTGCCGGTACTGGCCGAAGCCGCCAGCCACTACGGCATCACCGCCGTGGAAATGGCCCGGGCGTCGATCGTCGGCCAACCGGTGCACCTGCTCAGCCCGCTGGTACCCTCGACCTACCTGTTGGTGGCCCTGGCCGGCATCGAGTTTGGCGACCATCAGCGCTTCACCCTCAAGTGGGCAGTGCTGGTCTGCCTGTGCATAATGTTCGCCGCTTTGCTGATGGGGATCTTTCCGCTGTTCAGCACGCTTTAAAGGCAATGATTCCCCGCCCGGGCCGGCGTCACGGCCCGGGCCATAACACTCGCGCAAAGGACTACACATGGAATGGCTGACCAACCCGGAAATCTGGGTTGCCTTCTTCACCCTGACCGCCCTGGAGATCGTCCTGGGCATCGACAACATCATCATGATCTCGATCCTGGTCAGCCGCATGCCCAAGCACATGCAGCCGCGCACGCGGATCTTCGGCCTGGCGCTGGCCATGGTCACGCGCATTCTGTTGCTGCTGTCGATCACCTGGGTCATGCGCCTCACCGCCGACCTGTTCGTGGTCTTCGGCCAGGGCATTTCCGGGCGTGACCTGATCCTGTTCTTCGGCGGCCTGTTCCTGCTGTGGAAAAGCTCCCAGGAGATGTACCACGCCCTGGAAGGCGAGGACGAAACCCTGGATGAGCCCAAGGGCAAGGGCGGCAACTTCTTCTACACCATCATCCAGATCGCGATCATCGACATCGTCTTCTCCCTGGATTCGGTGATCACCGCGGTGGGCATGGTGTCCCACGTACCGGTGATGGTGGCGGCAATCATTGTCGCGGTACTGGTGATGATGCTGGCCGCCGGGACCATCAGCGAGTTCATCGACAAGCACCCGTCGCTGAAGATGCTGGCGCTGTCGTTCCTGCTGGTGGTGGGCACGGTGCTGATCGCCGAAGCCTTCGACGTGCACGTGCCAAAGGGCTACGTCTACTTCGCCATGGCCTTCTCCCTGGCGGTGGAAGCCATCAACATCAAGATGCGCAGCGCCATCGCGAAGAAGAAAAAACAGCAGGATCCGGTGAAACTGCGCAAGGACGTTCCCGGTCAATAACCGCGAACGGGCGTCAGGAAAAAGGGGCTTTCGAGCCCCTTTTTCACGTCTGCAGCCAGTTGTTTTCATGACAGTTTTGTTTCAAACGCCGCTTGAGCTATGCGATGCTGGCGCCCTGTGCGTTAGCCAACTACAGCTTAAATACATAACGTAGAACCTCACGCAACAACGTCCACTGGCCCCACTTGGGGCTCTTCACCCCAGGGGGGGCCTCTCATGCTGACCCTGCTCAATCTGCTTTCCGCCGTGGCCCTGCTGATCTGGGGCACGCACATCGTCCGTACCGGCATCCTGCGGGTCTACGGCTCCAACCTGCGCCATGTGATCGGCCAGAACATGGCCCGGCGACCGCTGGCCTTCGTTGCCGGCATCCTGGTGACGGCCATGGTCCAGAGCAGCAACGCCACGGCGATGCTGGTGACCTCCTTTGTCGGCCAGGGCCTGATGGCCCTGACCCCGGCGCTGGCGACCATGCTCGGCGCCGATGTCGGCACCGCGCTGATGGCCCGGGTGCTGACCTTCGACCTGTCGTGGCTGTCGCCGCTGCTGATCTTCCTCGGGGTGATCTTCTTCCTCTCGCGCAAGCAGACCCGCGCCGGGCAGTTGGGCCGGGTCGGCATCGGCCTGGGCCTGATCATCCTGGCCCTGCAACTGATCGTCGAAGCCGCCGCACCTATTACCCACGCCCAAGGGGTCAAGGTGCTGTTCGCCTCGCTGACCGGCGACATCCTTCTGGATGCCCTGATGGGCGCAGTATTCGCCATGGTGTCCTACTCCAGCCTGGCGGCGGTGTTGCTCACCGCCACCCTGGCCGGGGCCGGCGTCATCAGCCTGCCGGTGGCCATCGGCCTGGTGATCGGCGCCAACATCGGCAGCGGGGTGCTGGCCTTCCTCGGCACCAGCATGCAAAACGCCGCCGGCCGCCAGGTGGCCCTGGGCAGCCTGCTGTACAAACTGATCGGCCTGCTGCTGATCATCCCGGTGCTCGACCCCCTGGCCCACTGGATGGACAGCCTGGACTTCAGCCCCCAGGAAGTGGTGATCGGCTTCCACCTGCTGTACAACACCGCGCGCTGCCTGTTGCTGCTGCCCAGTGTCGGCCCCATGGCCCGGCTCTGCAGCTGGCTGCTGCCGGAACGGCCCCAGGACAATGGCCGCGCGCGTCCACGGCACCTGGACCCGGCCGCCCTGGCCACGCCGAGCCTGGCCCTGGCCAACGCCGCCCGGGAAACCCTGCGCATCGGCGACCTGATCGACAACATGCTGGAAGCCATGCGCGATGTGCTGCGGGGCAAACAGACCGCCATCACCCAGGAGCTGCGAGCCCTGAGCGATGATGTCGAAGCGCTGTACAGCGCGATCAAGCTGTACCTGGCACAAATGCCCCGCGAGGACCTCAGCGAGCAGGACAGCCGGCGCTGGGCGGAAATCATCGAACTGGCGATCAACCTCAAGCTGGCCAGCGACCTGATCGAACGCATGCTGCGCAAGGTCCAGCAGCAAAAGACCTCGCAACGCCGGTCCTTCTCCGACGTCGGCCTGGAAGAACTGACCGGCCTGCATGGCCAGTTGATCGCCAACCTGCGCCTGGGACTTTCGGTGTTCCTCAGCGCCGACCCGGAAAGCGCCCGGCAACTGCTGCGGGAAAAACGCCGCTTCCGCGCTCAGGAACGGCGCCTGGCCCACGCCCACGTCAGTCGCCTGCAGCGCAAGATCGTGCAAAGCATCGAAACCAGCTCCCTGCACCTGGAACTGATCGCCGACATGAAGCGTCTCAACTCGCTGTTCTGCAGCAGCGCCTACGTGGTCCTGGAAACCTCGGACACCGGGGCCCTGCAAGTCGAAGACATGGCTGACATCACCCATTCACCCTGAACGTCCAGAGTTACATGCAGTCTCTAAAACTTACGCACGCCGTAAGGAAGCTTGTTATGCGTTGTCTGTTATTCGCCTGCCTGTTGCTGGGCAGTGCACAAGGATGGGCCCTGGATCGCTTCCAGGCTGAAGGCTACACCCTGCCCAACGGCCTGCAATTGCTGCTCAAACCCGGTAGCGAACGCGGCCACGTGGCGATCCGCCTGGTGGTGGGGGTCGGCCTGGACGATTTCCCCTGTGCCGACAAGGAACTGCCGCACCTGCTGGAACACCTGCTGTTCAGCGGCATCGACGCCAGCGGCGAAGGCGGCCTGGAAGAACGCATGCAGGCCCTGGGCGGCGAATGGAATGCCTACACCAGCAATGCCGACACCACTTTCGTCATCGAGGCCCCGGCGAGAAACCAGCGCAAGGTCCTCGACCTGCTGCTGTCGCTGCTGACCCGCACCCGCCTTGACGACAACGCGGTGGCCGCCGCCAAACAGGTGGTGGAGCGCGAAGACGGCGGCCATTACTCGCACCTGCAGCGCTGGCTCGACCGCCAGGACCTGGGCCATAGGGCCGGCAACCAGCTGGCGGTGGAACTGGGGCTCAAGTGCGCCGAGCGCGCCGAAGTCGGGCACCTGACCCTGGCCCAGCTGGAGCAAGTGCGCCGGGACTGGTACGCCCCCAACAACATGACCCTGATCGTGGTCGGCGAACTCGATCGCCTGCTGCCGGCCTATCTTGAACGCACCTACGGCGCCCTGGTTCCGGTGGAGCCCAGCGAGCACCCCGATTTGCCGCAGATCCAGGGCACGGCCGCCGCCGAGCGCGACCTGATCCATGGCTGGGTAGGGCAGAGCGCCCAGTTGCACTGGCTGTTTCCCGAACCCCAGCTGGAACAGCAGCATGACGAGACGTTCGACCTGCTCAAGGACTACCTGGACTGGGCGCTGTACCGCCAGTTGCGCCTGGAGCACGAACTGTCCTACGGCCCCTGGAGCGATCGGGAAGTCTTCGGTGGGGTAGGGTTTCTCAGCCTCAATGCCGACCTGGAGCGTGATGCGCTGCCCCAGGCCCGCCAAGTGGTCCAACAGCTCAGGGCACACCTGCTCAAGGACGGCCTCGACCCGGCCACCTTCGAGCGCCTGAAACAGGCCGCCATCGACCGCCAGGCCTGGGCGGTGCAAGGCAACAGCGCCCTGGCGGACTACTACTGGAGCGCCCTGGGAGACTTCGACAACGGCCGTTTCAGCGACCCGGCCAAGCGCCTGCGGGCAGTCAGCCTGGAACAGGCCAATCAGGCCCTGAAGCAATTGCTGCAACAGCCGGGCTACCTGCGCATCGAAAAGCCGCTGCTGGGCGACGAACAACTGCTGTGGCTGGGCGCTGGCCTGCTGGGCCTGATCCTCTGCGCCAGTCTCGGCGCCTGCCTGTGGCAGCGTCGGCGTCGCGCACGTCCGCTGTAGCGGGAGCATCGCAGCCTGCCGCTGACGGCGCGGCGGAGCCGGGCAGCGCTACAGGCCTCCGGCCCGAGCAAGCTCCCTCGCCACGGGCCGCGGCCAACGGTATCCTGTCGCGGTTTTTTCCTGCCCAGACTGTGATCCCCGCCCGATGCCTAACCTGACCCTCTATATTCAGCGCGTTCTGGAACTGATCAAGCGCTACCCGGGGGTCATTGCGCTCGGCGGGTTCATCTCCGGAGTCAGCAGCTTCATCCTGGTCGATCGACAGCAGAGCCTGGCCTCGTGGATCGCCGTGATCCTGCTGGTGAGCTGGGTCTGGCTGATGCTGGAAAACAGCCTGACCCAACTGTTCACCAAGGTCTTCAAGCGCGAGATACCGCAGCCGCTATTGCGTTACGCCACACAGATGATCCACCAGGAAAGCCTGTTCTTCGTCCTGCCGTTCTTCTTCATCACCACCAGCTGGAACAGCGGCCAGTTGGTGTTTACCGGCTTGCTGGGGGCCGCGGCACTGATTTCCATCACCGACCCGCTGTACTACAAATGGCTGGCCCCGCGGCGCTGGCTGTTCCTCGCCCTGCACACCCTGACGCTGTTCGCCGCCCTGCTCACCGCGCTGCCGCTGATCCTGCACCTGACCACGGCCCAGAGCTTCAAGCTGGCCCTGGGCATCGCCATGCTCCTGTCGTTCCCGAGCCTGGCGTCGATCCTGCCGATCCGCAGCCTGCGCAGTGCCCTGACAGTGCTGGGCATCACCCTGGCCATTGGCAGCACCGGCTGGCTGCTGCGCTCCTGGGTGCCGCCGGCCACCCTGTGGCTGACCGAGGACGCCATCAGCACCCAGCTTCAGGACCGCACGCCGGGAGACAGCCTGGAACAGGTCAGCAGCCGCCAGGTGCGCAGCGACGGCTTGTACGCCTACACCGCGATCAACGCGCCCCGGGGCCTGGACGAGCGCATCTATCACGTCTGGCAGTTCAACGGCAGTGAAGTGGACCGCATCGCCCTGGACATTCGCGGCGGGCGCAAGGAGGGCTACCGCGCCTGGTCCCACAAGCAGAACTTCCCGGCCAACCCGGCGGGCAACTGGCAGGTCCGGGTCATTACCGAGGACGGGCAGGTGATCGGTGTGCTGCGCTTCGAGATCACCGATCCAGATCAAGATGCGGCCAAGAGCAGCGAGGCAAAGTAACGGGGATCGTGCTATTACGTAGCACTGCGCAATCGCCCCACAAGCTCGGAGCTTATGAATACCCGCATGACGCCCGGCACCGCTCAACTGGACAACGCCCACTCTCCGGCGCAACTGCGCATCGGTGGCGACTGGACGCTGGCCCATTACAGCGATCTCAAGCGTCTCTGCCAGAGCCTCGACGGCCACTACGACAGCAGCACCCACATCGACCTCAACGGCCTGGGAGCCCTGGACACCGCCGGCGCCTCGCTGCTGGTGGAGCTGCTGGGTGCCGAACGCCTGGGCCAGTCCGCCGAGCACCCGGGCTGCACCCTGTCCAGCGCCGACCGCGCGCTGCTGCACACGGTCTACAGCTCGCTCAACGATTTCTGTGTGCCGGTCAGGGAGCCGGAGATTTCCGTCAGCGTGCAATTGCTCTCGCGCATCGGCAGCGCCGTCTACACCGTCTGGCAGGACACCCTGAAAGTCCTGGGCTTCATCGGCCTGATCCTCGAAACCCTGGCCCGCGGCCTGCTGCGCCCCAAACGCTGGCGCATCACCCCGGTGGTGGCACACATCGAACAGACCGGCCTCGACGCCGCCCCCATCGTCGCCCTGCTGACCTTCCTGGTGGGCGCCGTGGTGGCCTTTCTCGGGGCCACGGTGCTGGCCAACTTCGGTGCCAGCATCTTTACCGTGGACCTGGTGGCGTTTTCCTTCTTGCGGGAATTCGGCGTGCTGCTCACAGCGATCCTGATGGCCGGACGCACCGCCAGTGCCTTCACCGCACAGATCGGCTCGATGAAGGCCAACGAAGAGATCGATGCGATCCGTACCCTGGGCCTGGACCCGATGGAGCTGCTGGTGCTGCCCCGAGTCCTGGCGTTGCTGGTGGCGCTGCCGATGCTGACCTTCCTGGCGATGCTCTCGGGGATCATTGGCGGCGCCGTGGTCTGTGCCCTGTCCCTGGATATCTCGCCGGCGATGTTCCTTTCGTTGCTGCATTCGGACATTGGCGTCAAACACTTCCTGCTGGGCCTGGTGAAAGCGCCGGTCTTTGCCTTCCTGATCGCCGCCATCGGCTGCCTGGAAGGCTTCAAGGTCAGCGGCAGCGCCGAGTCGGTGGGGGCCCACACCACTTCCAGCGTGGTCCAGTCGATCTTCGTGGTGATCGTCATCGACGCCGTGGCCGCGCTGTTCTTCATGGAGATGGGCTGGTGAGCCGTGCACCACGCGCGCCAACCGAGGCGGTGATCGAGGTCCGCGGCCTGTGCAATCGCTTCGGCAAGCAGAGCGTGCACGAGAACCTCGACCTGGACGTGTTCAAGGGCGAGATCCTTGGCGTGGTCGGCGGCTCCGGCAGCGGCAAGTCGGTGCTGCTGCGCAGCATCGTCGGCCTGCGCCAACCCAGCGAAGGCTCGGTGCGGGTCTTTGGCCAGGACCTGCCGAGCCTGCCGGAACAACAACGCTCGTTGATCGAACGGCGCTTTGGCGTGCTGTTCCAGAAGGGCGCGCTGTTCACCTCGCTGACGGTCACCGAGAACGTCGCCCTGCCACTGATCGAGCATGCCGGGCTGTCTCGCGCCGATGCCGAGCACCTGGCGGCAGTCAAGCTGGCGCTGGCCGGGCTGCCACTGTCGGCGGCGGACAAATACCCGGCTTCGCTGTCCGGCGGGATGATCAAGCGTGCCGCCCTGGCCCGGGCACTGGCCCTGGACCCGGATATCCTGTTTCTCGACGAACCCACCGCCGGCCTTGACCCGGTGGGCGCCGCCGCCTTCGACCAGTTGATCCTGACCCTGCGCGATGCCCTGGGCCTGAGTGTGTTCCTGGTCACCCACGACCTGGACACGCTCTACACCATCACCGACCGGGTGGCGGTGCTGGCACAGAAAAAGGTACTGGTGGCGGACGCCATCGATGTGGTCGCCGAAACCCCGGACGAATGGATTCACCAGTACTTCCATGGCCCTCGCGGCCGCGCGGCCTATCAGGCCGCTACACAGACCAACGAGGGATGACATGGAAACCCGAGCCCATCATGTACTGATCGGCCTGTTCACCGTGATCGTGGTGGCCGGTGCCCTGCTGTTCGGCCTGTGGCTGGCCAAGTCCAGTGTCGACAGCGCCTTCCAGGACTACCAGATCGTGTTCAATGAGGCGGTCAGCGGCCTGTCCAAGGGCAGCGCCGTGCAATACAGCGGGATCAAGGTCGGCGATGTGGTCAACCTGCGCCTGGATCCCAAGGACCCGCGCCGGGTACTGGCGCAGATCCGCCTGGGCAGTGAAACGCCGATCAAGGAAGACACCCAGGCCAAGTTGGCCCTGACCGGCATCACCGGCACCTCGATCATCCAGCTCAGCGGCGGCACGCCGCAAAGTCCGCCTCTCAAGGGCAAGGATGGCCAACTGCCGACCATCATCGCCTCGCCATCGCCCATCGCCCGCCTGCTGAACAACAGCAACGACCTGATGACCGGGGTCAACCTGCTGCTGCACAACGCCAACCGCATGTTCTCCCCGGACAACGTGGAACGGGTCAGCGGCACCCTGGACAACCTGCAGAAAACCTCGGCGAGCATCGCCGGGCAACGTGATGAGCTGCGCCAACTGATGCAGCAACTGGGCACCATCAGCAAGCAGACCAGCGCCATGCTGGAACAGACCACCGCGCTGATGCGCAACGCCAACGGCCTGCTCAGCGACCAGGGCAAGCAGATGGTCGGCAGCGCGGCACAGGCCATGCGCAACCTGGAGCAGAGCAGCGCCACCCTGAACACGCTGCTGAGCAACAATCAGGACTCGCTGAACAACGGCATGCAGGGCCTCAACGGCCTGGCGCCAGCGGTACGCGAACTGCGCGAAACCCTGGGCTCGCTGCGGAGCATCACCCGCCGCCTGGAAGCCAACCCCGGCGGTTATTTGCTGGGTAACGAGAAAAACAAGGAGTTCACGCCATGAAGCGTGCCGATCGCCTGTTTGCCCGCTTGGCCCTGAGTGCCGCCCTGGTCATGACCGGCGCCTGCTCGATCCTGCCCAAGGGCGAGCCGCTGGACATCTATCGGCTGCCGGTGAACCAGGCCGGCGCCACGGCCCCGAGCCAGGCCCTGCCGTGGTCCTTGCAGTTGCTCAAGCCCCAGGCCGGCGACGCGCTGAACAGCGCGCGGATCGCGGTACTTCCCCAGGGCAACCTGATCAGCAGCTACAAGGCTTCGCGCTGGAGCGACCCGGCGCCGATCCTGCTGCGCAACCGCCTGCTGGACGGCTTCCAGCGCGATGGCCGGGTACAGCTGTTGAGCACCGACGACAGCAACCAGCAGACCGACCTGGCCCTGGGCGGCGACCTGCAAGCCTTCCAGACCGAATACCAGGGCACGACCGTCCAGGTGGTGATCCGCCTGGATGCGCGACTGATTCGTGGCAATGACCAGAAGATCCTCGCCAGTCGACGTTTTGAAGTGCGCCAGCCACTGACTGAAACCGGGATACCGGCGGTGGTGACGGGGTTTGGCCAGGCCAGCGATGCGCTCACCCGACAGGTGGTGGACTGGGCGGTGGGGCAGGGCAATCGGGCGCTCAAGCGTTGAGCGCCGATTCGCTGGCAAGCCGGCTCCTACCGGTGGTGTAGGAGCCGGCTTGCCGGCGAAGACTCGGTCAATTCAGCCAAAGAACCAGTAGCAAACCGCAATCGCCGCCACCACGCCGGCGAACTCCGCCAGCAAGGCACAGCCCACGGCGTGCCGCACCCGCTGGATGCCCACCGCGCCGAAGTAGACCGCCAGCACATAGAAGGTGGTTTCGGTACTGCCCTGGATGGTCGCCGCCACCAGGGCCGGGAAGCTGTCCACGCCCTGGGTCTTCATGGTTTCGATCAGCATGGCCCGGGCGGCACTGCCGGAGAATGGCTTGACCATGGCGGTGGGCAGGGCATCGACGAAGCGTGTGTCCCAACCGGCCCAGGCCACCAGGTGGCGAATGCCGTC
The DNA here is from genome assembly GCF_003225665.1 of Pseudomonas sp. TKO26. Classification (NCBI taxonomy): domain Bacteria; kingdom Pseudomonadati; phylum Pseudomonadota; class Gammaproteobacteria; order Pseudomonadales; family Pseudomonadaceae; genus Pseudomonas; species Pseudomonas sp. TKO26. The sequence goes on from NZ_QKLN01000007.1 coordinate 24,511, forward strand.
TAGACCGAAATCAAGCGCCCCGGAAGCCCGCAACACGCCAATGGCGCAGAGCATGGCCACCAGGTACGGCAGCAGGTTCTTGGCCACCTCGAAGCCTTCCTTGGCGCCTTCGACAAAGGCCTCGTAGACCTTGACCTTGCGCAGCGCGCCAATCACCAGGAACAGCATGATCAGACCAAACAGCGTGAGGTTGCCGAGGATCGACGACAGCGACGCCAGGGCCGTGGCCGAGAGGGTCGCCAGCAAGGCCATGAAGGCGCCCAGGGCCAGGGCCCCGGGGATCAGATAGGCCAGCACCACCGGGTCCCACAGACGCAGGCGCTGCATCACCGCCACCGATAGCAGGCCCACCAGGGTCGAGGCACTGGTAGCCAGGAGGATCGGCAGGAACACCAGGGTCGGATCCGCCGCGCCTTGCTGGGCGCGGTACATGAAGATGGTCACCGGCAGCAGGGTCAGGGACGAGGCGTTGAGCACCAGGAACAGGATCTGCGCATTGCTCGCGGTGGTGGCGCTGGGATTGAGCTCCTGCAAGGCACGCATGGCCTTGAGGCCGATGGGCGTGGCGGCGTTGTCCAGGCCCAGGCCGTTGGCTGCGAAATTCAGGGTGATCAGGCCCAGGGCCGGGTGACCGGGCGGCACCTCCGGCATCAGCCGCTTGAACAGCGGGCCCAGGACCTTGGCCAGCCATTCGACGATGCCGGCCTTCTCGGCAATGCGCAGAAAGCCCAGCCACAGGGTCAGGGTGCCGAACAGCAGCACCATCACCTCGACCGACAGCTTGGCCATGGCGAAGATGCTTTCCACCATGGCGGCGAAAATCCCGGCATTACCGCCCACCAGCCACTGGGCCAGGGCCGACACGGTCGCGACGATAAAGAAGCCAAGCCACAGGCCATTGAGCATCGGTCATACCCCTCGAAAGATGCGGCGAATGATAGCGGGGCGGGCAGAAACGACAAACCCCGGATTAACCGGGGTCTGTCATCTGTAGGAGCCGGCTTGCCGGCGAAGGCGAGCGTCAGGCATGTGCAGGGCTTGGGGCCTCTTCGCTGGCAAGCCAGCTCCTACGCAGTAGGCGCTTAGCCCTTGGTGGTTTCGCCGGCAGGCAGCGGCTCTTTGCTGCGCCAGTGCGGCAGGGAGTTCCAGTAGCGCTGGCCCTTGGCGTCGTCGTACATGCCTTCCCAACGTGCGATGACCAGTACCGCCAGGGCGTTGCCGATCACGTTCAGGGCGGTACGCGCCATGTCCATCACCCGGTCGACACCGGCGATGAAGGCCAGGCCTTCCAGCGGAATGCCGACGCTGCCCAGGGTGGCCAGCAGCACCACGAAGGACACGCCCGGAACCCCGGCAATGCCTTTGGAGGTGACCATCAGGGTCAGCACCAGCAGCAATTGCTGGCTGATGGACAGGTCGATGCCATACAGCTGGGCGATGAAGATGGCCGCGATGCTCTGGTACAGGGTCGAACCGTCGAGGTTGAAGGAGTAGCCGGTCGGCACCACGAAGCTGCAGATGGCTTTCGGCGCACCGTAGGCTTCCATCTTCTCGATTACCCGCGGCAGCACGGTTTCCGAGCTGGCGGTGGAGTAGGCGAGCACCAGCTCATCCTTGAAGATGCGCATCAGCTTGATCACCGAGAAGCCGAACAGGCGGGCGATCAGGCCAAGGATCACGAAGCCGAAGAAAGCGATGGCCACGTAGACCAGGATGACCAGCTTGGCCAATGGCAGCAGGGAGGCGAAACCGAAGTTGGCGACGGTCACCGAGATCAGGGCAAACACACCAATCGGCGCGTAGTTCATGATCATGTGGGTGACCTTGAACATGCTTTCCGAGACGCCCTGGAACATCTTCACCAGCGGCTCGCGCAGGTCGGATTGCAGGCTCGACAGGCCCAGGCCGAACAGCACCGAGAAGAAAATGATCGGCAGCATCTCGCCGCGGGCCATGGCCGCGAAGATGTTCGACGGAATCAGGTTGAGGATGGTTTCGATGAACGCATGCTCATGCTGCACTTCGGCGGCAGTGGCCTGGTACTTGGAAATGTCCACGGTACCCAGGGTGCTCATGTCGATGCCCGCGCCCGGATGGAACAGGTTGGCCAGCAGCAGGCCGACGACGATGGCGATGGTGGTGACGATTTCGAAGTAGATGATGGTCTTCAGACCAATGCGGCCAAGCTTCTTGGCGTCGCCGACCCCGGCAATGCCGACGATCAGCGAGGAGATGACGATCGGGATCACGATCATCTTGATCAAGCGGATAAAGATATCGCCGGCAGGTTGCAGGACGTTGCTGATCCACCAGGCTTTTTCAGCACTGAAATGATTGAGCAGTGCGCCAATCGCAATCCCCAGGACCAGACCGATGAGGATCTGCCAGGCGAGGCTTAATTTTGCCTTCTTCATATCATTACCCTTACTTCAGTTGGACTCGGGCTGATGCGCGAACTGGAACGCTCAATAGCGGAAAAGTTTGTGCATCGGCCCCCGTATAAGGTCATCCCGAGTGAGCATTTACAGCTCTGTGCGGGCGAAAAAAGGCGCAACTATTCCGATGCCAGGGGGGAACGTCTAATGCCGTAAACGCCTACCCTATGCCGAATCGGCATGAGTTTTTCCAAATAAAACGAGCGTCCCAACCGGTTCGAATACGACATTTCGGCAGGCATAAATGCCGTGAAACCGCCATTTCAGGCGGCGTGCAGGCATGTCGGACAGGTCAGGAAAAGATCGTAAAAAACATGAGAATGTTCTGATTCGGTCGCCTGAAAACACTGCGATTATTCCGCAAAGTTTCTCGATATACGGTCGCAGAGAAACACCAGGTAACGTTTGATCGGCGTCAATGGAAGATTTTTTTCGGAATACGCCTCGGCGCAGATGTAACAACGGCTCTAGAACGGGTCTTTGCCCATTCAAGCACGCCGCAAGCCCTTCAAGTCGATCACGACTTGTGGGCTTGCGCCGCCGCTCTTTCCTGACCCGGCCCTTGCGGAGGCACTCCCTGTACCCCTAGGTCACTCCGATCATGCAAGCATCAGAACATCCCGGCCCCTTGGTCATGCACGCGCCTTCCTCAGGCGGTGCAAAGTCGAAAGCGCCTGGGTAGCTCTTTCGCCTATCTGTTATGCAAGATCGGCAATACCGGACTCAGTACCAGTTCGGATCCTTGCGCAATTGCTCTTGCAGCAAAGCCTGCATGCCGGCGTCCGGCTTACCGAGAAAACGGTAACTGGCATGCCGCGTCGGCGACTTGTCCGCGGGCAAGCCGGCCGGTACTTCGACCCACAAGGCGTAGGCATGCTTCTTGTTGAAGCTGAAGGCGAGGACCAGCCGCTGGTTCTGACAGCTCTGCGCGGTTTCGCACAGCGGCCCGACCAGGTACTGATCGCCCCCTTCGGTCACTGCATTCATCTGTTGCGGCGCATCGCCCGACAGGTTCATCACCCATTCGGGCAGTCGCTCCTCTTGCTGCACGACCTTCTGCCAGGTTTCACGAAACTGCGGATCGGAACCCAGCAGCTGGTTGGCGCGGGCCTGGCCATCATTGGCGGCCACCGCCAGGGTGCTGGCGCCCAGCAACAGCGCGGTGGCCAAGGTGTTCAACGAAGGGCGCATGGTCAGCCTCGACCACGACGGCCAAAGAAGAACGAAGCGATGAACATCACCAGGAACACCACAAAGAGAATCTTGGCGATACCCGTGGCGGTGCCCGCGATACCACCGAAGCCCAGTACCGCAGCGACGATGGCAATGATCAGGAATGTGATTGCCCAGCTCAGCATGATGATTCTCCTTACTCTTCTATTGGTGATAGTGCCGGTGGAGCCGCCGGACGCCGCCTGATGCGGGCCGGCCCTTGGTGCCTAGAACACCCAGCGTTGCTGACGTGGCGCCTCAAGCGCCGGCTGCGCCTGATCGACGGCCATCAGTTGCACGGGCGTTGCATCGTTGAGCGTGCTGCTCACCGAGCTGAAATGGGTCTGGGTGAAGTGATGGACCGGCACCCGCGGAGCAGGCGCCTGGCTGTCCTGCCAGCGCTGGTACTGTTGCCCGGCTATCAGAGTGACCAGCAACGCCAGACTGGCGAACAGACCTTGCTGAAGGTGCAGTGGCGCAATACGCAATTGGGCAAAACGTTGGCGATTCATCCTGAAACTCCTCCCACGCTGGTGGCGATATTGTTATGGAAGCCATGACTCATGCTTCGCTCATAGGAGGGTTATTGCAGTCTGCATGCCAGCTTTTACAAAGGAATAAATATCAATAAAATCAACAGCTTATATACAAACAAAACAACGGCTCCACACGCATCCTGCACGATGCACGCTGGCCGACCGTGCGAAATGCACGATGGGCGCGGACCGCCTGGAGGGCTTTTTGATCTGTGGGGGAACTTTGCCGAGCGGCGGACAGCCTGATACAGACCCGATCCACGCCGAGCAGCGCTAAACCCATTGAGTTTCAGTCGGTTAGGCATTTCGGCCGGAGATATCTAACCTGCATGCCGTGGAATCGATCAGAATCAACCTTGCAACTTGCCCGATTTATCCGGGACTAAAGAAGATCATTCATTAAAGGAGCCTGCGAAATGGAGTCAGCGCCGGAGAATCAAGGCCGCATCCTTCTGGTGGATGACGAATCCGCAATCCTTCGCACCTTCCGTTACTGCCTGGAAGACGAGGGCTACACCGTGGCCACCGCCAACAGCGCAGCCCAGGCGGATGCCCTGCTGCAACGCCAGGTGTTCGACCTGTGCTTCCTCGACCTGCGCCTGGGAGAAGACAACGGCCTGGACGTGCTGGCCCAGATGCGCACCCAGGCGCCCTGGATGCGAGTGGTGATCGTCACCGCCCACTCCGCCGTGGATACCGCGGTGGATGCCATCCAGGCCGGAGCCGCCGATTACCTGGTCAAGCCCTGCAGCCCCGATCAACTGCGCCTAGCCACCGCCAAGCAACTGGAAGTGCGCCAGCTCTCGGCGCGCCTGGAAGCCCTGGAAGGTGAAGTACGCAAGCCCAAGGACGGCCTGGACTCCCACAGCCCGGCCATGAAAGTGGTGCTGGAAACCGCGCGCCAGGTGGCCGGCACCGACGCCAACATTCTGATTCTCGGTGAATCGGGCACCGGCAAGGGCGAACTGGCACGGGCCATCCATGGCTGGAGCAAGCGGGCGAAGAAGTCCTGCGTGACCATCAACTGCCCGTCCCTGACTGCCGAGCTGATGGAGAGCGAGTTGTTCGGCCACAGCCGCGGAGCATTCACCGGGGCCAGCGAAAGCACCCTGGGCCGGGTCAATCAGGCCGACGGCGGCACCCTGTTCCTCGATGAGATCGGCGACTTCCCCCTGACCCTGCAACCCAAGCTGCTGCGCTTCATCCAGGACAAGGAATACGAACGCGTCGGCGACCCGGTGACTCGCCGGGCCGATGTGCGGATTCTTGCCGCCACCAACCTCAACCTCGAGGACATGGTGCGCGACGGGCGCTTTCGCGAAGACCTGCTGTACCGCCTGAACGTGATCACCCTGCACCTGCCGCCCCTGCGCGAACGCAGCGAAGACATCCTGACCCTGGCCGATCGCTTCCTCGCCCGCTTCGTCAAGGAGTACTCGCGACCGGCCCGGGGCTTTTGCGACGAGGCCCGGGAAGCCCTGCTCAACTATCGCTGGCCGGGCAACATCCGCGAGCTGCGCAACGTGGTGGAACGGGCGAGCATCATCTGTCCCCAGGAACGGGTGGAGATCATCCACCTGGGCATGGCCGAACAACCCACCAACAATGCCCCGCGGATCGGTGCGGCGCTGAGCCTGGACGAGCTGGAAAAGGCCCATATCGGGGCGGTCCTGGCCACCAGCGACACCCTGGACCAAGCAGCCAAGACCCTGGGCATCGACGCCTCGACCCTGTACCGCAAACGCAAACAGTACAACCTGTGAGCGCTTCCCCATGAAGATAGCGATGAAACTGCGAACCCGGCTGTTTCTGAGCATCTCGGCGCTGATCACCGTCGCCCTGCTGGGGCTGGTGCTCGGGCTGGTCAGCGTGATGCAGATGGCCAATACCCAAGAGTCGCTGATCCGCAACAACTTCATCACCCTGGACCTGGGGCTCAAGCTGCGCCAGACCCTGGGTGACCAGTTGATCATCATGCTCAGCAAGGAGCCCGACCGCGCGGCCCTGGAAACCTCCCGGGAGCACTACCTGGCATTGCTCGACCAGGGCATCGCCCAGGAACAGCAGAACCAGGACACCCACCACTTTCAGCAGGCGCGCGATGACTACCTGAGTTTCTTCCAGGCCTTCGAGCGCTCCAGCGGTGCCCCCGGAATCAGCGACAACGATGCACTGACCGAGCGCTTCAATGCCTTGCGCAACGGCCTGATCAACGAACACAAGAGTGCCCTGGACAACATCAGCCAGGTGGAACGCCAAGCCCGTGACCGCGCCCTGCTGGTGGCCGGCCTGCTGGGCCTGGTGGCCCTGGCGGTGCTGATCATCGGTTTTATCACCGCCCATGCCATCGCCCGGCGTTTCGGCGGCCCCATCGAGGCCCTGGCCAAGGCCGCGGACAAGATCGGCCAAGGCAACTTCGACGTCACCCTGCCCATCTCCACAGCCGCGGAAATGAATCTGCTGACCCGGCGTTTCGGCATCATGGCCGAGGCCCTGCGCCAGCATCAGGCAACCAATGTCGACGAACTGCTGGCCGGTCAGCAGCGCCTGCAGGCGGTGCTCGACAGCATCGACGACGGCCTGCTGATGATCGACCGTCAAGGCTGCCTGGAGCACCTCAATCCGGTGGCCCAGCGCCAGTTAGGCTGGGACCAGGAGCGCCTCGGCCAGGGCCTGGGCAGTGCCCTGCAACGCCCGGAACTGGATGAGCAGCTGCAGCTGGTCCTGCGCGGCGGCACCCTGGAACGGGCCCCGGAAGACCTGGATGTGGAGGTCGACGGCGAGTCCCGCCTGCTGACCTACAGCCTGACCCCGGTGAGCCACACCCAGGGCCATATTCTCGGGGCGGTGATGGTGCTCCACGACGTCACCGAACAGCGTGCCTTCGAGCGGGTGCGCAGTGAATTCGTGCTGCGCGCCTCTCACGAGCTGCGCACCCCGGTCACCGGCATGCACATGGCGTTCGGCCTGCTCCAGGAACGCCTGCACTTTGCCGAAGAGTCCCGGGAAACCGACCTGCTCAATACGGTCAACGAAGAAATGCAGCGCCTGATGCAGTTGATCAATGATCTGCTGAACTTCTCGCGCTACCAGAACGGCCTGCAGAAGCTCACCCTCGCTCCCTGTTCCCTTGAAGAGCTGCTGGAGCAGACCCTGGAACGCTTCCGCGAACCGGCACAACGCCAGGGCATCAACCTGCTGCTGGACATCCAGGCGCCGCTGCCGCGCTTGCACGCCGACCGGCCGCAGCTGGAACGGGTCCTGGACAACCTGATCGACAATGCCCTGCGCCATACCGCCAGCGGCGGTCAGATCTGCTTGCAGGCTCGACGACATGGCGAGCGGGTGATCATCAGCGTCGAGGACAACGGCGAGGGCATTGCCTACGGCCAGCAGGGACGGATCTTCGAGCCCTTCGTCCAGGTCGGGCGCAAGAAAGGCGGCGCCGGGCTCGGGCTGGCGCTGTGCAAGGAAATCGTCCAGCTCCACGGCGGGCGCATGGGGGTCTACTCAAGGCCGGGACAAGGCACCCAGTTCTACCTGGCCTTGCCCCTCTAGGGCGTTAGGCTTCGTCATCCAGGCGCCGGGGCACCAGGCGCCGCCCGCGGGTAATCAGCTCGGTGAACTGCAACGCGCTCAAGGCATGGGCGAACAGCCAGCCCTGACCGTAGCTGACGCCTTCGCTGTTGAGCAGCAATGCCTGGTCTTCGAACTCGATGCCCTCGGCGATCACCTTGAGCTTCAGGGCATGGGCCATGCGGATGATGTGGGGCGCCACGCCGCTGCTGGCGGCGTCATGGCCGAGGGCGTCGATAAACGCCTTGTCGATCTTCAGGCAATCCACCGGCAGGCTTTGCAGGTAGGCCAGGCTGCAGTAGCCGGTGCCGAAATCATCGATCAGCACTTGATGCCCCACGTCCCGCAGCGCCTGCAGGTTGTCCCGCGCCACCACCACATCGATCAGGCCACGCTCGGTGACCTCGAAGGCGATCTGCCGCGCGGCCACCTTGTGCAAGGCCAGGAGCCGCGCCATGACCTGGCCGATGCGCGGCACCATGACATCACAGGCCGCCAGGTTGACCGAGATGTACAACTGCGGGTTGGCCCGCAGTACGTGCCCCAGTTGCTCCAGCAGGCGCTGCAGGACAAAGTCGGTGATCTGGCGGATCTGCCCGGTGTTTTCCGCCAGCGGAATGAACAGGTCGGGGCTGGTCAGGGTGCCATCCGGACGGCGCCAGCGCAGCAAGGCTTCGGCCCCGACGCACACCCGGCTGCCGAGGTCGAAGATCGGCTGGTACAGCACCTGCAACTCGCCACGGCGCAGAGCGCCTTGCAACTCCGCCCCCAGGGATTGGCGCTGGCGCGCCAGCTGATACACCAGCCCGCCGATACACAGCGCCAGCAACAGGCTGATCGGCAACAGCCACCACCAGCCATCGAGCATTTCCGCCTGCATGCTGGCCCGAGGCGTGATCAGCACCAACTGGTACTCGGGATTCTGGGTCGGCATGCGATAGATCAGCAGGTCCGGGGTCACCTGCAGCGGCCCGTCGCGAGCAGCGCGCCAAGGCTCCACCGGCGGCCAGGCACGGGCCTGACCCAGTACCGGAATCGCCCGGGCGCCATGCTCCACCACCACCATCAGGCTGCCACCGGCCGGCAGGTCCACCACATCGGTCAAGTGCCCGCGGGAAGTGGCCACGCGAAAATTGCCCCGGCCCAGCATCAGCGCGGCCAGGTTTTCATTGGGCTGGGCAGAGGTATTGAGCCAGTAGCTGTAGGTCGGCCCGCGGATATCCGGAGCCCTGAGCGAGGGCATCAGGCTCTGGCGCGGCGAGTTGGAACAGCTCTGGGTGGCATCCATGTAGGCCGCTTCATAAATGAAGCGGTAGCTGAAGCTGACCTGCTGCAGGGCGCCGATCAACTCGGCGCTGCACTCGCGCAGCGGCTGGGCTTCGAGCTCGTCCAGTCCTTCACGCAGTTGCCCGAACAATTGTTCCAGACGCTCCAGGAAGCGCTTGCCCTGGGCATTCATCTGTTCGCTTTCCCGTTGCTGGACCTGATGCATGGCCACCCCGGCACTGCCGAGCATCAGCAGCGCCGCGCTTAGCGCAGCCGCCAGCGTCGCCAGCAACCAGGGGCGATGGAACCAGGTGCGCAGGGGCTCACGAGGGACGGGCATCGTGGAAGATCCGAAGGATTACCAATGAGTTATAGCAACTGATTGAGCAATCGGCCCGAACCGTCCGGCGGCGTCATTATTTTGTCTGATTGAGGACCTGCAGCATCGCTGCACTTTCGGCATCCGGAAGGCCATCGAAACGGCTTGGGCGATAGTGCATCTGGAAGGCCGCCAGCACGTTCCGGGTAGCCTTATCCAGTTCGCCGGTCTGCGGGGTGGCGTAGCCCAACTGTGCCAGTTGCTGCTGGAACCAGCCGATGCTCGGCAGGCTCGCCGCGAAGTACGCCTGCTGGCGGGCCACCGCCTGGGCATTGGGCCACAGGCCGAGCCCGGCGTCGGCCAGGCGTTTCCAGGGGAACAGCGGACCCGGATCGAGCTTGCGCGCTGGCGCGATGTCGCTATGGCCAATGATGTGACGCGGGGAAATGTTGTTGCGCTTGCTGATGTCTTTGAGCAGCACGATCAGATTCTGGATCTGCGCTTCGCTGTAGGGGTACCAGAGCCGCCCGTTGGGGCCGTCGCGAAAGCCCGGGTTGACGATCTCGATGCCAATCGAGCTGGAGTTGAGCCAGGTACGCCCCTGCCACTGGCTGTCACCGGCGTGCCAGGCACGGTACTGCTCGTCCACCAGCTTGTAGATGGTGGCCGACTTGTCGTCGCCGATCAGGTAGTGGCTGCTGACCTGCCCACGCGTCAGCAGGGCCAGGGAACGCTCCAGGGACGCCGAGGTGTAGTGAACGATGATGAACTGGGCCCGCTGATCGTAATTCACCGAGGGGTGGCTGGTGTCGATACGTGGACCGCTGGCGCAGCCGGCCAGGACCAGGAGCGAGAAGGCAAGAACAAGGAGTTTCATGGCAGAGGGCAATACGCTGAAGACAAAGAATGCAACAGTGTAACGTACTGCCCGCGCTGCCATGGGCAAAAACCGTGGCTGGTGACAGGAATCGGCCTGCGCCTCAACCTGTCTCCACCCGGTTGCGACCGGCGTCCTTGGCTCGATACAGCGCCTGATCGGCTCGCTTGATCACCAGTTCGCTGCGATCACCGGGCTTGAATGCACTGAGGCCGACGGACACGGTGATGGTCACCGGCTCCCCCTTGAAATGAAACGGGCAAGCCTCAACCGCGGCCCGCAGCGCTTCCACGATGCGCGTGCCGACCGGCCAAGGGGTATTGGGCAGCAGCAGGACGAACTCCTCGCCACCGAAACGGGCGATGAAATCGCTGCCCCGCAGACGCTTGCGCAGCACGTTGGCGATGATCTTCAACACCTTGTCCCCGGCCAGATGACCGTAGTTGTCGTTGATCCGCTTGAAGTGATCGAGGTCAAGCATGGCCAGCAACAGGCTGTTGCCATGCTGCTGCCATTGGCCGATCTCGTGCTCCAGGCGCTCGCTCCAGGCCGCGCGGTTGGGCAAGCCGGTCAATGGGTCGATCAGCGCCTTCTGCCGCTGTTCTTCGAGGTGTTCACGGTAGCCCTGGGCTTCCTGCTCCATGCTCGATACACGTTCTGCCAGGCTTTGCAGGCGGGCGGCCACTTCCTTCTCGCGTTCGTCGCGCTGCTTCTGGTGCTGGTCCATGGTGCCCAGCAGACCTTCCAGATGACTTTCCAGCACCTGCTTGAGGTCATCCAGGTCCGCCGCTTCCTGCACACTGCTTTGCAGGCCATCGACCTGTTGGCGAATCTGCGAGTCCATGGCCCGCGCCGCCGAGCTGCTGTCGGCGTGGCCGTCGCTGGCCGCCTGCAGATTGCTCTGGAAGGCTTCCAGACGCTCATTGAGCTGCTTGAGATAGGCCTCGAACTCGTGCTGCCCCGAATCGGTGATCGCCAGCATCAATACCGCCAGATCATCGAGGATCGGCAGCAATTCATACCAATTCAACCCATGCTGCAGACGATCGCGCATGGCTTCCGCCTGGGGCCGATGACGCTCCGGCAGGCTCAGGTCGTCGAGCAGACCCAACAGGGTGTGCTCGATATGCTTGGCCACCGAGCTGTAGGAGGGCTCGGGGGAGTCCGGCAGGGCATAGAGCACATCCTGCTCGGACTGTTCCGGATCGATGGCGGCCAGAGCCTCGGCCATGACCGGCGGCAGGGGCAGGCTGTCCAGCAGCACCGCCGGGGAAACCGCAGGCAGAGGCAGCAACTCGTCGGGGTTGGGCGCAGTCGGCTCGCTCCGAGGTTCGATAGGAGCCTGTACCGCCGACGCGGCGAGCGCGACCGGAGCGGCGTCAACGGATGCCGGAGCTTGGGCCGGAGCAGGAGCAGGAGCCGCCAGTTCGACCGCAACGGGCACTTGCATCTCGCCCTGGGGCGCCGGCTCCTGGGCTTGTTCCTGTGCCAGGACAGGGGGCACGAACGCCACCACCGAAGGAGGCGCCGACGCGACGACAGCTTCGGCCTCAATCCTGGCGGGCGCGTCGGATGCAGGCTCGGCAAGCACGACCGCCTCGGGCTCGGGCGGGGCTACTGCCAAGGGTGCCGGAGCAGTGGCGACGACTTCCGGCAAGTCCGTAGTCGGGGTCTGGTAGTGCTCGCGAACCACCTCCTCCGGCTCTGCAGCGGCCTCGACCGGAGGAGGGGATTGCACGCTGGCAGCAGGAACGGGCGCTGCGGGCGGGGCGGCGGTTTCGGCCTGGGGCGCTTCACCGGCGTCTCGCCCGCCGAACAGGCGCTGCAGCAGACTCGGGCGACCTGGCTCAGCCGGGGTTTCCAGCTGGCTCAGAGCCTTGCCCTGAAGGTTGCTCAGTTCCCCCAGCAACAAGGGAATCTCTCGTGCCTGGCTGACCCGTCCATCCAACTGCTTGGCAAAGGCCTTCAACGGGCGACTGACTTCCCGGGGCAAGGGCAGGGACTGTAGTTGAGTCACCAGCGCCGTCAAGGCGCTGCTCATCTGTTCGATCCTTGTTTCGCGCCGCTGCTCGGAATCCAGCACGGCCTTTTCCAGGCGCGGCAACAAGGACGCAAGCCCTGCATCCATGTCGTCTGTGCGCACCACCTCGCGCATTTCCTTCATGCACTGGTCGACTGCACGGTCGGTGCCTTCCGCCGCCAGGGTGCTGCGCACCAGGCCGCGACGCAGCAAGTCCAGGCGAGCGGCCCAACGGCGCTCGAGCTTTTCCTGCTGTTCGATACTTTTGAGGTACTTCTCTTTCCAGCGCTGGGCGTCGTCGCTCATTCATCGGTTCCGCGAGGTGCAGGACTCAACGCGGGCAATGCATCGGCCGTGAGCGAACCCGGCAGACGAATCTCTACCGCGACCGGCAGGTGATCGGATATGGGTTGGGCCAGGACTTCGACTCGCTCCAGGGTCAGGCTGGGGCTGAGGAGGATATGGTCCAGGCAGCGTTGCGGACGCCAGCTGGGGAAGGTCGCCTGCAGTTGCGGCGCCAACAGGCTGAGGTCGCGTAAAGGGGAGTGCTCCAGCAGATCGCTGGCGTGGGTGTTCATGTCCCCCATCAGCACCTGATGTTTGTAGCCGCCGATCAACTCGCGGATATACGCCAGTTGCCGGGTTCGGGCCCGGGCACCCAGTGCCAGGTGCATCATCACCACCACCAGCGCTTCGGCGCCTTCACCAAAACGCAGGAGGATCGCACCGCGTCCCTTGGGGCCGGGGAGCGGGTGGTCTTCAATGGCCCAGGGACGCAAGCGGCTGAGCACGCCATTGCTGTGCTGTGCCAGGCGTCCAAGATTGCGATTGAGCTGTTGATACCAGTAGGGGAAGGCGCCCAGCTGAGCCAGGTGCTCCACTTGATTGACGTAGCCTGAACGCAAGCTGCCGCCATCGGCTTCCTGCAGGGCTACCAGGTCGAAGTCACCCAGCAGGTTGCCGATCTTCTGCAGGTTTTCGGCACGCCCGTTGTGAGGCAGCAGGTGCTGCCAGCCACGCGTCAGGTAATGGCGATACCGTTCGGTGCTGATACCTACCTGGATATTGAAGCTGAGCAAACGCAGGCGACTGTCCGCAGGCAGGCCGGTCGACGCCAAATGGTGTTCGTTGACCTGCGGATCATGCAGGCCAACGATGCGTTCCGAACCCCAGCGCGGCATGGCGGCGGCGCTTACTTGGCTGCACGCTCTTTGGCGATCAACTGGTCGGCCACGCTCAGCGCGCCTTCAGGACCACCGGCGGTGCCCAGGTCGAAACGGTACTTGCCGTTGACCACCATGGTCGGTACGCCGGTGATCTGATAGGCCTGAGCCTTCTTCTTGGCGTCCTCGACCTTGCCTTTGACGGCGAAGGAGTTGTAGGTGCTCAGGAACTTGTCCTTGTCGACGCCTTCTGCGGCCAGGAACTCGGCCATTTCCTCTGGAGTGGCGAGCTTCTTGCCGTTGTGGATGGCTTCGAATACGGCTTTATGAACCTTGTGCTCGACGCCCATGGCTTCCAGGGTGATGAACAGCTGGCCATGAACGTTCCAGATACCGCCAAACATGGCTGGAATGCGCACGAAGTTGACGTCGGCAGGGAGTTTTTCAACCCAGGGATTGATGGTCGGCTCGAAGGCGTAGCAGTGTGGGCAGCCGTACCAGAACAGCTCTACGACCTCGATCTTGCCAGGCACGGCAACCGGAACGGCGCTGCTCAGCTCGACGTAGGTTTTACCGGCTTCAAGCGGCTCGGCAGCTTGAGCGGTCACGCCAAACAGGCTGGCGGTGACGAGAGCGGCGCTGAGAATCAGATTACGCATGCTTTACTCCTGGACAATTTTGGCGCCTCGCGCGACCTGAATGCAGACAGATCATGGCGGGCTTGAGTTCGCTAGTGTAGCGGCAGACGCCATAAAAAAGGGCGGCCTGAGCCACCCTTTATGCTTGCACCGTCGGATTAATCGATCATTAACGTTGTCGCGGCTCATCACCTTCGGCAACTTGATCGAGCCGGCTTAGTGCAGGCCCTGAATATAACTGGACACCGCTTCGATGTCTTTGTTGCTCAACTTGGCGGCGATGCTGCGCATGACCATGGTGTCGCCGTCGTTGGTACGGTTGCCTTCGCGGAAGTCGGTCAGTTGCTTGGCCACATACTGCGCGTGCTGGCCACCCAGATGAGGGAAGCCGGCTGCGGCGTTACCCGCGCCATTTGGCGAGTGGCAGCCAGTGCAAGCAGGCATGCCCTGATCGAGCTTGCCGCCGCGGAACAGTTCTTCACCGCGGGCCACGACTTTAGGATCTGCTGCGCCGACGCTGCCTTTCTGGCTGGCGAAGTAAGCGGCGAGGTCAGCCAGGTCCTGATCGCTCAGGTTGGTCAGCAGGCCGGTCATTTCCAGCACTTGCCGCTTGCCGGACTTGATATCGTGCAGCTGCTTGTCCAGGTACTTTTCCCCCTGGCCAGCCAGCTTGGGAAAGTTTGGCGCCATGCTGTTCCCATCAGGGCCGTGGCATGCACCACAGACTGCGGCTTTCGCCTGACCGGCAGCAGCGTCGCCTGCGGCATGGGCTACACCTGTGATGCCCAAGGTCAACAGCAGACTCACGAGTAATTTGTTCATCAGCTAATCCAACTACGGCTAAGGGTTAAGAGTTATGGACCGGGATCACTCGCTCATCCAGTGGATGATGGCTCGGTAATCCTCGGCACTGCAGTCCATGCACAAACCACGCGGCGGCATCGCCTTGAAACCCTGGGTCACGTGTTGCACCAGCGTCTCCATACCTTGCGCCAACCTCGGCGCCCAAGCTTCCTGGTCGCCCTTGCGGGGCGCCGTGGGTAGTTGGCCGGAATGACAAGCCCCACAAACACGGTTGTACACAGCTTCCGGATCCTGTGTAGCCTGAGCGCTGTAAAGCGGCATCAAGACACCGGCAGCTAGCAGCCATTTCGTCATAAAACGACCTTTTCAGGGTTGAGAGCGTGCTGCGTTCTAGTGCGCAGTCAAGGTTTATCGCTCTCGTGAACTTCATCCTACGCTGGGACAAAGCGCACACAAAATCTGCGGCATTATATACTGGCGCTACTGAAACGGAAACGACACCGCTCGCCGCGTCCACTCTCGGCATCGCACCTATCTCGGAAATCCCATGCAACTCAAGAACCCCATCCTCGGTCTGTGCCAACAGGCTACGTTCATGCTCAGCGCCGCCAAAGTCGACCAATGTCCAGACGATGACGGCTTTGAAGTGGCCTTCGCCGGGCGCTCCAACGCCGGTAAATCCAGCGCCCTGAACACCCTGACCCACGCCAGCCTGGCACGCACCTCGAAAACCCCGGGGCGCACGCAGTTGTTGAACTTCTTCAAGCTAGACGACGATCGCCGTCTGGTCGACCTGCCGGGCTACGGCTACGCCAAAGTGCCGATCCCCCTGAAGCAGCACTGGCAGCGCCACCTGGAAGCCTACCTTGGCAGCCGCGAGAGCCTCAAAGGCCTGATCCTGATGATGGACATCCGGCACCCCATGACCGATTTCGACCTGCTGATGCTGGACTGGGCCGTGGCCAGCGGCATGCCGATGCACATCCTGCTGACCAAGGCCGACAAGCTGACCTACGGCGCGGCCAAGAACACCTTGCTCAAGGTCCAGTCGCAGATCCGCAAGGGCTGGGGCGAAGCGGTCACCATCCAGCTGTTCTCAGCCCCCAAGCGCATGGGCCTGGAAGAGGCCTACACCGTCCTGGCCGGCTGGATGGAACTGGCCGACAAAGGCGCCGAAACCGAGGCCTGAGAGACGTAGGGAAAATTGCCTGGGGGATGATCAGGCAAGGCAAAAGCGCGGTGCGAAAGCGGAGTTTACTGGCTGTAAATGAGCATTTCGCGCCGCGCTTTTAACGCAGCATGGTCATTTCCCAGGCAATTTTAGGGCAAAAAAAACCCCGGACTTCGTATGGGGAGGGGGAAGTTCGGGGTTCAAGTTCTAGACCGCTAGGGCGGGGTCCAGATATCTGCCAACACTTAACACAACATAGGAGCATCGAAGGGCTTCACCAGCCATTCAGTAACTCTGAGTGGGCTTTCACTGGATTAGTTCCAGCGGGTTGCAAAAACTATTGGCAATAAACGATGAAATTTTCCGTGCTAATAGCCAGTCGCCAGTTTTTACCGCGACACTATGCCGCGGCAAAAACCACTGAAAAGTGCCCTTAATGGGCCTCGTCCCAGTTATTTCCCACCCCGACTTCCACCAATAACGGCACATCCAGGGTCGCGGCACTGCTCATGTAGCCACGAATCTCGTCGCGCACCTGGTCCACCAGGTCCTCGCGCACTTCCAGCACCAGTTCGTCGTGCACCTGAAGAATGACCCGGGCATCCAGCTGCGAAGACTCCAGCCAGTTGTCCACCGCCACCATGGCTTTCTTGATGATGTCCGCCGCCGTGCCCTGCATCGGCGCGTTGATCGCCGTACGCTCGGCGCCGGCTCGCTCCTGCGGCTTGTTGGAGTTGATCTCCGGCAGGTACAGCCGACGACCGAAGATGGTCTCGACATAGCCCTGATCCGCCGCCTGGGCGCGGGTCCGATCCATGTATTGGCGAACCCCCGGATAGCGGGCGAAATAGGTATCGATATAGGCCTTGGCCTGTTTGGTGTCGACACCAATGTCCTTGCCCAGCTTCTGCGCGCCCATGCCGTAGATCAGGCCGAAGTTGATGGCCTTGGCGCTGCGACGCTGATCGGACGTCACATCCTTGAGCTCCACCTTGAACACTTCGGCCGCGGTGGCGGTGTGCACATCCAGGTTGTTGCGGAAGGCATTGAGCAGGCCTTCGTCCCGGGACAGGTGAGCCATGATCCGCAGCTCGATCTGCGAATAGTCGGCGGCCAGCAGCTTGTAGCCGGGCGGTGCGATAAAGGCCTGGCGAATGCGCCGGCCCTCGGCGGTGCGCACGGGAATGTTCTGCAGGTTCGGATCGCTGGAGGACAGCCGTCCGGTGGAAGCCACCGCCTGATGATAGGAAGTGTGGATGCGCCCGGTACGTGGATTGATCTGCTCAGGCAGACGATCGGTGTAGGTGCTCTTCAGCTTGCTCATGGAGCGGTACTGCATCAGCACCCGCGGCAGCGGATAGTCGTCTTCGGCGAGCTTGGCCAACACCTCTTCAGCCGTGGAAGGCTGGCCCTTGGCGGTCTTTTTCAACACCGGCAGGCCGAGCTTGTCGTAGAGGATGCTGCCCAATTGCTTGGGCGAGCCCAGGTTGAACTCCTCTCCGGCGATCTCGAAGGCTTCGCGCTCCAGGGCCACCATCTTGTCTCCCAGCTCGATGCTCTGCACACCTAGAAGCTTGTCATCCACCAGCGCGCCCTGGCGCTCGATGCGTGCCAGGACCGGCACCAGCGGCATCTCGATATCGGTGAGCACGCTGGCCAGGCTCGGAATGGCAGTCAGCTTCTCGAAGAGCGCCTGATGCAGACGCAGGGTGATATCGGCATCTTCAGCAGCGTAGGGACCGGCCTGCTCAAGTGGAATCTGATCGAAAGTCAGCTGCTTGGCACCCTTGCCGGCAATGTCCTGGAAGCTCACGGTGGTGTGGTCCAGGTACTTCTGCGCCAGGCTGTCCATGTCATGGCGGGTGGCGGTGGAGTTGAGCACGTAGGATTCGAGCATGGTATCGAATGCGATGCCGCGCACAGTGATGCCATTGGCCTGATCGCCACCAATCGCGCAATTGGCCAGGATGTTCATGTCGAACTTGGCGTGCTGGCCGACCTTGAGCAGCTTGGGGTCCTCCAGCAGCGGCTTCAGGGCCAGCAACACGGTGTCGCGGTCCAATTGCTCCGGCACGCCCATGTAGGAATGGGTCAACGGGATGTAGGCCGCTTCCCCGGCCTCGACCGCAAAGGACAGCCCCACCAGTTGCGCCTGCTGGGCATCGATGCCGGTGGTCTCGGTATCGAAGGCAATCAGCTTGGCGTTCTTCAGTTTTTCCAGCCAGACGGCAAAACGCTCCGGGTCGAGGATGGTTTCGTACTGCAGCTCAAGCACTGGCTGTTCGGCAGCCGGCGGCTGCGATGCAGCGGCAGGCGCCGGCTCGGCGCCACTGAGCTCGACGCGCTTGGCGTCGCGCTGCAACTCGTCAAGCCAGCTCTTGAATTCCAGCAGGCTGTAGAGTTCCACCAGCTTCTCGCGGTCCGGCTCGCCCAGGTGCAGGTCGTCGAGCCCGATATCCAGCGGCACGTCGACCTTGATGGTTGCCAACTGATAGGACAGGAAGGCCATTTCCTTGTGTTCTTCGAGCTTGGCCGGCAGGGTCTTGGCCCCGCGAATCGGCAGGGTCGGCACGATATCGAGCTGCTCGTACAGCTCTTTGAGCCCCCCATTGACCCCCACCAGCAGCCCGGAAGCCGTCTTAGGGCCGATACCCGGCACCCCAGGGATGTTGTCGGAAGAGTCGCCCATCAATGCCAGGTAATCGATGATCTGCTCGGGAGCGACACCGAATTTCTCCTTCACGCCTTCCACGTCCATGCTGCTACCGGACATGGTGTTGACCAGCGTAATGTGCCCATCCACCAGCTGGGCCATGTCCTTGTCACCGGTGGAGATCACCACCGGACGATCCGCCGCCGCGCTGCTGCGGGCCAGGGTGCCGATCACGTCGTCGGCCTCGACCCCTTCCACGCACAGCAGCGGGAAACCCAGGGCGATCACGCTGGCGTGCAATGGCTCGATCTGCACCCGCATATCGTCGGGCATGCTCGGGCGGTTGGCCTTGTATTCGGCGTACATGTCATCGCGGAAAGTCCCGCCCTTGGCATCGAAGACCACGGCGAACGGGCTGTCCGGGTACTGCTTGCGCAGACTCTTGAGCATGTTCAGCACGCCCTTGACCGCACCCGTAGGCAGGCCTTTGGAGGTGGTCAGCGGTGGCAACGCATGAAACGCGCGGTACAGATAAGAAGAACCGTCCACCAGGACGAGGGGGGCTTGGCTCATGAGCGGGATCAACCTTTTCGGCGGGTCCGGCGCTAGAATAGCGGGACCGTTGACGACAAAGGGACAAGGTTATCATGCGCACACTAAATCGCTTGCTGCTGGCCGGCTTGATTGCAATCGCTCCAATGGCCGTGATCGCCGCAGAGGATGCGCCGTCAGCGGACCCGCAAGTCACCATTCGCACGGAAGGCGACAAGACCATCCAGGAATACCGGCAAAATGGCTTCCTGTACGCCATCAAGGTCACGCCCAAGGGCGGCAAGCCCTATTTCCTGGTGCGTGCTGATGGCTCCGACGGTAACTTCATCCGTTCGGATCAGCCGGATATGCTGATCCCTGCGTGGAAAATCTTTGAGTGGTAAGCCACTCCGACTTCAACTCAATGGCGCTGGCTCAATAGCGGCGCCCGTACTGGCAGTTTTTAACCATGTCTGTGTTCACCCCCCTGGCTCGGCCCGAGCTGGAAACCTTTCTCGCCCCGTATGGGCTCGGCCGCCTGCTTGACTTCCAGGGGATCGCCGCTGGTAGCGAAAACACCAATTTCTTCATCAGCCTGGAACAGGGCGAGTTCGTCCTGACCCTGGTGGAACGCGGCCCGGTCCAGGAAATGCCGTTCTTCATCGAACTGCTGGACGTGCTGCACCAGGCCAACCTGCCGGTGCCCTATGCCCTGCGCACCCGCGACGGCATCGCCCTGCGGGAGCTGGCGGGCAAGCCGGCGCTGCTGCAACCGCGCCTGGCGGGCAAGCACATCAAGGAAGCCAACGCCCAGCATTGCGCCCAGGTCGGCGAGTTGCTCGGGCACCTGCACGTGGCCACCAAGGACAACATGATCAAGCGCAAGACCGATCGTGGCCTGGACTGGATGCAGGAAGAGGGCGCACAGCTGTTGTCGCACCTGGATCCCGCCGCTCAAGACCTGCTGCAGCGGGCGCTGGATGAAATCGTCGCACAGAAGACCCGGATCCTCGCCCTGCCCAGGGCCAACATCCACGCCGATCTGTTTCGCGACAACGCGATGTTCGAAGGCACCCATCTGACCGGCCTGATCGACTTCTACAACGCCTGTTCGGGACCGATGCTCTACGACGTGGCCATTGCCCTGAACGACTGGTGTTCCAACGCCGAAGGCGTGATCGACGGCCCGCGCGCCCGGGCCCTGCTCGGCGCCTACGCCACCCTGCGGCCCTTCACTGCGGCCGAGGCCGAGCTCTGGCCGACCATGCTGCGGGTAGCCTGCGTGCGCTTCTGGCTGTCACGGCTGATCGCTGCCGAGAGCTTCGCCGGGCAGGACGTGCTGATTCACGACCCGATGGAATTCCAGCAGCGCCTGGCACAGCGGCAACAGATCGGCATCGCGCTGCCTTTCGCCCTCTGAAATGCATCGCGGGCGAGCCCGCTCCTACAGATGTTCACCATCTTTGTGGGAGCGGGCTCGCCCGCGAAAAACGCCCGGTAACTCTCCCGTCCTACAACTGCTCCAGGCAGCCCGCCAGGTCGTTGCCCAGCTTCTCCAGCACCTGCTCATACCCCTGCGCGGTCGCCGGCGTGTAACCACCCAGGGCGTCCAGTTCCGCCAGCTTCACCGGCAACCCGGCCACCAGCGTCTCGGCCAACCGCGGACGCAGAGGCGGCTCACTGAACACACAGGTCTTGCCCACTTGCTGCAAGCGTGCGCGCATCGCGGCGACATGCTGGGCCCCCGGCTGGACTTCAGCCGCAACGCTGAAGACTCCGGTGTGCTTGAGGCCATAGGCGTCTTCGAAGTAGTCGAAGGCTTCGTGGAAGACGAAGTAAGGCTTGCCGGCGATGCCTGCCAGACGGGTTTTCAAGCGGGCGTCCAGGGCATCCAGACGCTCATTGAAGGCTTTCAGATTGCTCTGGTAGCGAACGGCGTTGGCCGGGTCGGCGCTGCTCAGGTCGGCGGCCATGCGGGTGGCGATCACCCGAGCGTTGACCGGCGACAGCCACAGGTGCGCATCCAGGGTACCGGGGCGATGATCATGGTCATGTTCGTCGGCATCTTCGCCATGAGAATGGCTATCTTCGGCGAAATGCCGAAGCTTCATGCCCGGCAGGTCCTGCACCGCCACCGATGGCAGGCTGCGCCCCTTCAGCACCCGCGGCAGGAAACCCTCCATGTCCGGGCCGATCCAGTACAGCAGGTCGACGCTCTGCACCTTGCGCACGTCCGAAGGGCGCAGCGCATAGTTGTGCGGCGATGCCCCCGGCGGCAACAGCACTTCGGGCACCGCCACGCCGTCCTGCACCGCCGCGGCAATCAGTTGCAAGGGTTTGATGCTGGTGAGCACCCGGACTTCGGCCTGGGCCGAGCCGATCGCGAACAGGCTGAAGGTAAAAGCGACAAAAAGGCGAAAAAGTCTGGACACGATGGACACTCGAAGAGGCGAGAACGGGTAACATAATAACGTCTCTCACAAACCTCGTCGCCGCTCATGCCTAAAACACCCCTTGCCAGCCGTCCACACGACCACTCTCACTGCGTGCACAGCGCACTGTCTGAGGCCGACGCTCTGTGCGCACGGCAAGGCCTGCGCCTGACCGCCCTGCGCCGGCGGGTGCTGGAGCTGGTGTGGCAAAGCCACAAGCCCCTGGGGGCCTACGACATCCTGGCCGTACTCAGCGAGCAGGACGGCCGCCGCGCCGCGCCGCCGACGGTGTACCGCGCGTTGGATTTCCTCCTGGAAAACGGCCTGGTGCACCGCATCGCCTCGCTCAACGCCTTTGTCGGCTGCAACCACCCGGAGCACGCGCACCAGGGCCAGTTCCTGATCTGTCGCGAGTGCCACGCGGCCATCGAGCTGGAGCAGAAATCCATCAGCGACGCCATCGTCGCCAGCGCCCGCGACGTCGGCTTCGTGGTCGAGGGCCAGACCGTCGAAGTGGTCGGGCTCTGCTCCGGTTGCCAGGGGGCCTGATGAGCACTGCGTTGATCCGCCTCGAGCAGGTCGGGGTGACCTTTGCCGGGCAGAGCGTGCTGGACAACATCCAGCTCAGCGTCGAGCCCGGGCAGATCGTGACCCTGATCGGCCCCAACGGCGCCGGCAAGACCACCCTGGTGCGCGCCGTGCTCGGCTTGCTCAAGCCCGACAGCGGCAGCGTCTGGCGCAAACCGCGGCTGCGAGTCGGCTACATGCCGCAAAAACTCCATGTCGACCCGACCCTGCCGTTGTCGGTGCTGCGCTTTCTGCGCCTGGTGCCGGGTGTGGATCGCAACCGAGCGCTGGCTGCCCTCAAGGAAGTTGGCGCCGAACAGGTGATCGACAGCCCGGTGCAAAGCATTTCCGGCGGCGAGATGCAGCGTGTGCTGCTGGCCCGGGCCCTGCTGCGCGAGCCTGAGCTGCTGGTGCTCGACGAACCGGTACAAGGCGTCGACGTGGCCGGCCAGGCCGAACTCTACAGCCTGATCACCCGCCTGCGGGACCGTCACGGCTGCGGCGTGCTGATGGTTTCCCACGACCTGCACCTGGTGATGAGCACCACCGACCAGGTGGTCTGCCTCAACCGCCATGTCTGCTGCTCCGGGCACCCCGAGCAGGTCAGCGGCGACCCGGCCTTCGTCGAGCTGTTCGGCAAGAACGCGCCGAGCCTGGCGATCTACCACCATCACCACGATCACGCCCATGACCTGCATGGCTCGGTGGTCACCCAGCCCGCCGCGGGCCACGTCCATGTCCACGGAGAAAACTGCAAGCATGGCTGATTTTCTGCTCTACGCCCTGCTCGCAGGTCTGGCTCTGGCGGTGGTCGCCGGGCCCTTGGGTTCGTTCGTGGTCTGGCGGCGCATGGCCTACTTTGGCGACACCCTGTCCCACGCCGCACTCCTGGGGGTGGCCCTGGGCTTCCTGCTGGATGTCAGCCCCGCCGTGGCCGTCACCGTAGGCTGCCTGCTGCTGGCGGTGCTGCTGGTGACCCTGCAACAACGCCAGCCCCTGGCATCCGACACGCTGCTGGGGATTCTTGCTCCCAGCACCCTGTCCCTGGGCCTGGTGGTACTAAGCTTCATGCATGAAGTGCGAATCGACCTGATGGCCTACCTGTTCGGTGACCTGCTGGCGATCAGCCCCGGCGACCTGGCGTGGATTCTCGGCGGCAGCGCGGCGGTACTTTTGCTGCTGGTAGCCCTGTGGCGCCCCCTGCTGGCAATCACCGTGCATGAGGAACTGGCCAAGGTTGAAGGCCTGCCCGTGGCATCGCTGCGCCTGGCGCTGATGCTGCTGATTGCCGTGGTCATTGCGGTGGCGATGAAGATTGTCGGGGTGTTGCTGATTACCTCGCTACTGATCATCCCGGCCGCCGCGGCACAGCGTCACGCCCGTTCGCCGGAGCAGATGGCCCTAGGCGCAAGCCTGCTGGGCATGCTCGCGGTCTGTGGCGGACTGGCGCTGTCCTGGTTCAAGGACACCCCGGCCGGGCCGTCGATCGTGGTGGTGGCGGCCGCACTGTTTCTGCTGAGTTTTGTTCTGCCCCGTCGAGGGGTGTAGACTTGCTCGCTTTTTGCGCAATTAGAGAGTCGCAGGAATGAAGCCGTTCGCCTCCCGTTATCTGCTCCTTGTCGCATTCTCCCTGCTGCTGGGGGCCTGCCAAAGCACGCCACCGGCGACCACCGAGGTCCCCGATGCGCGGGCCACGGCCATCGCGCAGCTGGAACAAAACATTGCCAGCAACGAGCTGGCGACAGCGGAAGACCAACTGGGCGCACTGCAGGCACAAACCCCTGACGACCCGCAGCTGGTGCAATACCAGCGGCAGATTGCCGAGGCCTACCTGCAACGCAGTCAGATCGTCCTGCAAAAGGGTGACGTCAATGCCGCCGCCACCGCCCTGAGCCGGGCCCGGGCGCTGATGCCCAAGGCACCGGCGCTGACCGGCGGGGTCAACAACGCCATTGCCCATGCGCGCAAGGCCGAGCTGGAACAGGCCGAAGCTGCCTTGAAGGCCGCCGAGGCACGTCCAGCAGCCCGATTGATCGATCCTGCCGCCCAGAGCAGCACCATTGCCCTGAATGTCACCGATATCCGCAAGTTGCGTAAGCAACTCGATGCTCTGGCCGCCGATGTGGTGAATTACCAGTGCGATGTGCACATCCAGGTGCCGCGCACCGAGGATTACCCTTGGCTGTCGACCCTGCTCGGCAAGCGGGTGAAGAAGCTCGATCCGGACTTCGAACAGAAAATCAACAGACAGATCGTGCGCCATGTACCGGCGCAAATGGTCTTGAGCCCACGCAAGGCACAGTAAACCTTCTACGCCCGGCCGGTTCCCCAAAGGCGCGGGCCGGGCGGCGAAAGCGTGTTCAGGCCGGGATCGCCTTGGCCCTTTCCTCCCGACTCCACACCCGATGCTGGGCAATGGCGGCAAAGAACAGCTTCAGCGCCTTGGCATCCGCCCCCAGAATCAAGCCGTCATCCGCCTGCAGCCTGAGCACCTCCAGCAGCTCCCGGGCTTCGCCGTGCAAGGCGATGGCCTTGAGGTGCTTGTAGGCCTCCAACAGGTAATGCAAAGCCACGCCATTGCCGCTCAGGGTCTTGATCGACTGCGCACCACCCGGCACGAACACCGCGTCGAAAGCCACTGAAGGCAAGCCCTCCATGGAGGCATCCACCGCCAGGCGCTGACCATCCGCGGTGGTCACTGGCGCCGAGGTCGGGCCCAGCAGCTTGGCGTGTGCCCCTTCGGCCCTGAGAGCCTTCTGCAACGCGTCAATCGCTGCACCATCAACGCCGTTGGCCGCAAGAATCGCCACCTTCCTCGTTTTGATATGACCCGGCAGCAGGTTCGCCTGGCTCAGGGCCGGCGAACGTGTGAGCGACGTCTTGCGCTCTGCCACAGTGGCCTTATTCGGCGCGGCCAAGCCCAGGTTCTCGGCCACGCGAGCGGCCAGGTGCAGATCGATGTTGGCGAGGATCTCGTTCACTTGCCGCTCACGGATCCACGGCCGCTCAACCTTGCCCAACTCGAAGCTGTAGGCCGCGATGATGTGTTCCTGCTCGTGCTTGCTCAGGCTCTTGAAGAACAGCCGTGCCTGGGAGAAGTGGTCGCTGAATGACTCGCTGCGCTGGCGGATCTTGTGCGCATCGATGCGCTCGTTATAACTCTCGAAACCACCGTCCTGGGCCGCCGGCGGGGGTTCTTTGGGCCAGCCGCCATCGATGGAGTTCGGCTCATAGGCTGCCCGGCCCTTGTCGATGGTGCTGCGGTGCATGGCGTCGCGCTGGCCGTTGTGCAGCGGGGTCAGCGGACGGTTGATCGGCAGCTCATGAAAGTTCGGTCCGCCCAGGCGACTGATCTGGGTATCGGTATAGGAAAACAGCCGTCCTTGCAGCAACGGGTCATTGGAGAAGTCGATCCCCGGCACGATGTGCCCCGGGCAGAAGGCGACCTGCTCGGTTTCGGCGAAGTAATTGTCGGGGTTGCGGTTGAGCACCATCTTGCCCAGGGGCGTGATCGGCACCAGCTCCTCGGGGATCAGTTTGGTGGGGTCGAGAATGTCGAAGTCGAAGTTGTGTTCGTCCTCTTCGGCGATGATCTGCACGCCGAACTCCCACTCCGGGTAATCCCCGGTTTCGATGGCCTCCCACAGGTCGCGGCGATGGAAGTCGGTGTCCTTGCCCGCGAGCTTCTGCGCCTCGTCCCAGACCAGGGAACAGGTCCCCACCGTCGGCCGCCAGTGGAACTTGACGAAGCTTGCGCCTCCCTCGGCGTTGATCAGGCGAAAGGTGTGCACGCCAAAGCCCTGCATGCTGCGCAGGCTTTTCGGAATGGCCCGGTCGGACATGGCCCAGATCACCATGTGCGCCGACTCCGGCTGCAGGGAGACAAAATCCCAGAAGGTGTCGTGGGCCGAGCCGCCGGTGGGGATTTCGTTATGGGGCTCGGGCTTCACGGCATGCACGAAGTCGGGGAACTTGATCGCGTCCTGGATGAAAAACACCGGCATGTTGTTGCCCACCAGATCGAAGTTGCCCTCGTCGGTGAAGAACTTCACTGCAAACCCCCGGACATCGCGCACGGTATCGCCGGAGCCTCTTGGCCCCTGGACCGTGGAAAAGCGCACGAACACCGGGGTCTTCTTCTGCGGGTCGCGCAGGAAACCGGCCTTGGTCAACGCCGAATGATTGTCGTAGCTCTGGAAGTAACCATGGGCACCGACACCGCGGGCATGGACGATGCGCTCGGGAATCCGCTCATGGTCAAAGTGGGTGATCTTCTCCCGCATGATGAAGTCTTCCAGCAGCGAAGGCCCGCGGGCGCCAAGCTTCAGGCTGTTCTGGTTGTCGGCGACCTTTACCCCCTGATTGGTCCGCAGGGCCTGGCCCGTGGCGTCGGAGCGGAACGGCTCCAGGCTCTGCAACTTGCGGTTGCTGTTGCCGCGGTCCAGGGTATCGGCCCCGGCCATCTGGCTTTTCGGGGCATTGGTTTTTTTCGTACTCATCAGGCAAGAACTCCTCGTTGGCGAAATCCCTGGCGCGCCGGGGCTTCGTGAACACAGGCCCACAGGCACGGCACCTGGGGCTTTCGAGTGGCTTGAGTAGTGACTGACGAGAAACCGCGAGCGTTCCTTTTTTATGACCTTTGATCGCGTTATCGCCAAATGGCAGGATGATCGCGAAATAAATGCTAAGAACCTCTATACGGACAGGCTAAAATGCGCGCCCGGCTAACCGCTGATCCTTTTCTAACGCGCCCCACAAGGTTCGCTACGTGATCGAGTTTCAAAACGTCCATAAAACCTACCGGGTCGCCGGTAAGGATATTCCCGCCCTGCACCCGACCAGTCTTCGGGTCGAGAATGGCCAGGTGTTCGGCCTGATCGGTCATTCCGGGGCGGGCAAAAGTACCCTGCTGCGCCTGATCAACCGCCTGGAAAACCCCAGCGGCGGCCAGATCATCGTCGACGGCGAAGAGGTCACCGCACTGAATGCCAACGGCCTGCGCCGCTTCCGCCAGCAGGTCGGGATGATCTTCCAGCACTTCAACCTGCTGTCGTCCAAGACCGTGGCCGACAACGTCGCGCTGCCCCTGACCCTGGCTGGTGAACTGTCACGCAGCGACATCGAACGCCGCGTCGCCGAGTTGCTGGACCGGGTCGGCCTGGCCGACCACGCCAGGAAATACCCGGCGCAACTGTCCGGCGGCCAGAAGCAGCGCGTCGGCATCGCCCGCGCCCTGGCCACCAAGCCGAAAATCCTGCTGTGCGACGAAGCCACCAGCGCCCTCGATCCGCAGACCACCGCCTCGGTCCTGCAACTGCTGGCCGAGATCAACCGCGAACTGAAGCTGACCATCGTGCTGATCACCCACGAGATGGACGTGATCCGTCGCGTCTGCGATCAGGTGGCGGTGATGGACGCCGGCCGGATCGTCGAACAAGGGCCGGTGGCCGAGGTGTTCCTGCACCCCAAGCACCCGACCACCAAGCGTTTCGTCCAGGAAGACGAGCAGATCGACGAGAACGAGCAGCGCGACGACTTCGCCCACGTGCCGGGGCGCATCGTGCGCCTGACCTTCCAGGGCGACGCCACCTACGCGCCGTTGCTGGGCACTGTGGCCCGGGAGACCGGGGTCGACTACAGCATCCTCGCCGGACGCATCGACCGCATCAAAGACACCCCTTACGGGCAACTGACCCTGGCCATCACCGGCGGTGACATGGAAGCGGCCTTCGCCCGCTTCACCGCGGCGGATGTCCACATGGAGGTGCTGCGCTAATGAGCGGCTTACTGCATTACTTCGACAACGTTGACTGGGCCGATATCGGGGTGGCGACCAGCGACACCATGGTCATGCTCAGCACGTCCCTGTTGTTCACCGTCCTGGTGGGCCTGCCGCTGGGCGTGCTGCTGTTCCTGTGCAGCCCGAAGCAGTTGCTGGAACAGAAAAATGTCTATTCGGTCCTGGGCTTCGTGGTCAACGCCATCCGCTCGCTGCCGTTCATCATCCTGCTGATCGTGATGATTCCCACCACCATCTTCATCACCGGCACCTCCCTGGGCGTGGCCGGGGCCATCCCGCCGCTGGTGGTGGGCGCCTCCACCTTCTTCGCCCGTCTGGTGGAAACCGCGCTGCGTGAAGTGGATCGCGGCATCATCGAGGCCACCCAGGCCATGGGTGCCACTACCCGGCAGATCATCATGAACGCCCTGCTGCCCGAGGCTTGCCCCGGTATCATCGCGGCGATCACGGTCACCGCCATCGCCCTGGTCGGCTACACCGCCATGGCCGGTGTCGTGGGTGCCGGCGGCCTCGGCGACCTGGCGATCCGTTATGGCTACCAGCGCTTCCAGGACGATGTGATGGTGGTTACCGTGGTGCTGCTGATTGTATTGGTTCAGGTTCTGCAAACCGTCGGCGATAAGCTGGTGGTGCATTTTTCCCGCAAATAATTGCAAACGCCGGCCCTGGCCGGCAGGCGCCCGGGGTCGGGCGACTTACAAGGAGCTTGTTCGATGAAAAAACTACTCGTCGCTTTCGCAGCCGTTGCTGCGTTCTCCGCGCACGCCGCCGAAACCCTGACCGTGGCTGCCACACCGGTGCCCCACGCCGAGATCCTGGAATTCGTCAAACCGGCCCTGGCCAAAGAAGGCGTGGACCTGAAGGTCAAGGTCTTCACCGACTACGTGCAGCCCAACGTGCAAGTGGCCGAGAAACGCCTGGACGCCAACTTCTTCCAGCACCAGCCGTACCTGGATGAGTTCAACAAGACCAAGGGCACCAAGCTGGTGAGCGTGGCCGGCGTGCACGTGGAGCCCCTGGGCGCCTACTCCAGCAAGTTCAAGCAACTGTCCGAACTGCCGGGCGGCGCCACCGTGGTAATCCCCAACGACGCCACCAACGGCGGCCGCGCGCTGCTGCTGCTGGACAAGGCCGGCCTGATCAAGCTCAAGGATTCCAACAGCATCCTGGCCACCGTCAAGGACATCACCGAGAACCCCAAGGACCTGAAGTTCCGTGAACTGGAAGCCGCCACCATCCCGCGCGTGCTGACCCAGGTCGACCTGGCCCTGATCAACACCAACTACGCCCTGGAAGCCAAGCTGGACCCGTCCAAGGACGCCCTGGTGATCGAAGGCAAGGACTCGCCTTACGTGAACATCCTGGTGGCCCGTCCTGACGACAAGGACTCGGACGCCATGAAGAAACTGATCGCGGCCCTGCACAGCCCGGAAGTGAAGCAGTTCATCAACGAGAAGTACAAAGGCGCCATCGTGCCGGCATTCTGATCGCTTGCCACAATGCAAACGGGGCGCCTTTGGGCGCCCCGTTTCGTTTCAGCTCGTGCATTGGCCGGCAGCCGGTTCCTGCAGCTATTTGCGCTGCAACATCAGCGGCAACTGGGCCACCAGCTTCTGGTTGTTCAACGGCGCGCGGATAAAACCGCGCTGGCGGCCGTCCGGGCCGATCACCGCCAGGTTGCCGCTGTGGTCCACGGTGTAGTTGGGTTTGCTGGTGTCCGCCGGAATGAACGGAATGCTCACGGCATTCGCGAGCTTCTGCAGGTCTTCCACCGAGGAAGCAGTCAGGCCCTTGAAGTCCTTATCGAAGTAGCCCAGGTACTGCTTGAGCTGCTGCGGCGTATCGCGGTTGGGATCGACGCTGACCAGAATCACCTGCAGCTTGTCCACCGCCTCCTTGGGCAACTCGCTCTTGATCTGCCGCAGTTGGGCCAGGGTGGTGGGGCAGATGTCCGGGCAGAAGGTGTAGCCGAAGAACAGCAGCGACCATTTGCCCTTCAACTCATCGATCACCACCGGCTGGCCATCCTGGTCGAGCATTTTCAGCGCCGGCAGCGTGCGGCTCTGGGGCAGGAGGATGATGCCGGCATCGATCAAGGCGGTGGGATCCCCCTGACCCTTGCCGGACAGTACTTTGTTGACGGTCAGCCCCAGCACCAGGGCCACCAGGGCAACGAGAATAAAGACGGTTTTCTGAGTTCGAGTCATAGGTTCAACAGTAGGTAGTGGTCTACGAGCAGGGCGATGAACAGCAGGAACAAGTAATAAATAGAGTACTTGAAGGTGTTGATCGCCGCGTGCGGCCGAGTGCCACGGTACAGCACCCAGGCCCATTGCAGGAAGCGTCCGCCCAGGGCCAGGGCGCACACCAGGTACAGCATGCCGCTCATGTGAATGGCATAAGGCAGCAGGCTCACCGCCAGCAGGGCGAAGGTATAGAGCAGGATGTGCACCTTGGTGTAATGCTCGCCGTGGGTCACCGGCAGCATCGGGATATCGGCCTTGGCGTACTCCTCCTTGCGATGGATGGCCAGGGCCCAGAAGTGCGGCGGGGTCCAGGCGAAGATAATCAGCACCAGCAGCAGTGGCTCGGCGCTCAGGTGCCCGGTGGCGGCGACCCAGCCCAGCAGCGGCGGGGCCGCGCCGGCCAGCCCGCCGATGACGATGTTCTGCGGCGTCGCGCGCTTCAGAAAGCCGGTGTAGACCACCGCATAGCCCAGCAGGGAGGCCAGGGTCAGCCAGGCCGTGAGCGGATTGGTGAAGGCCAGCAGCAGGGCCTGCCCGGCCAGGGCCAGGCACAGGGCGAACGCCAGGGCGGCCCGGGGTGAAACCCGACCTTCGGCCAGGGGCCGCTTGTGGGTCCGGGCCATCAGCGCATCGATGCGCCGGTCCACCACATGGTTCACCGCCGCCGCGCCACCCGCGCACAGGGCAATGCCCAGGTTGCCGAACACCAGCACGGTCCACGGCACCCCGGCGCGGGTGGCGAGGAACATGCCCACCAGGGAGGTGATGAGCATCAACACCACCACCTTGGGTTTGGTCAGCTCCAGATAATCACGCCAGATCGCCCGGGGCTGCTGACGTTCGCCAATCAGAGTCGCCATGGCATCTCTCCTTTGATGGTGATGGGACCGGCCACCTGTTTGCGCGGGCTCAGACGCCAGCCCAGGGGCAGGCGATCCCGGGCCTGCACCAGGCTGGTACGCGCGTGATAGTTGACCAGCACCAGGGTCAGCAGCAGCGCCGCGCCCCCGGCGTTGTGCGCCACCGCCACCGGCAGGGGCAGGTGGAACAGTACGTTGCTCAGGCCCAGGCTGATCTGCGCCCCCAGGGCCAGCAACACCAGCCCGGCCAGGCGGGTCATCCCGGTCTGCCGCAGTTGCCAGGCCAGGCCCAGCAACACCAGGGTCACCAACACCGCGCCCACCCGGTGGGTCATGTGGATGGCGGTGCGGGCGTCACTGTCCAGTTGCCCGCCCAGGTAGTTGGGGCCGATGTGCTGGGTCAGGTGAAAGCCGTTGGCGAAATCCATGTTCGGCCACCACTGGCCGTGACAGGTGGGCAGGTCGATACAGGCCACCGCCGCATAGTTGGAACTGACCCAGCCGCCCAGGGCGATCTGCCCGATCACCAGCACCAGCGCGGCCGTGGCCCAGTACTGCAAGCGCCGCGGCACGATCAGCGCCGGCAGCACGCCGGAAAGGCGCAAGGTCAGCAGGAACAGCAGGCTCAAGGTGGCAAAGCCCCCCAGCAGGTGCGCGGTGACCACCTGGGGCCAGAGCTTGAGGGTCACCGTCCACATGCCGAAGGCCGCCTGGGCGAACACCACCGCCAGGAGGAACAGCGGCAGCTTCAGCGGCTGCCCGGGATGCCGGCGATGGCTCCAGGCGCGGGCCGCCAGTAGCACGATCAACAGCCCCAGGGTCCCGGCGAAGTAGCGGTGGATCATCTCGTTCCAGCCCTTGTGGGCTTCCACCGGGGTATCGGGAAAGTGCCGCTCGGCATGGGCCAGCTGCGCCTCGCTTTGCGGCACGCTGATAAAGCCGTAGCAGCCGGGCCAGTCCGGGCAACCGAGGCCCGCGTGGGTCAGCCGGGTGTAGGCGCCAAGCAACACCACGATCAGGGCCAGCAAGGTGGCCAACAACGCGAGGCGAAATCCAGGTTTGGCCATGACGATGCCCTTATCCGATGTTCGACAGTTTCAGCAGGTGGCGCAGGTCGTTGAGCAGGTCCTTGCCCTTGACCCGAGCGTCATAGCGCAGCACCAGGTTGCTGTGGGGATCGACTATCCACAGCTGCGGCGCGTCCTTGTCCTTGGCGCCCTGGGTGAAGGTCGCCAGGTCCAGGGGATAGCGTTGCAACTGCGGGTATTCGCGCTGCAGCCTGGCTTCGTACTCGGCACTCAGCGGCTGGGCAATGGCCAGGGCATGGCTGGCCCGGGAAGCGTCGCGCCCCAGGGCCACCTGGATCTGCCGCGCCAGGTACACCAACTGCTGGCAATCCGCCTCGCAGGCCTTGGGCGCGGTGACCAGGATCTGCCAGCGATCCTCCTCGGCCTGCACGCCGATCTGCGCCCGGGTCTGGCCATTGCCGATCAGCTCGCCGTGGTAACTGCGGCTTTCCGGCACCCAGAACTGCAGCTTGTACATGCCGGTGGCGAGGATCATCGGGCCGATCACCATCAGCAGGATCAGCACCAGTTGCCAGCGCCCACGACGCCGATTCGGCGCCTGGGCGTCAGAGATGTTGGGTGGATTCATGGCCGTTCCCATGGCGTTTCTCCCGTGCGTTGTGCCAGCCGAAATAGAGATAGAGGAGCAGCAGGGCCAGGGCCATGGCGAACCACTGCACGGCGTAGCCCTGGTGTTTTTCCGGCCCCATGGCCACCACCGGCCAAGCTGTCAGGTAGGCGCCCGGACCGGACTCCTGGCGCACCTCGTGATTGAAGCCACTGCGACCCAACTCGGCCCAGAGCGCCTCCGGAGCCACGGCGGTGATCAGCCGCGGCCAGCGCGCAGCAGCCGGATCGGCATGCAGTTGGAACACCGCTCCCGGAGAAACGTAGACCCAGGCATCCAGGCTCAGGCTCTGCTCCGGGGCGCTGAAGACCGGCGGCGTGCGTCGGTCGGGCCAGGGCAGCCAGCCACGATT
The DNA here is from genome assembly GCF_003225665.1 of Pseudomonas sp. TKO26. Taxonomy (NCBI): domain Bacteria; kingdom Pseudomonadati; phylum Pseudomonadota; class Gammaproteobacteria; order Pseudomonadales; family Pseudomonadaceae; genus Pseudomonas; species Pseudomonas sp. TKO26. The sequence continues at coordinate 57,664 of NZ_QKLN01000007.1, forward strand.
GACCAGCAGCCAGCGCCCGCTGGTCTGGTCGAGGAAAGGTTGCAGCAACTCGACTCCGGCCTGGCCGTCGTGCAGGCGGTTGTCCAGCAGCAGGCTGTGCTCGGCATCGAAATGGCCATACAGGCGCAGTCGGCGAAAGGCCGGATCCTCAGCGCCCAGCAACTCCAGCAGCGGCACCGGTTGGGCCACGCGGCGCTCGGCGTAACTGGCCAGCAGCTGGCGTTTCTGCTCGCCGCGCCCCAGTTGCCAGAAGCCCAGGTAAACCAGCACCGGCAGCAGCAACAGCACCACCAGGGTCGGCACGACACCGGGCCGGAAGCCTTTCATGAGCGGCCCGCAGGCTTGAGAAATCCACTCGCTATACTGCTGTACATCGCGTTCCCCCCGGAGTCCCACCATGCTCAAAGCAGCCATCGTCCTGATGCTGATTGCCACGGTGATCAGCCTGTTCAGCGGCCTGTTCTTTCTGGTCAAGGACGACAGCCAATCCAAGCGCCTGGTGACCGCCCTGAGTGTTCGGGTGTGCCTGGCCGCGATCACCGTGGGCCTGATCGCCTGGGGTTTCTTCAGCGGCCAACTGGTGTCCCACGCGCCCTGGTAGGGCGCAGCAACTCCTGAACAGCGCCTCAGAGCACGTAGACGAAGACGAACAGGCCGATCCACACCACATCGACGAAGTGCCAGTACCAGCTGGCCGCCTCGAAGCCGAACTGATGCTCGGCGTCGAAATGCCCGCGCAGGATGCGCATCAGCATCACGAACAGGATCAAGGTGCCGATGGTCACGTGGGCCCCGTGGAACCCGGTGAGCATGAAGAAGGTCGCGCCGTAGATCCCCGAGCCCAGGGTCAGCCCCAGTTCGTGATAGGCGTGGATGTATTCCTCGGCCTGGAAGCCGAGGAAGGCGCAGCCCAGCAGCACGGTCAGCGCCAGCCAGATCTTCAGCGCACCGCGATGGCCTTTCTTCAGGGCATGGTGGGCGATGGTCACGGTGACGCTGGAACTGACCAGCAGCACGGTGTTGAGCAGCGGCAGGCCCCAGGGGCTGATGGTGCCCTTGGGCGATGGAAAGAGTTTCGGGTCGGGGTTGTCGAGCAACGGCCAGACGAACTCGAAGTTCGGCCAGAGCATATGGGCGATGCCCTTGTGCCCCTCACCGCCGAGCCAGGGCCCGGACAGGTGCCGCACATAGAACAGCGCACCGAAGAAGGCCATGAAGAACATCACTTCGGAGAAGATGAACCAGCTCATGCCCCAGCGGAACGAGCGATCGAGCTGGGCGCTGTACAGCCCGGCGCGACTTTCCTTGACCACCGCGCCGAACCAGCCGAACAGCATGTAGGCCAGCAGCAGGCCGCCGACGAAAAAGATCAGTGGCCCGTGGGATTCCGGGCGCGCCGCCTTCAGATCGTTGAACCAGGTCGCCAGGCCGAACACGGTGACGAACATGCCCACCGTCGCGATGATCGGCCACTTGCTCTGGGCCGGAACGTAATAGTGCTCATGAGTCGCCATGGGTCGTTCTCCTTATCGGGCACGCCAGATCGTCTATCCACCGGTCTTGGCGGTCGCCGCCACGGGTGGATGACGCGCGGTGATATCGAACAGCGTGTAAGCCAGCGTCAGGTGCTTCACATCCTTGGGCATGTCGCGGTCAACGATGAAACGCACCGGCATCTCGATCTTCTCCCCGGGCTGCAGCACCTGCTGGGTGAAGCAGAAACACTCGGTCTTGTGGAAGTACATGGCCGCGCTGCTGGGGGAAATGCTCGGGATGGCCTGAGCGCTCATCGGGTGATCACTGGGGTTGCGGGCGATGAAGATCATCTCGTTCACCGCCCCCGGATGGACCACGATGTCATCGGCCTTGGGGTAGAAATCCCAGACCATGTCGATGGCGTTGGTGGACAGGAACTGCACCCGCACCTGGCGCGACTCATCCACCTGCTGGCTCTGGTCCGCGTACTGCCCTCCGGTCTTGCCATTGATGCCCAGGGCCTTGCACATCACGTCGTAGATCGGCACCAGGGCAAAACCGAAGACGAACATCGCCGCCACCACCAGCAACAGGCGGGTCACCAGTTTCTTCAGCGAGACTTCGGCCATCTCAACCTCCTCCCTAATCTGTAGGAGCCGGCTTGCCGGCGAACCGGGCACCAGGTTCTGGCGCCTTCGCGAGCGAGCTCGCTCCTACAGCCCAGCGGTTCATTTCACTTCCGGTGGGGTGACAAAGGTGTGGTACGGCGCCGGCGAAGGGATGCTCCACTCCAGGCCCTCGGCACCTTCCCACGGCTTGGCCGGGGCCGGTTTGCCACCGCGAATGCACTTGATGACGATGAACAGGAAGAAGATCTGCGTGGCGCCGAAGGTGAAGGCGCCGATGGAGGACACCATGTTGAAGTCGGCGAACTGCAGGTTGTAGTCCGGAATCCGCCGTGGCATGCCCGCCAGCCCGACGAAATGCATGGGGAAGAACGCCATGTTCATGCCGACGAAGGACAGCCAGAAATGCAGCTTGCCCAGGGTTTCGTCGTACATGTGCCCGGTCCACTTGGGCAGCCAGTAATAGGCCGAGGCGAAGATCCCGAAGATCGCTCCCGGCACCAGCACGTAGTGGAAGTGGGCCACCACGAAGTAGGTGTCCTGGTACTGGAAGTCCGCCGGGGCGATGGCCAGCATCAGCCCGGAGAAGCCGCCGATGGTGAACAGAATGACGAAGGCCACGGCGAACAGCATCGGCGTCTCGAAGGTCAGCGAACCCTGCCACATGGTGCTCACCCAGTTGAACACCTTGACCCCGGTGGGCACGGCGATCAGCAGGGTGGCGTACATGAAGAACAGCTCGCCCACCAGCGGGATGCCGACCACGAACATGTGGTGCGCCCAGACGATGAACGACAGGAAGGCGATCGCCCCGGTGGCGTAGACCATCGAGGTGTAGCCGAACAGCGGCTTGCGGCTGAAGGTCGGAATGATCGAGCTGACGGCGCCGAAGGCCGGCAGGATCATGATGTACACCTCGGGGTGGCCGAAGAACCAGAACACGTGCTGGAACAAGACCGGGTCACCGCCGCCGGCGGCACTGAAGAAGCTGGTGCCGAAGTGGATGTCCATCAGCATCATGGTCACGCAGCCGGCCAGCACCGGCATCACCGCAATCAGCAGGAACGCGGTGATCAGCCAGGTCCAGACGAACAGCGGCATCTTCATCAGGGTCATGCCCGGGGCACGCAGGTTGAGGATGGTGGCGATCACGTTGATCGCGCCCATGATCGAGCTGATGCCCATCAGGTGAATGGCAAAGATGAAGAAGGTCACGCTTTCCGGGGCGTAGGTGGTGGACAGCGGGGCGTAGAAGGTCCAACCGAAGTTCGGCCCGCCGCCGGGCATGAACAGGGTCGACACCAGCAGCAGGAAGGCCGCCGGCAGCAGCCAGAAGCTGAAGTTGTTCATCCGCGGCAGGGCCATGTCCGGGGCGCCGATCATCAGCGGGATCATCCAGTTGGCCAGGCCGACGAAGGCCGGCATCACCGCGCCGAAGACCATCACCAGGCCGTGCATGGTGGTCATCTGGTTGAAGAATGCCGGCTCGACGATCTGCAGCCCGGGCTGGAACAGTTCGGCACGGATCACCATGGCGAACGAACCGCCAAGGAGAAACATGCAGAAGCTGAACCACAGGTACAGGGTGCCGATGTCCTTGTGGTTGGTGGTCAGCACCCAGCGCATCAGGCCCTTGGCGGGACCATGGGCGTGGTCATCATGGCCGGCGTGGCCGTGGTCATCGATCACAGCACTCATGTCCTGTCTCCTGCGAGCGAATGGACGGGATGATCGGCAGCGACGTGCCGCGACCGCTTGCGCAAATACTCGATTAACCGGCTCATTTGCTTTCCGCCTGTTTCAGCGCCAGGACATCCTTGGGCGTCACCATGTCGCCCTTGTTGTTGCCCCAGGCGTTGCGTTCGTAGGTGACCACGGCGGCGATGTCGACTTCCGAGAGCTGCTTGCCGAAAGCCGCCATGGCGGTGCCCGGCTTGCCGTGGAACACCAGGCTCAGGTGAGCTTCCTTGGGACCGGTGGCGATCTTCGACCCCTTGAGCGCCGGGAACATCGGTGGCAGGCCCTGGCCCTCGGCCTGGTGACAGGCGACGCAAGTGGTGTGGTAGATCTTGTCGCCACGGGCCACCAGTTCGTCGAGGGTCCATTCCTTGCTGGTCAGCTCCTTGAGCTTGGCCGCCTCGGCCTTGCGTTCGCCGAGCCAGGTGTCGTAGTCGGCCTGGCTCTTGACGTCGACCACGATCGGCATGAAGCCGTGGTCCTTGCCGCACAGCTCGGCGCACTGGCCGCGATAGATGCCGGGCTTGTCGACCCGGGTCCAGGCCTCGTTGACGAAGCCGGGGATGGCATCACGCTTGACCGCGAAGGCCGGCACCCACCAGGAGTGGATGACGTCGGCGGCGGTCACCAAAAAGCGCACCTTGGCCCCCACCGGCAGCACCAGCGGCTGGTCGACTTCCAACAGGTAGTGCTCGCCCTTGGCGGTCTTGTTGTGGATCTGCTCGGCGGGAGTGGCCAGGTTACTGAAGAACTCCACATCCTGGCCCAGGTACTTGTAGTGCCACTTCCACTGGTAGCCGGTGATCTGGATGTCCACATCCGGCTCGCTGGTGTCGTACATCTTGATCAGCGTCGCCGTGGCGGGCACGGCCATGGCCACCAGGATCAGGAAGGGAATGATGGTCCAGAGGATTTCCACCGTGGTGCTTTCGTGGAAACGGGCCGGGACCTGGCCGGTGGAGCGACGGTGCACGATCATCGACCAGAACATCGCGCCGAAGACGATGATCCCGATCACCACACAGATCCAGAAGATGGTCATGTGCAGGTCGAATACCGCGTGGCTTATCTCGGTAGCCCCTGGCGTCATGTTCACCGTCCAGGCGGCTTGCGCCTGGCTGAATACCGACCACAACAGCAGGCCCATCCAGACATGTGGATGTCGCATCATTGCGGGTTCCCCTTATCGTTCTTGTTATCCCGGAGGCTCAACACCTGCGGCAAGGGAGCGGCTGCCTAGACTACGAACTTAAACCGGCCGGGGCCTCGCTGCGTCTGCAGTCGAGCGTCATCAGCTAACTTCATTCATTGGCGAGTATAGACAGCGGCTCTCACCTCGCAACGCGCTGGCATAAATCACTTGAAACGCCGGGGAAGGGCTTTGCAGGCCACGGCGGAAAAGGGGTAGGGAGCAGGGGCGAATACAGCGATATAACCGCGATGACTAAGCATGAAATAATTATGACAAATGCGTCTTAACCGCTTTTGTAAGCACGCTAACTTATGTGCTCCCTATTCATGTCCTTGTCCCTGGAGTTTTCATGAACACCGTCGCATTGCGCGAGCAGATCCAGCTGGCCCAGCAACACGAAGCCAGCACGGGCCTCCTGGCCCGTCAGCTGGAAACGCAACTGCCTCACCTGCACCCCTCCATCCAGCTGCCCGAAGTCGACGCCAAGGGCGTCCTGACCCGTTTCGTCAGCGCCTACATCGACCAGGTTCCGGACCTGCTGGACGCCGCCAACGCGGTGGCCCGCGAAGCCGGCATCGAGTCGCAGATCAAGCCTGTACTGAAGATCGCCGAGCAATTCTTCCTCCAGCCGCCGGCCATCATGGACGGCCACGTCGGCCTCGACAGCCTGCTGGACGAAGCCTACCTGGCCCTGCGCCTGGTGGAGGAAGTCAACGACCTGTACATCAAGCATTTCGGCCGTCCGCTGATCCCCCTGGACATGACAGTCGCCAACCTCATCGCCCACCAACTGATCGGCGAAACCTTCGCCAACCAGCTGGACGAAGCGGTGCACCACGCAGTCGACGCGATGCTCAACGAAGAGAGCTTCGCCCTGGAGTCAGTCGAAGCCTACCGCGAGAAGCTCAGCAGCCCGGATACCGAGGCCGCCTGGAAACGCTGGCCCTGCCTGTCGCGCCAACTGGGCGTGGAACTGGAACTGGACCAGCCCGCCGCCTGACCCACGCCTCGCCAGCAAGGCTCGCAACGAGCCTTGTGGCGAAGGGCCGGCCCTCTGCGAGCGCCGCGCGCCCAACCTTCGGTCCAGCCTCTTGCCCTGCAGTGCCCACCCGTGGTGCTCGACCAGCCTTCCAGGCGCCGCTTCACTCCCCGTGTTTCGATCAGCAGCCGCAAGCCCCTGGCGCAGCCGGCCCGACTCCCGCCTACCAGCAGTTGCCAAGGCAGGGCAGCGTGCACCCTGCTCCTGGCTGTACTTCGGGCGTGGCCAAGCCAGGGCCACCAAACGGCGGCCCTGGCTGCTAGCACTCAAGGGAATTTAGAAACGCGCTTTGGGCGTGGCAACCGGGATCGGGTGGCTGCCATCGAGCGGCAGGAAACAGCCCTTGTCCGCGTCATAGGCCTTGATCGAGCTGGTTTCGATGTCATAGACCCAGCCATGGATGAACAACTGGCCGTTGGCCATGCGCGAGGCCACGGAAGGGTGGGTGCGCAGGTGCTGCAACTGGGCGATGACGTTCTCTTCGGTCAGCACATGCATGCTGGAGGACTCGTCGGCGCAATCGCAGTTCTCGTGGACCATGGTCCGCGCCACTTCGGCATGGCGCAGCCAGGCCTTGACCGTGGGCATCTTCTCCAGGCTCTGGGGGTTGAGCACCGCGCGCATGGCGCCGCAGTCCGAATGCCCGCAGACGATAATGTGATGCACACCCAGGGCCAGCACCGCGTACTCGATCGCCGTCGACACACCACCGTTCATCTGCCCGTAAGGCGGCACCACGTTACCCACGTTGCGGGTCACGAACAGGTCGCCCGGGGAGCTTTGGGTGATGAGTTCGGGAACGATGCGCGAATCGGCACAGGCAATGAACATCGCCCTCGGCCGCTGGGCCGTGGCCAGTTTCTTGAACAACTCTTCCTGCTGCGGGAAGACTTCATGATGAAAATGCAAAAAGCCGTCAACGATATGCTGCAGCGCTGCATCGGCGGTTTCGCCAACCTCGGTGGGTGCCGGAGCCGACGCAGCCAACGGCTGTTTATCTTTGTCACTCATGATTCAGCCTCTCTGTCGGATTTGGTGAATTTTCCAGAATTATCCGGCACGACGCCAGTAATCGATTAAGAAATAACCGAGCCGCCACCCGCGACCACTGGGTCACTCAACGATAGGCCAACGTCGTTCACAGCAACGACATCTGTCCGCCCGGCGGACAGAAGGCCGAACAGTCGAGATCGAACCCCTCGCGGCGATTGAGCCCCAGACGCTTGAGAGCCTTGGCAAAACGCTGGGCCAGCAACTCGGCGAAAGGTCCCTCGCCGCGCATGCGGCTGCCAAAACGACTGTCATACAGCTCACCGCCGCGGCTCTGGCGGATCAGGCTGAACACGTGGGCGGCGCGCTGCGGGTAATGCGCCGCCAGCCATTCCTCGAACAGCGGCGCCACTTCCAGGGGCAGCCGCAGCATCATGTAGGCCGCACTTTGCGCCCCGGCGGCATGGGCCTCGGCAAGCAGGCTTTCCAGCTCGCTGTCGTTGATCATCGGGATCATCGGTGAACACAGCACCCCGACCGGAATACCTGCTTCACGCATCACCCGGATCGCCCGCAATCGCGCCTTGGGCGCCGCCGCCCGGGGTTCGAGAATGCGCTTCAACTCATCGTCCAGGGTGGTCAGGCTGATCATCACCGCCACCAGCCGCTGCCGGGCCAGTTCGGCCAACAGGTCCAGGTCCCGCAGGATCAGCGACCCCTTGGTGACGATGGTCACCGGGTGCCGATAGCGCAGCAGCACTTCCAGGGTGCGCCGGGTCAGTTTCTGCTCGCGCTCGATGGGCTGATAGGGATCGGTGTTGGACCCCAGGTTGATCGGCGCGCAGCGATAACCGGGCTTGGACAACTGCTGCTCCAGCAGGGCGGCGGCGTTGCTCTTGGCGATCAGCTTGGTTTCAAAGTCCAGCCCCGGCGACAGGTCCCAGTAAGCGTGGCTGGGTCGCGCATAGCAGTAGATGCAACCATGCTCGCAGCCGCGATAGGGGTTGATCGAACGATCGAAGGGCAGGTCCGGCGAACTGTTGCGGGTGATGATGGATTTCGCCGTCTCAAAACGCACTTCGGTGCCCTGGGTCAGCGGCACCTCCTGGTACCAGCCGTCGTCCTCGGCCACCGAACGCTTGGGCGCGAAACGGTTGTGCGGATTGCTCGCGGTACCACGACCACGGGGAGGCAGGGGAGTGAACATGGGAGCGCTCCATTACTGTATGGGCATACAGTAATGGAGTCGGATTTATCTTGCCAGCACCGCCGGACCGAAACCCCACCGCGCAAGCGAACCTTCCCCGCCCGACGCAGGCCGTACCGCACCTTCGCCGGCAAGCCGGCTCCTACCGATTTGCCGCGTTAGGGTATAAGGCAGGCTCAAAGAACAGGAGCGCAAATATGCCCAGGACGCCCGGCACGCTGGAAAAGATCTTCTACGCGGCAGATGCCTACCTCCCCAGCTACGAACAAGGTGCCGACCTGATCATAGTCAGGGCCCCTGATGGCCAGCTCTGGGGCCTGGCCTGTGAATTCGAGCTGTGCACCCAGGACATCGAAAAGGCCACGGTGAGCAGCCAGCAGCCCTTCGATGAAGCGGACCCGAAGTTCGCCGAGGTGCGCTGGAGCCCCCACCACGATGGCATCGGCCTGCTCCCCGCCAGCTGGGAAGACCTGATGAACGCCGGGCTGGCGGACTGCATCGCCGGCTATCAGCTGCAAAGCCGCTTGGGCATCCAGCGCTTCAGCCAAGGCTGAACAGCCACCGTCGGACCGACGCCCGCAGCGGGCGCCGGCCTTGACGCTAGTGACGGCTGAACGGCCCCAAATCATCGTTGGATGTGCTCTGCAGGTCGCCATTGCGCAGCGCCGCAACATTCCCGGGGGTGACTGGCGAGGCTTGGTTGCCCCAGCTGCTGCGGATGAAGTTGACCACGTCGGCCACCTCCTGGTCCGACAGGCGCCAGGCGAAGGGCGGCATGCTGAAGGTCGACGGCGCACTGTGGGTGGCCGGCAACGTGCCGCCCTTGAGCACGATGTGGATCAGCGAGGTGGCATCCGCCGACTGCAGCACCGGATTACCCGCCAGCGCCGGGAACACCCGGGTGTAGCCGTGGCCGTCGGTGCGATGGCAGGCCGCGCAGTTGTCGATGTACACCGCCGCGCCGGGCTTGCTGTCGTCACCCTTCCACAGGGCTTGGGCCACCTGCTTGTCGTACTGCTGCGGCGGGTTGTTGGGATCACCGGCCGGCAGCGACTTGAGGTAGCGGGCGATCGCCGTCAGGTCGGCCTCGCTCATGTACTGCATGCTGTGCACCACCACATCGCTCATGCCGCCAAACACCGCGCTGCGATCACTGCGCCCGGTCTTGAGGAACTGCACCAGTTGTTCTTCGCTCCAACTGCCCAGGCCGTCCTGGTGATCGCCCCGCAGGTTCTTGGCGATCCAGCCTTCCAGCGGCGCGCTGCCGGCAAGGAAAGCACTGCCATCGCTGGCGCTCAGGGCCTTTTCCTGCATGGTCAGGGCCCGTGGCGTGTGGCAGGCGCCACAGTGGCCAAGGCCTTCCACCAGGTAGGCGCCACGACTGATGACAGGATCACTGCCAGCGGCGACCGTCGAAGTCTCCACACTGGGGGCGAACATCCAGCGCCAGATCGCCAACGGCCAGCGCATGCTCAGGGGCCAGGGAATGTCGCTGTCCTGGTTGTCCCTGGCCACCGGGGCCACGCCTTGCATGAAGTAGGCGTAGAGCGCCCGCATGTCGGCGTCGCTGACCCGGGCATAGGAGGGGAAGGGCATGGCCGGGTACAGGGTACTGCCGCCCTTGGCTACGCCGTGGCGCACGGCCTGGTCGAAGTCCTCGAAGCTGTAGTCGCCGATGCCGGTCTTGTCCGGGGTGATGTTGGTGGAATAGATCACGCCAATGGGGGTTTCCATGGGCAGGCCGCCGGCGAACGGCTTGCCGTCCTTGGCGGTGTGGCAGGCCACGCAGTCACCGGCGCGGGCCAGGTATTCGCCCTGTTGCACCAGGGCCTGCTGATCCACTTCGGCGGCGCTGGCAGAGGCGCTGCCCAGCAGGGCCAGGGTGGCGATAACGAGTGCTTTCATGGTCATCGCTCCTTATGCCTGCACCAGCGGGCCGGGGTTCTTCAGGTACTGCTCGCGGATCGCCCGGGCCGACCAGTAGGTCAGCGCCGCCACCAGGCCGGTGGGGTTGTAGCCCAGGCCCTGAGGGAAGGCCGAAGCCCCGGGAACGAAGACGTTGTGCACGTCCCAGCTCTGCAAGTAGCGGTTCAGGGCGCTGGTCTTGGGGTCGGTGCCCATGATCGCGCCACCGTTCAGGTGGGTGGTCTGGTAGGACGCGGTGTTGAAGCGCTCCCCCACCTGCTTGCCCAGCCGGGCGATGGCCTTGGGGTTCATCGCCTCGGCAATCTTGCCCATCTTCTCGACCATGAAGCGGTTCATCTTGATGTCATTTTCCTGCCAGTCGAAGGTCATCCGCAGCAGGGGCATGCCGTAGGCATCGCGGTACACCGGGTCCAGATCCAGGTAGTTGCCACGGTAGGACTGATGCGCGCCGTGGGCGTCCATCGACACCTGGTGGGTGTAGTAGTCGGCCGTGGCTTTTTTCCAGGCGCTGCCCCAGGCCGGGGTGCCCGGCGGGTTCGAGGTGCCGGCAATCGGCCGGCTGCCGGCCTGGTTGACCCACATCGGCGAGCCGCCGACGAAGCCATGGGGCCCATGGTCGAAGTTGTCGGCGTTGAAATCGTCCACCGCCACGCCGTTGCCGCCGGCGCCGATGAAGTTGTTGGTGTGCACGTCCTTGTCGAAATAGGCCTTGATGGTGGCCATGTTCTGGTAGGCGAAGTTCCTGCCCACCACCCCTTCGCCGCTGATCGGGTCGTAGGGCTTGCCGATGCCCGACAGCAGCATCAGCCGCACGTTGTGCAACTGGAAGGCGCCGAGGATCACCAGGTCCGCCGGCTGTTCGATCTCGCGGCCCTGGCCATCGACATAGGTGACGCCGGTGGCGCGGGTCTTGCTGCTGTCGAGGTTGACCTTGAGCACGTGGGAATTGGGGCGCAACTCGAAATTCGGCAGCGGCTTGAGGGCCGGCAGAATGTTCACGTTGGGCGAGGCCTTGGAATACATGTAGCAGACGTAGCCGCTGCAGAATCCGCAGAAGTTGCACGGGCCCATCTGCGCACCGTAGGGATTGGTGTAAGGCCCCGAGGTATTGGCCGACGGCAGGTTGTAGGGTTTGTAGCCCACTTCATTGGCGGCTTTCTGAAACAGCTGTGCGGAATAGGTGTTCTTCTGCGACTCCAGCGGGAAGTGGTCCGAACGATCCGGGGCATAGGGGTTGCCGCCTTTACCTTCGCCCACCCGCTGGCCTTTCACGGTCCAGGCCTGGCCCGAGGTGCCGAAGACCTTTTCGGCGAAGTCGAAGAACGGCTCCAGCTCTTCATAACTGACGCCGAAGTCCTGGATGGTCATGTCCTTGGGGATGAAGGCCTTGCCGTAGCGTTCTTCGTAGTGGCTGCGCATGCGCAGCTCGATGGGATCGACCCGAAAGTGCACCCCGGACCAGTGCAGGCCGGCGCCACCCACGCCATTACCCGGCAGGAAGGCACCCAGTTGTCGATTGGGTAGCGCTACCTCGTTGACGCTGTGGCGAATGGTCACCGTCTCTTTGGAAATGTCCTGGAAGAGTTTCTTGCGCACGCTGTAGGTGAGTTCATCGATCACCTGGGGATAGCTGCCGTCGGGGTAGGTGTCCTGCATCGGCCCGCGCTCCAGCGCCAGCACGTTGAGCCCGGCCTCGGTCAGCTCCTTGGCCATGATCGCGCCAGTCCAGCCGAAACCGACGATCACCGCGTCGACCTTCTTCATCACTGTGGCCATGCTCAAGCCCTCTCGCCGCGAATCGATACTGCCGGGAAGGGGTATTGCTCGTTGCGCTCCACCCAGTCCATGAAATCGGCGCGCGCACCGGGAAAGCCGATCAGGGTCCAGCCCACCAGGCCCTTGTTGCCGCCGTGGATCGGATCGCTGAAGAAGCCTTCCTTGGTGTTCTGCAACAGCAGATTGAAGAAAAGCTTGGCCGGGACCGCCTCGAATTGCGGGGTTCCGGCCTCCAGTTGCTTGAGCAAAGCGTCTCGGGTAGCGCTGTCTTGCGCGGCAAAAACTTGACCCTTGAGGTCTTTGCACCATGCATCCACAGCGGCAATGCCCAGGCGATAGATGTCCTTGGGCACCAGCTTGCTCTGCCAGCCCATCTCCGGCGCGGCGTCGGCCTTGAACGGGCCTTGCATGTACCACAGGGCACCGGCGGCGTAGGGCGTGTTCATTTGTCGGTCGATGTACTCCGGCACCCCGGCTTCCAGGGCACCTGGCCCCATTTCGTCCGCCGGGATCAGGCGTTCCACCGCGGCCTTGATGAAGGCCCACTCTTCGGCGCTGAAGTAGCTCGGCTCATAGCTCAGGCTGGCGCTGGGCAGCTTGGCCGACGCCGGCCTGGCGGGGGCGACCGCCTCGGGGGCCGCCGCCAGCATGGAACTGCCCAGGCCGGTACTGGCAACAGTGACCACGGGGATCAAGGTCAGGGATTTACGCAAGAACTCACGCCGCGGGTTGTCTCGATCTTGATCGGACATCGGTGCACCTCATCAGGCATTGATGGATTGGTCAGCCGCGTCATGGCGCGACTTTATGTTTGGGCAACGCAAAAAGCCGGGCCGGGCCCGGTGGATGAACACATCAGCAAACTTTGGTTACAAATGGTAGCAGGCTAAGCATCTGGATGAATCGTTTCAGGCGGAAAAAGATCGCAAGCGGCCGGATGTGGCCCATCAGCTTCACATTTCTTTGACAGCGGGCTCACAGGGCTTTGACCGAACGCAGCGGACACTGCATGACATTCAATGCCCTCAATCAGTGACCCTCACATGTCCAGAACCCGCTTCATTCCTGCACTTTGTCTGTCGCTGCTGGCACTGATCGCCGGACCGCAGGCCCAGGCTGCCGATACTCCCGCCAATCGCCCGGAGCAATGGGCCCAACCGGTGGAAAAGCAATACAACCTGTATCAGATGTCGCCGACCCTGTACCGCAGCGCCCTGCCGGACAAGGGTGCGGTGCCCCTGCTGGAAAAACTCAAGGTCGGGACCGTGATCAACTTCCTTCCGGAGTCCGACTCCAACTGGCTGTCGAGTCCGGGCATCAACCAGGTGCAGTTGCCCTACCGCACCAACCATGTGGATGACGCCGACGTGCTCAAGGCCCTGCGCGCCATCCAGAGCGCCGAAGCCCAGGGCCCGGTGCTGATGCACTGCAAACATGGCTCGGACCGCACCGGCTTGATGTCGGCCATGTATCGAGTGGTGGTCCAGGGTTGGAGCAAAGAGGAAGCACTGAATGAAATGACGCAGGGCGGATTTGGCGACAGTTCCCACTTCAAGGACGGCATTCGCTACATGATGCAGGCTGATGTCGACAAGTTGCGCACCGCGCTGGCCAATGGCGACTGCAGCACCAGCGTGTTCGCCACCTGTTCGGTGAAGAGCTGGTTCGAAACAGTGGGCGCGACCAAGCCGCTGAGCCACTAAGCACCGCACCCTCTGTAGGAGCGAGCTTGCTCGCGAAAGCGCAGGTGGCAAGGGAAGGGTGGCGAATCGCTTCGCCGGCAAGCCGGCTCCCGCGGGGGAGCCGGCTTTTTACTGCCTGGTCAGTCGGTTTTTTTCTTCAACTTGGGGTTGGGGAAAAACTGCACCGATTGCACCTTGGTGTCGGCGGCCTTGGGGGCCGCGTGGTTGACCCGGGTTCCCAGTTCCTTGGGCACCGACAGCCCCTGGGCGTTGAGGGTGTCGGCATAGCCACAGGCCACGCATTCGCGATGGGGTACGTCGTCCTCGCTCCACATCATCAGCTTGTCCTGCTCACTGCACGCCGGGCACACCGCCCCGGCGATAAAGCGTTTCTTGGTCTTCACGGGTGCATCACTCATGCTGCCGCGTCCTCGCTGAGGCCGCTATGGCGCAAGAGTGCGTCAATCGACGGCGCCCGTCCGCGGAAATCGACGAACAGCACCATCGGCTCCTGGGAACCGCCACGGGCCAGGATCGCCTCGCGGAACGCACGCCCAGTGTCCGGGTTGAGCACACCGTCTTCCTCGAACCTGGAGAAGGCGTCGGCCGACAGCACTTCTGCCCACTTGTAGCTGTAGTAACCCGCGGCATAACCGCCGGCGAAAATGTGCGCAAAGCTGTTGGGGAAGCGGTTGTAGGCCGGCGGACGCATCACCGAAACCTCGTCGCGCACGGTTTCCAGCACCTGCAGCACGCTGCGGCCGTCGCCATGGGTGGCATGCAGTTCGAAGTCGAACAGCGAGAACTCCAGCTGGCGCACCATCATCAGCCCGGACTGGAAGTTCTTCGCCGCCAGCATCTTCTGCAGCAGATCCTGGGGCAGCGGCTCGCCGGTTTCGTAGTGGCCGGAGATCAGCGCCAGGCCTTCGGGCTCCCAGCACCAGTTTTCCATGAACTGGCTCGGCAGCTCCACCGCGTCCCAGGCCACGCCATTGATCCCGGAAACTCCGGCATGCTCGACCCGGGTCAGCAGGTGGTGCAGGCCATGGCCGAATTCGTGGAACAGGGTGGTGACTTCGTCGTGGGTCAGCAGCGCAGGCTTGCCGCTGTCGGCCGGAGTGAAGTTGCACACCAGGTTGGCCACCGGACTCTGCAACTCACCGCCAAGGGTGCGGCGACGATCACGGGCGCCGTCCATCCAGGCACCGCCACGCTTGTTGGCACGGGCATAGAGGTCGAAGAAGAAGCGACCGACGTGCTGGCCGTTTTCCTTGATCTCGAACAGGCGCACGTCCGGGTGCCAGCTGTCGAAGCCTTGCTGCTCGGCGATCTCGATGCCGTACAGGCGCTGGACGATGGCGAACAGGCCGGTGAGCACCTTGTCGATGGGGAAATAGGCGCGCAAGGCTTCCTGGGAAACGCTGTAACGCTGCTCGCGCAGCTTCTCGCCATAGAAACCGCTGTCCCAGCTTTGCAGGTCGGGGCAGCCCTGTTCGGCGGCATAGGCCTTGAGCTGCTCCAGGTCCCGGGCGGCGAACGGTTTGCTGCGCTTGGCCAGGTCCCGCAGGAAACTCAGCACCTGATCGCTGGACTCGGCCATCTTGGTGGCCAGGCTGAGTTCGGAAAAGCTGGCAAAGCCCAGGAGCCTGGCCAGTTCCTGACGCAGGTCGAGGATCTCTTCCATCACCGGGCCGTTATCGTTCTGACCAGCGTTGGGGCCTTGATCCGACGCCCGGGTGCAGTAGGCGGCATAGACCTCTTCACGCAGGGCACGGTCCTGGGCGTAGGTCATTACCGCGTAGTAGCTGGGGAACTCCAGAGTGATCAGCCAGCCTTCCAGGCCCTTGGCCTGGGCCGCGGCGGCCATCTGAGCCTTGGCCGAGTCGGTCAGGCCGGCCAGGGCCGCCTCATCGGTGATGTGCTTGGTCCAGGCCTGGGTGGCGTCCAGCAACTGGTTGGAGAAACGGCTGCCCAGCTCGGACAGCTTCATCTGGATTTCGCCATAGCGCTGCTGCTGGTCCGCCGGCAGGTCGATGCCGGACAAGCGGAAATCCCGCAGGGTGTGTTCGAGAATGGTCTTTTGCGCCACATCGAAACCCGCGGCCTCGGGGCTGTTCGCCAGGGCCTCGTAAGCCTTGAAGAGCTCGCGGTTCTGCCCCTGCTCGGTCCAGTACTCGGACAGCATGGGCAGGCAAGCCTCGTAGGCGCTGCGCAGCTCGGGGCTGTTGCACACGGCGTTCAGGTGGCTCACCGGGCTCCACGCGCGTCCCAGGCGGGCACCCAGTTCGTCCAGTGCCAGTACCAGGCCCTGCCAGGTCGGCGTGCCCTGTTGCTGCTCAAGCAGTTGCGCGATCGCCGCGCGGTTGTCGGCCAGCAGGGTCTCGATGGCAGGCTGGACATGCTCGGGACGGATGGCGGAATAGGGCGGCAGGTCGAAGTCCTGCAGGAGGGGATTGCTGGAGCTCAAGGCATTCACCTGTAGATTGCGTCTGGGTAGAGGTTTAATAGAGCAGCAAGAAACAGCGAGGGGGCGCAAGCCCCCTCCGGAAATTATTTTCGTCTCCTGTTTGCATTCCAGGAGCCGTTCTTGGGTAGACCGCTGATGCCTCTGGCGATCTTCTGAATCTGTCCGCCGCGATGAAGATAGACCGCGACATGGGCGGCGATCGATTCACGGGTTTCAACAGCCGCTTTATTTCCTGCCTTGCTTGCAGAGGATCTGAAACGCAAGGTAGTCATAAACACACTCCTTTTCCAGAGACGGCCAGCCACTATGCCAGATTATTGACATTTTAGCCAAAAAAGCCGTTTTATCCCGGTAATTCCTGAATTTTCGACGCTTTTATCCAACAAATGACCACCCTCTCCAATTACCTTCGGCGCGCAAAGCGGCCACAGGACTGTCCATGAACGCGATAAGAACATACCAGGGCGTAACCCCACGCCTGGGCGAGCGAGCCTTTGTCGACCACTCGGCGGTGGTCATCGGCGACGTGCAAATCGGCGCCGACAGCTCGGTCTGGCCCCTGACGGTGATCCGCGGCGACATGCACCGCATCCGCATCGGCGCGCGCACCAGCGTGCAGGACGCCAGCGTGCTGCACATCACCCACGCCGGCCCGTTCAACCCCGAGGGCTTCCCGCTGCTGATCGGCGACGACGTGACCATCGCCCACAAAGTCATGCTCCACGGCTGCAGCATCGGCAACCGGGTACTGATCGGCATGGGCAGCATCGTCATGGACGGTGCGGTGGTGGAAGACGAAGTGATAGTCGGCGCCGGTAGCCTGGTGCCACCGGGCAAGCGCCTGGAAAGCGGCTTCCTGTATGTCGGCAGCCCGGTGAAGCAGGCGCGCCCGCTGACCGACAAGGAGCGGGCGTTCTTCACCTACAGCGCCGCCAACTACGTGAAACTCAAGGACCTGCACCTGGCCGAAGGCTACGACCGGCCCTGATCAACCCTTGCACTGCCCTGGAATTCCCATGCATTACCAAAACGTACTGTTCGACCTCGATGGCACCCTTACCGACCCTCGCGAGGGCATCACCCGCTCGATCCAGTTCGCCCTGGGCCAGCTGGGTATCGACGAGCCGGACCTGAGCAAGCTGGAACACTTCATCGGCCCGCCGCTGCTGCAGGCCTTCATGCAGTTCTACGGCTTCGACGAGGCCCGGGCCTGGGAGGCGCTGAATTTCTATCGCGAACGTTTCAAGGTCACCGGCCTGTATGAGAACCGGGTTTTCGACGGTGTCATGCCGCTGCTTGAAACCCTCGGCGGACAAGGGCGGCAGCTGTACATCGCGACCTCCAAACCCTGGATCTTCGCCCGGGAAATCGCCCGCCACTTCGACTTCGCCAAGCACTTCAAGGTGATCTACGGCAGCGAACTGGACGGTACCCGCACTGACAAGGTCGAACTGATCGCGCATTTGCTGGAGCAGGAACAACTCGACCCGGCCACCACCCTGATGATCGGCGACCGCAAGCACGACCTGATCGGTGCCCGGCGCAACGGCCTGGACGCGGCGGCGGTGAGCTATGGCTTTGGCAGCCGCGAGGAGTTGAGTGCCGAGGCGCCGGCCTATCACTTTGAGACACTGGCCGAGTTGCATCAGGCGTTTTTGCGGCGCTAGGGCTGAGGCTCGCCGGCCGGCGGCTAGAGGTCCGGTGCAGGTGCCGGCTGCTCGGCGAAGGCCGTCTGCAGCTTCAGCAAATCGGCCTTGCGCTGTTCGGCCGGCAGGCGCCCCAGCTTCTCCACCGCAAGGAAGAACCTCGGCCAGTCTCTATCGACCTGCTTGAACAGCGCGGCAAACGCCGGCACCCACTGGTCATACAGGCCAAAGGGCAGCAACCGGGCGTTGTTCAGCGGCTGGTCGATCCAGGCGTCATAGCGCTTGGAACCGGCCCACTGACTGTCGCGTATCTGCCGGTAATCCCGGCGCAACCTGTCGAAGGCCTGCGCCTTGCGCTGGCGCATCTGCTCGGCGGGCAAGGGCAGGGCGTACAAGCGCTCCAGGCGCTGGCGCGTGTCCAGCAACAGCTGGATGAACTGATCGCGCTGGCGCACGTCGGCGTTATCCTGGGGCGCCAGCCCACGGTAGGCCCGCCATTGCCGGGTGCCTTCTTGCTCGACGAAGGTGGCGAAGGATTCGTTGAACTGGGTGTCGTCCTTCACATAGAAGCGCTGATGCGCCAGCTCATGGAAGATCAGGGTCGCCAGGCGTTCATCGCCCCAGTGCATCATCGAACTGATGATCGGGTCATCGAACCAGCCCAGGGTCGAATAGGCCTCCACCCCGCCAATCGCCACGTCCATGCCTTGTTGCCGCTGCAGCGCCGCCTCGCCGCGAGCAGCACCCTGGCTGTAATAGCCGCGATAGGCCACGCAACCGGCAATGGGAAAGCAGTGGGTCTGCGGGTTCAGGGAAAACTCCGGCGTGGCGAACACATTCCACACCACATAGGGCCGGCCGATGTCGACGTACAGCCGGTAGCTGCGATTGTCCGGCAGGTGCAGGTGCCGGCTGGCAAAGTCCCTGGCCTGTTGCGACTGCGCCAGATGGGCCCGCAGGGTCGGGTCACGGGTGGGATCTGCCAGCACCTCGGCCACCGGGGTGCGCGCCCGCAACAGCTGCAACTGTCCGCTGGCCAGCTGGCCGTAGTACCCCAGGCTGCTGCAGCCACTGAGCAGGCCAAGCACCAGGATCGGCAGCAGGACACGCGAAAGGGCAGCACGTATCCGATGGCAAGAAGGCGGCCTGTTCAATGTGCGTCATCCGAAAAAATCTGTCGGCAAGACTATCTCGCCAGCCCGACACTGCGCCAGGCACCCGTGACGTCGCGCAACATGCCAGGCAACACGACCAGCGGGCTGCCAAGGTCGTTGATCAGGGTTATGCTCGGATTCCCCACGCTCAATCGGCCACTGTCATGCGCCAGCTACTACTCATCCTCAGTCTCGCCGCCCTCGGCGCCTGTTCCAGCCCCTTGCCCAATGTCGATCCGCAACAGGCCTGGATCGACCTGGCCACGCCAACCCCGGGTGGCAAACTGATCATGGCCGAGCGCCTGGACAACCAGCGCCTCAAAGATGGCCGCTACTTCCAGGTCAGCCCCGGCAGCCACGAATTGATGGTGCGCTTCGACTTCGAAGTGTTCAGCGGCGGCATGGGCATGAACAACGACCCTCAAGAGCGCCTGTGCTACCTGAGCCTGCGCTACGACCACTTCCAGGCCGGCCAGCGCTATCGCCTGGAGGCGCGCAACCTGGCCTTCACCCCCAGCGCCCGGCTGTACGACGCCAAGGGCAAGATCGTCGCCGAGGAACGCACGTTCAACTGCGTGCCCTGATCGGCCTCAGCGATCGTTCTTCTGGTAGATGATCTTCTTGGTGCCGTTCTCACAGCTGCCGACCACCATGTTGTTGTCGTGGACTTCGTCGTTGGTGACGATTTCCAGGGTGTAGGAAGGCACGCCCTGAGCCTGGATCTTGGCTTCGATCTCGGCCTTGAGTTCATCACAAGGCTTGGGGGCGGCGAGGGCCGATGTGGCCAGCGCGCAACTTGCAACCGCCAAGGCAAAACGTTTCATGATCTAAAGCTCCCTTGCTGCGGCGCGCACGAGGGTGCACTGAAGCCGCCGTCGCGTATTCGACCACAGGTGCTCGTGCGTCGCACAGACGCATTCGCCGGCAAGCCGGCTCCTACCAACCGCAGCAGGACCCGGCTTGCCAGCAAGACCATCAGCCCAGCAGCGTCGCCTCCAGGCTGATCTTGGCGTTGAGCACCTTGGACACCGGACAACCTTCCTTGGCCTTGTTGCTCAACTCGGTGAACTGCTGCTGGCTGGCGCCGGGGATCTTCGCCTTGAGGATCAGGTGCACCGCCGTGATGGCGAAGCCGCCGTCGACCTGATCCAGGGTCACTTCGGCCTGGGTGTCGATGCTGTCCGCCTTGAGCCCGGCCTCGCCGAGAATCATCGAAAAGGCCATGGAGAAGCACCCCGCATGGGCGGCACCGATCAACTCCTCCGGATTGGTGCCCTTGCCCCCCTCGAAACGGGCCTTGAAGCCGTAGGGGGCCTCGCGCAATACCCCGGTTTCGGTCGAGATCGAGCCGATCCCGGTTTTCAGATCACCTTCCCAATGAGCCGAGGCTTTCTTTTTGATACTCATCGCTTTCTCCTCAAGAACCGATGCGAAAGCTCGCACCATGCTGGTTTCTGTTGCCTAAGGGTTCTGAGGATAGATCTGATGGCAAAGTTCAGCCGGTGTGCAGCGGCGCTCTTTACCCGACAAATTCACTCTGGCTATTGAATCTCGGGTATATGCCCACATTGCATAGATCTGACTTACAGACTTCGGCAGGTTTTGGCTCATGACAAAGGCCTGCGCACCCTCAAGGAGAAGCAGGCTTATGAAACCGCTGTCCGCTGTTAAATTCTCGACCCTCGACCTGGTGCCCGTGCGTGAAGACGGCAGCCCGGGGCAGTCCCTGCGCAACTCCCTGGACCTGGCGCAGCACGTTGAAAAGCTTGGCTACACGCGCTTCTGGGTCGCCGAGCACCACAACATGGACGGTATCGCCAGCTCCGCCACCTCGGTACTGATCGGCTACCTGGCGGGTGGCACCTCGACCATTCGCGTCGGCTCCGGCGGGGTCATGCTGCCCAACCATGCGCCGCTGGTGATCGCCGAACAGTTCGGCACCCTGGAAAGCCTGTACCCGGGACGCATCGACCTCGGCCTGGGCCGTGCTCCGGGCTCCGACCAGATGACCGCCCGAGCCCTGCGCCGCGAGCGCTCCGGCAGCGCCGACGACTTCCCTGAAGACGTTGCCGAACTGATGGCCTACCTCGGCCCACGGACCCCGGAACAACGGGTGATCGCAATGCCGGGCACCGGCACCCAGGTGCCGGTGTGGCTGCTCGGTTCCAGCCTGTTCAGCGCGCAACTGGCCGGGGAACGGGGCTTGCCTTACGCCTTCGCCTCGCATTTCGCACCGCGCTACCTGCATGAGGCGATTCGCGTCTATCGCAACCACTTCAAGCCTTCGGCGGTGCTCGACAAGCCCTACGTGATGCTCGGCGTGCCTTTGGTGGCAGCCGATAGCGATGAACAGGCCGACTACCTGGCGACCTCGGTGTATCAGCGGATCCTGGCGCTGATGCGCGGCCAGAGCCTGGTTCAGCGCAAGCCGGTGACCAGCATGGACGGCCTGTGGCTGCCCCATGAGAAGGAAGCGGTGTCGAGTTTCCTCGGCCTGGCGATGATCGGCAGCCCGGCGAAAATCCGCGCCAAGCTCGAAGTCCTGATCGAACAGACCGGCGCCGACGAGCTGATCTTCACCTGCGATCTGTACGAGCACGCCGATCGGCTGCACTCCTACGAACTGCTGTCACAGGTGATGCAAGGCTAAAACGACAGGCATGAAAAAGCCGACGCCCTGGCGTCGGCTTTTGATTTGCGCATCTACAGGGGCTCAACCGCGCTTGTAGACAATCTCCTTGGTACCCGCTTCGCAGGTGCCAACCACTTTGCCATCCGCCGCCGCGCCTTTGTCGACCACTTCCAGCGAATAATGCTTGGCGCCCTTGGCGTCGATCTTCGCGGCGATCTCGCTTTTAAGCTCCTCGCACGGCTTGCCGGCGGCAAGGGCTGTTCCCGCAAGACTCAACAAAGCAGCTGCTAATACTAGTTTTTTCATCGGTCGCATTCCCTGGTCGGATCAGAAGAGGCGGCGTTGACGCCAGCCTGACAGAGGCTCAAGACAGTTGTAGCGCTTTGCCATTTCCTATGGCACTCGGCCAGCGCACAAGTTCCAGAGCCTAGCTCAAGCGTTTAACTATTGGCAATCCGGAAGCCGACCTTGAGGGTGACCTGAAAATGCGCAGCCTTGCCGTCCTTGATATGGCCCCGGGTTTCGGTCACTTCGAACCATTCCAGGTGCTTGATGCTTTTATGCGCCTCGGCTAGCGCGTTGTTGATTGCCTCTTCGATGCTGTTGGGCGAAGAACCCACCAGTTCGACTTTCTTGTAGGTGTGATGATCACTCATGGCGCTCTCCTTTTTTGCTGTGAATTACAGCCTAGCAGTGATTTTTCTTATTACTTGGGGCGCCATTGCTCACGGCTAGTTCAGATTTTCTGCACTTTCCGAATCGGCCGCAGTCGGAACCTACAGAGTCCGTTCACTACCCTGCAGGAGAGCCGACATGGCCAACACCTCGTTACGCAAAGCCTCACTGGAAAGTATGGAAGCCGAGATCGAAAGCCTGCTCAAATCCCTGGAAAGCCTCAAGGACGATGCGACCGACGAATCGCGCAAGACCCTCAAGGCGCTCAAGAGCAACGCCGAGAATGCGCTCAAGCATTCCCGCAGCCTGATCAGCGATGCCTACGAAGAAGTCAAAGTGAAAACCCGGGAAACCGGAATCGCCACCCGCGACTACGCCCAGGAACACCCGTGGGCGACCGCCGGTGTCGCGGTCGGAGCCATCGGCCTGCTGGCCGCCTACCTGTTGTGCAAGCGCGGCAACTAAACCGACTGGCGCAGTTCGTTTTTCAACCACTGCGCCAACTCTCGGGCGCGCCCATCCGCGGCGCGCTTGGGTAACCACAGCGCCAGTTGCCCCGGGGTGTCGGAAAACCCCCACGGGGCAACCAGCCTGCCCGCCAGCAAGTCCTCGGCCACCAGCGGCTCCGGAGCGATGGCCACCCCAAGCCCGGCCACCGCTGCCTCCAGCAAGTAATACAGATGCTCGAAACCCTGCCCGTACTTCAGGGCCTCGGCGCCGATGCCGTTGTGTCGAGCCCAGCTGGGCCAGGCCTGGGGACGCGACGTGGTATGCAGCAACGACTCTGCGCCAAGGGCCGTGGGCGGCGCGGTGCGCAGGCGCGGGTAACCGGCATAGCGCGGGCTGAGCACCGGCCCGATGCGCTCACAAGCCAACTCATAGACCTGCATGTCCGCCGGCCACGGCGGCTCGGCAAACACCAGCAGGGCATCCAGCCCGGGGCGCCGTGGGTCCAGGTCGCCTTCACCGGCGGAAAGGTGCAGGCGCAGGTCCGGCAGGTCGGCGTTCAGGCGCCCCAGGCGCGGAATCAGCCAGCGCGCCAACAGGCTGCCGGAGCAACCGAGGACGAACGGCGCGTCGGCGCTGCCACGGGTCAGCTCGGCGCAAACGTCCCGCAGGCGCTCGAAGGCTTCGCTGCTGGCATCGCGCAGACGAATCCCGGCATCTGTGAGTTTAATGCCACGTCCATCCTTGACGAACAGACTCAGGCCCAGGTGTTGCTCCAGCACTTTCAACTGCCGGCTCACCGCGCCATGGGTGACATGCAGCTGTTCGGCAGCCTGGCTGACACTGTTGAGCCGGGCAGTGGCTTCGAAAGCCCGCAGGGCATTCAGGGGGGGCAGGTCGCGGCTCATGGGATAGGTGAGTTTTCCTGACAGGTTGCGGCGATCTTATCGGTTTTCAGCCTTCGGTGTCAGGGGTAGAGTGGGCTCCATTGTCCTTCCACGAATCTGTCTTTCCCCACCCTTGCCCGGGAGCGCTGCAATGACTCAGTCCCAATTGCGTAATGGTCCAGACGACAACGGCCTGTTCGGCGCGTTCGGCGGCCGTTACGTGGCCGAAACCCTGATGCCGCTGATCCTCGACCTGGCCCGCGAGTACGAACAGGCCAAGGAAGATCCCGAGTTCCTCAAGGAGCTGGCCTACTTCCAGCGCGACTACGTCGGCCGCCCAAGCCCGCTGTACTTCGCTGAACGCCTGACCGAGCACTGCGGCGGCGCCAAGATCTACCTCAAGCGCGAAGAGCTGAACCACACCGGCGCGCACAAGATCAACAACTGCATCGGCCAGATCCTCCTGGCCCGGCGCATGGGCAAGAAACGCATCATCGCCGAAACCGGCGCCGGCATGCACGGTGTGGCCACCGCCACCGTGGCCGCACGTTTTGGCCTGCAATGCGTGATCTACATGGGCACGACCGACATCGAGCGCCAGCAGGCCAACGTGTTCCGCATGAAGCTTTTGGGCGCCGAAGTGATCCCGGTAGTGGCCGGCACCGGCACCCTCAAGGACGCCATGAACGAAGCCCTGCGCGACTGGGTGACCAATGTCGACAGCACTTTCTACCTGATCGGCACCGTGGCCGGCCCGCACCCGTACCCGGCCATGGTCCGCGACTTCCAGGCGGTGATCGGCAAGGAAACCCGCGAGCAGATGCAAGCCCAGGAAGGCCGCCTGCCGGACAGCCTGGTGGCGTGCATCGGCGGCGGCTCCAACGCCATGGGCCTGTTTCACCCGTTCCTTGACGACAAAGGCGTACAGATCATCGGCGTCGAAGCCGCCGGCTACGGCATCGAGACCGGCAAGCACGCCGCCAGCCTCAACGGCGGCGTACCCGGCGTGCTGCACGGCAACCGCACCTTCCTGCTGCAGGACGACGATGGCCAGATCATCGACGCCCACTCGATTTCCGCCGGCCTCGACTACCCCGGCATCGGCCCGGAACACGCCTGGTTGCACGATATCGGCCGCGTCGAATACACCTCGGTGACCGACGACGAAGCCCTGGCCGCGTTCCACCAGTGCTGCCGCCTGGAAGGCATCATCCCGGCCCTGGAAAGCGCCCACGCCCTGGCCGAAGTGTTCAAGCGCGCGCCGACCCTGCCCAAGGATCACCTGATGGTGGTCAACCTCTCGGGGCGTGGCGACAAAGACATGCAAACCGTCATGCACCACATGCAACAGTCCCAGCAGGAGAAACACTGATGAGCCGCCTGCAAACCCGCTTTGCCGAGCTGAAGGAACAGAACCGCGCGGCCCTGGTGACCTTCGTCACCGCCGGCGATCCGAACTACGACACCTCCCTGGAAATCCTCAAGGGCCTGCCCGCGGCCGGCGCCGACGTGATCGAGCTGGGCATGCCCTTCACCGACCCGATGGCCGACGGCCCGGCGATCCAGCTGGCCAACATCCGTGCCCTTGGCGCCAAGCAAAACCTGGCGAAAACCCTGCAGATGGTCCGCGAGTTCCGCGCCGGCAACAGCGATACGCCGTTGGTGCTGATGGGCTACTTCAACCCGATCCACCACTACGGCGTGGCGCGCTTCATTGCCGACGCCAAGGCCGCCGGGGTAGATGGCCTGATCGTGGTGGACATGCCGCCGGAACATAACAGCGAACTGTGCGACCCGGCCCAGGCCGCCGGCATCGACTTCATCCGCCTGACCACGCCGACCACCGACGACGCGCGCCTGCCGAAGGTGCTCGACGGCAGCTCCGGCTTTGTCTACTACGTCTCGGTAGCCGGAGTGACCGGTGCCGGCGCCGCGACCCTGGAACACGTGGAAGAGGCCGTGGCCCGCTTGCGTCGCCATACCGACCTGCCGATCAGCATCGGTTTCGGTATCCGTACGCCGGAGCAGGCCGCGGCCATCGCCCGCCTGGCAGACGGCGTGGTGGTGGGTTCGGCGCTGATCGATCACATCGCCAATGCCCAATCTTCCGCGCAAGCGGTGGACGGTGTCCTGAGCCTGTGCGCGGCCCTGGCCGAAGGCGTGCGTCAGGCCCGCGTCAGCTGAGGGTAAAGTTCCTGATACAGAGGAATTAGCGCCTCTGGATGCAGACTAAACAGGCAAGACCGAGGGTTTCAGAACCGCTGTTCTGAAACCCTTTTTGCTGTTTGTGCTGCGAGGAATGCCTGATGAAAATGCCCAAACGTCTGATTGCCGGTGCCGTGGTGCTGATGCTCGGCGCCAGCCCGTTGCTGCACGTGATGGCCGACGAACGCGGCGACCATGGCCGCGGGGATGATCGCGGGGGACCACCGCCGGGCCATTGGGACAATCGTGGCAACGAACACCGCGGCCCGGACAACGACCGGCGCGGCGGCCCACCACGGGATTTCGGCCCGGTACGCCAGACCATCCACGACAATCGCGGCTACTTCGTGCGGGGCGCACCTCCACCTCCCGGCATCCGCCTGGTGCGCGGCCAGCCCTTGCCCCGCGGTTACTATGGCGAACGCCTGGATGGACGCGCGCTGTCACGCCTGCCGGTGTACCCGGGCTATGAATGGCGACGCATGGGCGGCGACATCTTCCTGATGGCCGTGGGCACCGGCATCGTCTACGAAATTCTCGACGGCGTGCTCTACTGACGCCGCGCGAAGCCTGGGGGCCCCGCCCCCCAGCACCGACACCGCGTGGAAAAATGCTTGGGAATGACCTTGACTTAACTTGGTAACCAAGTAGATTTTCCACCCATGAACACTCTCGACGACTCCCCGACACCTGCTCCCGAACACGCCAGCGATGCCGCGCTGCAAGGCCTGTTCGTGGAAATCTTCGACGGCCTGCTGGCCCCGGGTGAGGCGCTGCCCGCCGAACGCCTGCTGGCCGAGCGCTACGGCGTTTCGCGGATCACCGTGCGCCAGGCGGTGCACAAGCTCAAGGACCTGGGCCTGGTGGAGGTCCGCCAGGGCGGTGCGAGCAAGGTGCTCGATCCGGCCAGGGCCGACGCCCGGGTGCTGGAACTGCTGCTGCGCCATGCCGACAAACTGCAATCGAACGCCGCCCGCAGCCTGCTGCAGGACCTGGCCGAGTACCAGGAACTCTATGCCACCGGGTTGCTCGAAGCCGCCGCGCGCCACGCCAGCGACCAGCAGCGCCAACGCCTGCTGCAGTTGGTGGAGGCCTATCCCGATGACCTGGATGCACAACAGGCCGAACAACTGAGCCAGCGCTTCTGGCAGGCCGTAACCGCGGCCGGGAAGAATCGCATCCTGCAAATGGAGATGGCCCTCTGGCAACGCTGGAGCGACAAGGCCCAACCGCAGGAAGACGAGCCCCAGACCGTGCGCTGGTTCTACCTGACCCTGGCCAGGCAGCTGTCGAGCCGGCAGGACCCCTTGCCCTATTACCTGGCTTCGGTGCGCACTTCCCGAGGCTGAACCCTTCACCCCCGACCGCTGGATGCGGTCTTTTTTTGGTCGTGGCAACTTGGTTACCAAGTGGAGGTAACATGCGCTATCAACTGATGAGTCCTGTAGGTTTTCCTCGGCAGCTGCTGGCTGCCCATCACGATCAGCCTGGCGCTGCCGGTGTACCGGGTGGCCCATGGCTGGCGAAAGTCGACGTAGCCGTGGTCGGCGCCGGCCTGTCCGGGCTGGTGGCCGCCCGGGCCCTGCAGGACGCGGGCCTGCGGGTGCTGGTCCTGGAAGCCCGCGACCGGGTTGGCGGCCGCACCTGGAACCAGGCCATCGGCGACAACCTGTGGGTGGATGGCGGCGGCCAGTGGATCGGCGGCAGCCAGCGCCGGGTGCTGGAACTGGCCCGAGAGCTGGATATTCCGCTACTGGAGCAATACGACACTGGCGACCCGCTGCTGCCGGACGGCGGCCCACGGGACGACGCCGAGGCACGACGCCAGCGCCAGCAGGTGCAACGGCGGCTGGAGGCCATGGCCGACCGGGTGCCGACCCGCGCGCCCTGGCTGGCCCCCGACGCCGCAGCTCTGGACGCCCTGAGCGTCGCCGCCTGGATGGACCGCGAGGGCTTGAGCGAGGCCGCCCGGGAAGCCGTCGCCAGCACCATAGGCACCACCCTGAGCACCGAGCCGGAGAAGGTATCGCTGCTCTGGCTGCTGTTCTACCTGGCTTCTGCCGGCGGCTTCGAAGCCCTCGATGAACAGGCCCAGCAATATCGTCTGCAAGGTGGGGCACAGGCACTTTCCCTGCGGCTGGCCGAACAGCTGGACGGCCAACTGCGCCTGAACTGCCCGGTGCAGCGCATCGTCACCCGCGATGACCAGTCTCTGGCCCTGCGCAGCAGCCAGGGCCTGATCCATGCCCGCCGCGCGATAGTGGCGATGATGCCGGCCGATGTTCGCCGGATCGAGTTCTCGCCACCCTTGCCAGCAGGACGCCAGGCCCTGCAGGAAAACTGGAGCGGCTACAGCGGCATGAAAGTGCACCTGCACTATTCACGGCCGTTCTGGCGCGAAGCCGGGCTCAGCGGCGCCAGCAGCAATGACCAGGGCCTGGTCCAGGTCACCTTCGACAGTACGGGCGACCCGACCCGGGGCGGGGTGTTGCTGGCCTTCGTCGACCCGCAGGTTCTGCGCGACCAGCCGCAGCAGCGCCGTGCCCGTGTGCTGGAGGAACTGGCGGCGCTGTTCGGCGAAGCGGCGCGCCACCCGCTCGGCTATGTCGAGCAGGACTGGTCGCGGGAAGCCTGGAGCGCCGGCTGCGTCAGCGCACTCAAGCCCGGGGTGCTCAGCCGGCATGGCCAGCACCTGCGGCCGGCGCTGGGCACCCTGCACTGGGCCGGTTGTGAAACCGCCGAGCGCTGGTGCGGTTACCTTGAAGGCGCGGTGCGCGCCGGCGAACGCGCCGCCGAAGAGGTGCTGCTGGCTCTGTGCTGAGGCCTAGAGCTGGTAATCCACAGACCCGTCGCTGAGGTCCGAGAGATCCAGCGGCCGGGCCTCGCCCATCCACATCGGGTAATCGCGATGATCGCGCAGGTCGCTGCCGGTGATCGGGTGCACCAGCACCACCAGGCCCTGGCGATTGAGCATCAGCCAGGGCACCAGCTCGGCGAACAGCGCAGGCTTGAAGGCCAGCTGGCAGCTCCAGTCCGGATGCGGCCCCACGGGCCGTTCATGAACCCGGCCCATCTTCAGCGGGAACCGTCGCGCCGCCTGCTCGCACAGGGCCCGGGCCTGATCGATGGTACTGGCGTCGAAGTAGACGTGGGCGTGATAACCCTTGATCCGATGCATGCAAAAACCTCACGAAATGATTCAGGCCCAAGGCCCCTGCGCAGGCGCCATGCAGACCGATACAGGCCTTCATGGCAGCCGTTCAATGTGACTCGGCCGACAGCGTCGCCGCCACCTCCAGCAATTGCTGGCGCAACCAGGCATGGGCCGGGTCGGCACTGTTGCGCCCATGCCAGATCGCCATCAACGGCGCGGCTTCCAGCGCCAGGGGCAAGGCCCGTGGACACAGCGCGAAACGTCGCTCGAAGGCCCGGGCCAGCGGCCCCGGCACAATTGCCACCAGCGGTGACTGCGCCAGCAGTTCCGGCAGCACCAGGGAATGGGGCAGGGTGAGCTGGTAACGCGGCTGCCGACCGATGCTGGCGAAGGCCTGCTCCAGACGCTGGCGATCGAACATCTCCGACTGCCGGGCAAGGCCCCGTTCGAGAATGTAGCCGTTCACCGCGCCTTCCTCCTGGCCCCCAACCGAGAGGGTGATCAATGGACAATCGGCCAGCGCCTCCAGGGTCACTTCGGGCAATTTCAACAAGGGATGCTCGGGGTCCATCAGCAGCACATCCTGCTGCTGCCAGAGGCAGGCGCTGTGCACTCGTCGCGGCAGCTCGGCGAATACCCCGAGGGCCAGATCGATGCGGCCGACATCGATCTGCTCGGCCAGGTCCAGGCGGGTCACCGGACGCACCACCAGGTCCACCCCCGGGGCCTGCTGCGCCAGGCGCCGCAACAAAGGCGCCAGCAGCACCGAACTCAGGTAATCGTTGATCGCCAGGGTGAAGGTGCGCGTGGCCCGAGCAGGATCGAAGGCCTCCACCCCGACCGTACGCTGGATGGTCAACAGCGCCTCGCGCAGCGGACCGGCGATGGCTTCGGCCCGGGCCGAAGGCTGCATGCCCCTGGCCGTGCGGATAAACAGTTCGTCCTGCAAGGACTCACGCAGCCGGGTCAGCGCATGGCTCACCGCCGACTGGCTCAGATGCAGGCGCTTGCTGGCCAGGAGGATGCTGCGGTCCTCATAGACCGCATCGAAAACCCGCAGCAGGTTGAGGTCGATACGCGGGACGCGGGGCACTTCATCACGGAGCATATTGCAGATCCTGCAGGAGGCTATTGCGGATTGTTCCCTTGCCCCGGGGGGCAGGCGCGGGCAACTTTAACGCATCCGACCAGCAAGCAGATGGCACTGAAAATCAACCCGTGCGATCACGGCAGCGGCTTGCCCGACGTTCAGTGACCGCCACCGGCCTGAGTGTTTTTTGAACACTTCAAAGCGCTTGGTTGTGATCGACACCGTGCTTACCTTCAGGGACCGAAGATGCCCGCAAGCCCCGACCTCAATGACATCCGCGCCCATGACTGGGTCGCGACCCGCCTGCCGCGATCCTGGCAGGCCTACGCCCGCCTGATGCGCCTGGACCGGCCCGTCGGCACCTGGCTGACCCTGCTGCCGGCGCTGGCCGCGCTGATCCTCTGCGCCGGGCGCATTCCCCCGGTCGGCACCGTGCTGGTGTTCGCCCTCGGTGCCTTGCTGATGCGCAGTGCCGGTTGCAGCATCAACGACATCTTCGACCGACGCTTCGACGCCCAGGTCAACCGTACCCGCCAGCGGCCCCTGGCCAACGGCTCACTCAGCCTGAGACAGGCCTTGGCCTGCCTGGCGCTGCAATTGCTGCTGGCCGCGGGGCTGCTGCTGTTCCTGCACCCCCTGACGGTGCTGCTGGCCCTGGGCTGCGTGCCCCTGACCCTGGTCTACCCGCTACTCAAGCGCTTCACCCACTGGCCCCAGGCGTTTCTCGGCGCGGTGTTCAACTGGGGCGTGCTCATGGCCAGCGTGGAAACCACTGGCAGCCTGCAACCCGAGGCGCTGGCGCTGTGGCTGGGCTGCCTGTTCTGGCAGTTGGGCTACGACACCCTCTATGCCTACAGCGACCGTGAGGACGACCTGAAAATGGGCCTGCGCTCCACCGCCATGCTGTTCGCCGCACGGGGCAGGACCTGGATCGCCGGGTTCTACGCCATGACCCTGCTGTGCTGGTGCGGCGCGGGCCTGCTGGCCGGCGCCAACCCGGGCTTTTTCATCCTGCTGCTGCCGATCGCCCTGTCCCTGGCCTACCAGCTCAGCCTCTTCAGTCCGGACCACCCGGAGCCCTGCAACCAGCTGTTTCG
The DNA here is from genome assembly GCF_003225665.1 of Pseudomonas sp. TKO26. NCBI lineage: Bacteria > Pseudomonadati > Pseudomonadota > Gammaproteobacteria > Pseudomonadales > Pseudomonadaceae > Pseudomonas > Pseudomonas sp. TKO26. The sequence goes on from NZ_QKLN01000007.1 coordinate 88,769, forward strand.
CAGCAACGTCCACAGCGGCGTGCTGCTACTGGTCGGCGCCTCGGTGGCCGTCGTTTGACCGCTGGACATTCAGTACTCAACCCGCACCTTCCACCTCACAAGGACTTGTCATATGCCTGCACTCTCAATCAGCTCGCCGCTCCGGGCACCGGAACAATGGGCCGCCCTGTTACTGCGCCTGGCCCTGGGCGCCATGTACATCGCCCACGCCCTGTTCAAGATCCTGGTCCTGGGCTGGCCGGGCACCCTCAAGCTGTTCAGCGCCACCGGCATGCCCGAGTGGCTGACCTACCCGGCGGTGTGCGCCGAACTGGTGGGCGGCTTGCTGCTGATCTTCGGGGTCGGCGTGCGCTGGATCGCCCTGGGGCTGATGCCGATGCTGCTGGGGGCGATCGTCTTCGTCCACGGCGCCCACGGCTGGATCTACACCAGCCCGGGAGGTGGCTGGGAATACCTGGCCTTCCTCGCCGTGGTATCGCTGGCGCTGGTGTGCCTGGGCAACGGCGCGCTGTCCCTGTGGAGCCTGTTCAAGGCGCCGCCTACAGGGCAATGGACGGCAACGCCAGCCCCCTGAGGGACTGGGCACTGCCGGCCTGCTCGGCCATCAGCCAGTCGACGAAGCGCTGGATCAACGGCCCACGCCGCTTGCGCGGCGGCAGCACCACGTAGTAGCCGTAGGCGGACAGCGCGCTCTGGGCGATCGGCCGGCACAACAGCCCCTGTGCCAGCAGATCGTCCACCAGATGACGCCAACCGATGGCCACCCCCTGGCCGCCGATGGCCGCCTGGATCAGCAGGGTGTAATTGTCGAAACGCAATTGCCCGGGGGGCGGGGCGCCTGCCAGGCCCAGTTCGCGGAACACCCCGCTCCAGTCGAACCAGTGACTGGCGTTTTCCCCCCGCAGGTGCAGCAGCGGCATCTCCAGCAGGGCATGGGCGGGCAGGGGCGCCAGGCGCTCCTTGAGCAGCAGCGGGCTGCACACCGGGAACACTTCCTCGCTGAACAACCAGCGGCTTTCGCCATGTTTGAAACGGCCGTCGCCAAACAGCACGGCCACATCGATATCGCTGCGCACCATGCTGTGGCTGCGCTCGCTGGTCACCAGGCTGACGTCCACCTGGGGGTTGGCCGCATGGAAGCGATGCAGGCGCGGCATCAGCCAATAGGCGGCGAAGGCGAAGTCCGTAGCCACCTGCAGCACCTCGTGCTGATGCTGCTGGCTCAGAGCACTGAGGCCGGCATCGATGCTCTGCAAGCCAATCTGCACCTGTTCCAGTAGCAAGGCGCCGGATTCGGTCAGTTCGATACCGCGGTAGATCCGGTCGAACAGGCGCACATTCAACCGGTCCTCCAACCGTTTGATCTGCTGGCTGATGGCCGGCTGGGTGGTCCCCAGCTCCACTGCCGCGGCGGTGAAGCTGCGCAAACGGGCCGCTGCTTCAAACACCCGAAGCAGGTCCAGGGACAGGTCACCAAGGCTTTCATACATAAGTTGTACTTATCCTAGTCATTGCCGCACATGGGCTTTACCGCCAAAGACATGGAATCCATGCTCGATCGCAGCACTTTCGCATAACCATCGACTATGGAATGCCGCGAACCCATGAAGCGCAAGAACATTCTTTTCATCATGGCCGACCAGATGGCGGCGCCCTTGCTGCCGTTCTACGGTCCATCGCCGATCAAGCTGCCGCACCTCAGCCGCCTGGCCGCGCGGGGCGTGGTGTTCGACGCCGCCTACTGCAACAGCCCACTGTGCGCGCCTTCGCGCTTCACCCTGGTCAGCGGCCAGTTGCCGAGCAAGATCGGCGCCTACGACAACGCCGCGGACTTTCCCGCCGACGTGCCCACCTACGCCCACTACCTGCGGCGCCTGGGCTACCGCACCGCGCTGTCGGGCAAGATGCACTTCTGCGGCCCGGACCAGTTGCACGGCTACGAAGAGCGCCTGACCACTGACATCTACCCCGCCGACTACGGCTGGGCAGTCAACTGGGATGAGCCCCAGCTGCGCCCCAGCTGGTACCACAACATGTCCTCGGTGCTGCAGGCCGGCCCTTGCGTGCGCACCAACCAGCTGGATTTCGACGAGGAGGTGGTATTCAAGGCCCGGCAATACCTGTTCGACCACGTTCGCGCAGGCGGCGACCAGCCGTTCTGCCTGACCGTGTCCATGACCCACCCCCACGATCCCTACACCATTCCCAAGGCGTTCTGGGACCTGTACCGCGACGACGACATTCCACTGCCCCAGACCCCGCCGCAGAGCGAACTGGACCCGCATTCCCAGCGCCTGCTCAAGGTCTACGACCTGTGGGACAAGCCGCTGCCTGTGGATAAGATCCGCGATGCGCGACGGGCCTACTTCGGCGCCTGCAGCTACATCGACAGCAACGTCGGCAAGCTGCTGCAGACCCTGGAAGACACCGGGTTGGCGGACGACACCCTGATCGTGTTTTCCGGCGACCACGGCGACATGCTCGGCGAGCGCGGCCTCTGGTACAAAATGCACTGGTTCGAAATGGCCGCCCGGGTGCCGCTGCTGATCTGCGCGCCAGGGCAGTTCGCCGCCGGGCGGGTCGGCGCCGCGGTGTCCACCGCCGACCTGCTACCGACCCTGGTGGAACTGGCCGGCGGCCGTGTGGAGCCCAACCTGCCCCTGGACGGCCGCTCCCTGGTCCCCCATCTGCAAGGGCAGGGCGGCCACGACGAAGTGTTCGGCGAATACATGGCCGAAGGCACTGTCAGCCCGCTGATGATGATTCGCCGGGGCGCCTACAAATTCATCTACAGCGAAGACGACCCCTGCCTGCTCTTCGATGTCGCCAACGACCCGCAAGAGCGTATCGACCTCAGCCGCTCGGCCGAGCACCGAGCGCTGTTCGACGCCTTCCTCGCCGAGGCCCGGGCCAAGTGGGACATCCCGGCCATTCACCAACAGGTCCTGGCCAGCCAGCGCCGCCGCCGCCTGGTGGCCGACGCCCTGAACCGGGGCACGCGCAAGAGCTGGGATCACCAGCCACTGGTCGACGCCAGCGCGCAGTACATGCGCAACCACATCGACCTCGACGATCTGGAGCGCAAGGCGCGTTATCCACAACCCTGCCAACACCAATAATCCAAGGGGAAGAGCATGAAAAAGTTATCCACAACGCTGGCGTTCGGGCTCCTGGCTCTGGGCAGCACGGCCGCCTGGGCCGACTCGTGCGCAACCGTGAAGCTGGCCGATCCGGGCTGGAGCGACATCGCCGCCACCAATGCCATTGCCAGCTTTCTGCTGGAGGGCATGGGCTACAAGACCAAGATCGACACCCTGGCGGTGCCGATTACCTACGGCGGCCTCAAGGACGGCCAGGTGGATGTGTTCCTGGGCAACTGGATGCCGGCGCAACAGGGTTTCTACGACAAGTTCGTGGCCAATGGCGAGGTCATCCAACTGGCGAAGAACCTGGAAGGCACCGAGTTCACCCTGGCGGTTCCGGACTACGTGTGGAACGCCGGGGTGCACGACTTTGCCGACCTGAGCAAGTTCGCCGACAAGTTTGACAAGAAGATCTACGGCATCGGCTCCGGTGCCCCGGCCAACCTGTCGCTGCAGGAAATCATCAAGAACAACGAGTTCAGCCTCGGCCAGTGGAAGCTGATCGAGTCCAGCGAGCAGGCGATGCTCGCCGAAGTGTCCCGGGCCACGAAAAAACAGCGCTTCGTGACCTTCCTCGGCTGGACCCCGCACCCGATGAACGTGCAGCTGAAAATGCATTACCTGACCGGGGGCGAGAAATACTTCGGCGCCAGCGGCAGCGTCTACACCCTGACGCGCAAGGGTTATGCACAGGCCTGCCCGAACGTCGGCAAGCTCCTTACCAATCTGCGGTTCACCCAGGACATGGAGAACGCCATCATGGCCGAGGTGGTGAACAAGAAGGTCAGCAACGCCGACGCCGCCAAGGCCTGGATCAAGGCCAACCCGGCGGTGCTGGAGCAATGGCTGGAAGGGGTCCGGACCATTGATGACAAAGAGGCCCTGGCGGCGGTGAAGGCCAAGTTGTAGCCCGAAGTGCGCCGGCAAGCCGGCTCCTCGGAGAGGAGGGGCCGGCCTCGGCACATGCCCAAGGCCGGACAATGCTTTACCCTGGCCCCCCCTGAATCTACCCACCCGTGAGGAACCATGGCCTGGCCCAACCGCCATTCACTCCTGCCTTTCCTCGGCTGGCTGCCACGGCAGACCCGGGCCAGCGTCGGTCGTGATCTGCTGGTGGGCCTCAGTGGCGCGATTCTCGCCCTGCCGCAATCCATTGCCTACGCGCTGATCGCCGGTTTGCCGCCGGAGTACGGCCTGTACGCGGCCATAGTCCCGGTGCTGATCGCCTGCCTCTGGGGTTCGTCCTGGCACCTGATCTGCGGGCCCACGGCAGCGATCTCCATTGTTCTGTATGCCAGCGTCAGCCCTCTGGCCGTGCCGGCATCCGAGGACTACATCACCCTGATCCTGCTGCTGACCCTGCTGGCGGGCATCTTCCAGTGGCTGCTGGGGCTGCTGCGCTTCGGCGCCCTGGTGAACTTCGTCTCGCATTCGGTGGTGCTGGGTTTCACCCTCGGTGCCGCGGTGGTGATCGCCCTGGGGCAATTGCCCAACCTCCTGGGCCTGGACCTGCCGAACCAGGCCACCGCCCTCAATAGCCTGACCTCGCTACTGGAACACCTGGACGCTGTGGACAAGCCTTCGCTGTTGCTGGGGCTGGGCACCCTGATCGTCAGCCTCGGCCTGAAGCTGCTGGCGCCACGCTGGCCCAGCCTGTTGCTCAGCCTGGTCCTCAGTGCGCTGGTGGTCTGGCTGCTGCCGGGGGTGTTCGGGCACGTCAAATTGGTCAGCGCCTTCGTGGGCCGGCTACCGCCCTTGAGCCCGTTGCCACTGGACCTGGATCTGGTCCTGCGGCTGCTGCCCAGTGCCGTGGCGGTGGGGATGCTGGGGCTGGTGACCAGCCTGTCGATTGCCCGCTCACTGTCGGCACGTTCGGAACAACTGCTCGACGCCAACCAGGAAGTCCGCGCCCAGGGCTTGTCGAACATGGTGGGGGCGTTTTTCTCCGGCTACCTGTCCTCCGGCTCCTTCACCCGCTCGGGCTTGAGTTATGAAGCCGGTGCCCGCTCGCCCCTGGCCGGGGTGTTCTCGGCGCTGTGGGTGGCGCTGTTCGCGGTGGCCGGCGCCGGGCTGATCGCCCATATCCCGATTCCGGCCATGGCCGGGAGCATCCTGCTGATCTGCTGGGGCCTGGTGGATCATCGGGGCATTCGCGCGCTGTTCAGAGTCAGCCGCGCCGAATTTTTGGTGATGAGCCTGACCTGCATCGCCACCTTGCTCCTGGAGTTGCAGACGGCGATCTATGCCGGGGTCCTGGCGTCGCTGTTCTTCTACCTCAAGCGCACCTCCCAGCCACGGGTGCAGCATTCCAGCGAGGGCGATGCAGACATCCTGCGGGTGGGTGGCTCGATCTTCTTTGGCGCCAGTCATTACCTGCAAGTGCGCATGCAACGCTGCCACGCACCGAAACTGGTGATCGACGCCCGGCAGATCAACTTCATCGACTATTCAGGGGTGGAGATGCTGCATCAGGAGGCGCGCCGACTCAAACGCCAGGACCGCAGCCTGACCCTGCGCCGGGCACGGCAGACGGTGAAGGAGGAATTGATCAAGCTCGAAGGACCGGAGCACTGCCCGATCCACTTCGAAGACTGAACCCAAGCGTTGAGGGAGACACCACCTGTGGCGAGCGAGCTTGCTCGCGCTGGCTTGCGCAGCAAGCCCAAGGCCGGTTTCCCGGTTCGGCCTGTTGCTGCGCGATAGCCGGTTTACGACCGCTGCGCGCCCGAGCGGGAGCAAGCTCCCTCGCCACACATGATCTTCAGGGGTTTACAGGGCCAGCTGACGGCGCAGTTCGGCCAGTACCGGGGCGCTGTCCGGACGCACGCCACGCCACAGGAAGAAGGCTTCCGCCGCCTGCTCGGCCAGCATGCCCAGGCCATCGAGCACCAGCGCCGCCCGGTGATCACTGGCCCAGCGGCAGAACGGCGTCGGCTCCTTGCCGTACATCATGTCGTAGCACACCGTCTGGCCCGGCTCGATCAGGCTGCCGGCAATCGGCGGCAACTCGCCCGACAGGCTGGCGGAAGTGGCATTGATGATCAGGTCCACCGACTCCTGCAGCCAGTCGAAACCACTGGCCGACACCGGGCCCAGGTCGGCAAAGAGCTCCGCCAGCCGCTCGGCTTTTTCCACGGTGCGGTTGGCGATCACCACCGAGGCCGGCTGCTGCGCCAGTAAAGGCTCCAGGGCCCCGCGCACGGCGCCCCCGGCTCCCAGGAGGAGGATGCGCTTGCCCTTGAGGCTGACCCCGGCGTTGACCGTCAGGTCGCGCACCAGTCCGGCGCCGTCGGTGTTGTCCCCCAGCAACCTGCCGTCGGCCTGCTTGCTCAGGGTGTTCACCGCACCGGCACGCTGTGCGCGCTCGGTCAGGCTGTCGCACAGGCGATAAGCGTCTTCCTTGAACGGCACGGTGACGTTGGCCCCGCGGCCCTCGGCGAAGAAACGCCGAGCGGCGCCGACGAAATCGTCCAGGGGCGCCAGCAGGGTGTTGTATTCCAGCTGCTGGCCGGTCTGCTGGGCGAACAGCCGATGGATCAGCGGCGATTTGCTGTGGCCGATCGGATTACCAAAGACAACGTACTGGTCCATCTCTCATCCCATTTGCTCAACACACACGGGTAGGAGCCGCGTCCGCCTTGAAGGCCGTTTCGCCGGCAAGCCGGCTCCTACACGGTGGGGGTGGGTTAGTGGCTGGCCGCCAGCCAGTCGCGGTCCTGCAGGAAATACTCGGTCAGGCGCGCCTCTTCGGTGCCCGGCTCGGCCTTCCAGTCGTAGCCCCAGCGCACTTGCGGCGGCAGCGACATGAGGATCGACTCGGTACGCCCGCCCGATTGCAGGCCGAACAGGGTGCCACGGTCGTAGACCAGGTTGAACTCCACGTAGCGGCCACGGCGGAATTCCTGGAACTCGCGCTGCTGCTCGGTGTAGGCGGCGGCCTTGCGGCGCTGGACGATGGGCAGGTAAGCCTCGATATAGGCATCGCCGATGGCGCGCATGAAGGCGAAGCAGGTGTCGAAGTCCCACTCGTTCAAATCGTCGAAGAACAGACCGCCGATACCCCGGGGCTCGTTGCGGTGCTTGATGTGGAAGTAGCTGTCGCACCAGGCCTTGTAGCGCGAGTAGACGTCCGGGCCGAAAGGCGCACAGGCGCGTTCGGCGACCCGGTGCCAGTGCACGCAGTCTTCTTCATTGCCGTAGTAGGGGGTCAGGTCGAAGCCGCCGCCGAACCACCAGACCGGCTCTTCACCTTCCTTCTCGGCAATGAAGAAGCGCACGTTGGCGTGGGAGGTCGGCACATGAGGGTTGTGCGGGTGGATCACCAGGGACACACCCAGGGCCTCGAACCCGCGGCCGGCCAGTTCCGGACGATGGGCGCTGGCCGAAGGCGGCAGGCCACTGCCGAACACGTGGGAGAAGTTGACCCCGCCCTTTTCGATCACTGCACCGCCACCGATCACCCGGGTGCGTCCGCCACCGCCGGCCGGCCGTGTCCAGGCATCCTCGATGAAGCGCGCGCCGCCGTCTTCGGTTTCCAGGGCAGTGCAGATACGGTCTTGCAGGTCGAGCAGGTAGGCTTTCACGGCCTCGGTGCGGGTAGTCATGGCATCACCTTGAATCGGGCAAAGCTGGGCGGCGCCAGGGATGAAACCTGCGCCGGCGCAAATGGGCGCGTAGCATAACACCGCACTGTGTCCACTCGCAGTTGACGAAGGTCAAGCAGAGGAGTCCGATAGAGCCCTTTCACGCGACGACCAAGGAGTGAGTGCAGATGGCCAAACGTATACAGTTTCGCGCCCATGGCGGCCCCGAAGTGCTCGAGTATGTGGATTACCAGCCCGCCGAACCGGGTCCGCAGCAGGTTCGCGTCAGCAACCAGGCCATCGGCCTGAACTTCATCGATACCTATTTCCGCAGCGGCCTGTACGCACCGCCGGCGCTGCCGTCGGGCCTGGGCGCCGAAGGGGCCGGGGTCGTGGAAGCCGTGGGTAGCGCGGTGACCCGCTTCAAGGTCGGCGATCGGGTGGCCTATGGCAGCGGCCCGCTGGGCGCCTACAGCGATGTGCACGTGCTGCCCGAAGCCAACCTGGTGCACCTGCCGGACGCCATCAGCTTCGAACAGGCGGCCGGGGTGATGCTCAAGGGCCTGACCGTGCAGTACCTGCTGCGCCAGACCTATGAACTCAAGGGTGGCGAAACCGTACTGTTTCACGCGGCCGCCGGCGGCGTTGGCTCCCTGGCCTGCCAGTGGGCCAAGGCCCTGGGGGTGAAACTGATCGGCACCGTCAGCTCGCCGGAGAAAGCCGCCATCGCCAAGGCCCTGGGCGCCTGGGAAACCATCGACTACAGCCATGAAGACGTGGCCCAGCGAGTGCTGGAACTGACCGATGGCAAGAAGTGCCCGGTGGTCTACGACGGCGTGGGCAAGGACACCTGGCTGACCTCCCTGGATTGCCTGGCACCCCGCGGGCTGATGGTCAGCTTCGGCAACGCCTCGGGCGCGGTGGACGGGGTGAACCTGGGGATTCTCTCGGCCAAGGGCTCGCTGTATGTCACCCGGCCGACCCTGGCCAGCTACGCCAACAATGCCGAAAACCTGCAGCGCATGGCCGACGATCTGTTCGGCATGATCGCCAGCGGCAAGTTGAAGATCGAGATCGGCCAGCGCTTCGCCCTGGCGGATGCCGCCAAGGCCCATATCGAGCTGTCGGCGCGGCGCACCACTGGCTCGACCGTGCTGTTGCCTTGAGTGCCTTCGCCGGCCAGCCGGCTCCTACGATGATCTGTAGGAGCAGGCTGGCCGGCGCAGCGCATCAGGAAGGCCGCACCACCCTGCCGGTGGCCAGATCGCGGATCAGGCTCGGGTTCTTGCGCCCGCCCAGGCTGCCGGTGAGCACCAGGTCCAGTTGCCCGCGGAAGTACTGCTCGATGCGCAACCGCGTGCGCGCCGCCGGCCGCCCCTGGGGATTGGCCGAGGTGGAAATCAGCGGCCCCACCAACGCACACAGTTCACGCACCAGCGGATGGTCGCTGACCCGCAACGCCACCGTGTCATGCACCCCGGTGACCCACTCCGGCAGCAGGTTCTGATGGGGCACCAGCCAGGTGTTGGGCCCCGGCCAGGTGCTGGACATGCGCTCGATCCAGGTGTCGGGGAAATCCTCGAAGAGAAAGTCGAACTGGTGGATGTTGTCGGCGATCAGAATCAGGCCCTTGTCCACCGAGCGTGACTTGATCGCCAGCAGGCGATCCACCGCCTCTTCGTTCCACGGATCGCACCCCAGGCCCCAGACCGCTTCGGTTGGGTAGGCAATCACCGCCCCTGCGCGAATCTCTCGTGCGGCTTGTTGCACACGCCAACTGCTGACCATTGCCGAATCTCCAGATAAAAGCTGTGCGCAGTTTACCGATCCTGCCTATAAAACCTAGCTCAGACGCGCAAACCAGCGGCCGTTTTCGTTGACGGCCCGAGCCTCGATTTCCAGCTCGGTCAGTGCCGCCAGCACCCGTGGCAGGGACCAGCCGCTGGCAAGCGCCAGGGCCTCGCTGCTGTGGGGAGCCGCCTGAAGCAGGGCCAGCAGCGGATGTTCACTGGCCTCCAGCGGCGCCGCAGCGGGCGGTGGCAGGTGTTGCCAGCCTCGCAGGGTTTCCAGGATGTGCTGCACGCTTTCCACCAGCACCGCGCCCTCACGGATCAGTTGGTGACACCCCCGGGCACCGGGGTGATGAATCGAACCTGGGATCGCATACACCTCGCGGCCTTGCTCGGCCGCCAGGCGGGCGGTGATCAGCGAACCGCTGGCAACACTGGCTTCCACCACCAGCACCCCCAGGGACAAGCCACTGATGATCCGGTTGCGTCGGGGGAAGTGCTCCGGACGCGGGCCGGTGTCCAGGGGGAACTCGGAAATCACCGCGCTGCCCTGGTCGATCATCGCCCTGGCCAGAGCGCGATGCCGCTGTGGATAACAATTTTCCAGGCCCGTGCCCAAGACCCCCACGGTATGCCCAGCAACGTCCAAGGCCGCCTGGTGCGCAGCGCCATCGATGCCCAGGGCCAAGCCGCTGGTGATCACGAATCCGGCGGCGGCCAGGCTCCGGGAAAACGCTGCGGCAGTGTCCAGTCCCGGACGCGAAGCCCGACGACTGCCCACCAGCGCCAACTGCGGCCGTTGAAGAATCGACGGATCGCCGGCCACGAACAACAGCGGTGGCGCATCCTCCAGTTGTGCCAGCAGAGGCGGATAGTCGGGCTGGTCAGACATCAGCAAATGCTGGGCCTGGTTGTCTATCCAGGCCAGCGCGCGGCGGGCGCTATCCCGGACTTCGACGCTGCGTCGAGCATCGGTGCAGGCCGTCGGCAGGCCCAGGGAGTGCCAGGCACGGGCCGGGGCACTGAGGGCCTTGGAGGCTGAACCGAAGGCCTGGAGCAAACGCCCAAAGCGCATGGCACCCAGGGCGGGCAGACTATGCAAACGTAAACGGGCTTCCAGTTCCGCGGGGGAAATGGCGGCACTAATCGAGTGCGACATGGATCATCCTTGATCGTCATCGGTCCGGCGAGGGCCGGAACAAGCTGTGGATAAGTCTGTTGGTAACTTGTTGAGGAAAGGTTTCCCGCTGCCTCAGGGAGACGCCCTGCCAACGTCGGCCAAGCTCTGCCCGACGCCCCGTGCAGCCAACCGCAAGCGCGTCAATCGGACCTGATGCAGCCGCTGGCAGGTCCGATCGGTGGCAGCCCAGCCCAATAGCAGCAGGGCGAACAGTGATTTCCTCAGGGGCTGAATCCCTTTATTATGTGCACTCGCGTAAAACGCCAGAGCCTGCGCGGCTCGCTCGCTCCCAGAGCACGTTTTGCATCGGCGGCCCAGGTCCAGCACCTGCGCAGACGCCGACTCCGCCCTTACTTCACACGTGTAGCAATTACGCTTATGGCCATTTTAAACATCCTCGAATTCCCTGATCCGCGCCTGCGCACTATCGCCAAGCCAGTGGCCGTAGTGGACGACGAAGTGCGTCAGTTGGTCGACGACATGTTTGAAACAATGTATGAGGCCCCAGGCATCGGTCTGGCGGCGACCCAGGTCAACGTGCACAAACGCGTGGTGGTCATGGACCTGTCCGAAGACCGCAGCGAGCCCCGGGTGTTCATCAACCCCGAATTCGAAGCCCTGACCGACGAGATGGACCAGTACCAGGAAGGCTGCCTGTCGGTGCCGGGTTTCTATGAAAACGTCGACCGCCCGCAGCGGGTCAAGATCAAGGCCCTGGACCGCGACGGCCAGCCCTATGAACTGATCGCCGAAGGCTTGCTGGCGGTGTGCATCCAGCACGAATGCGACCACCTCAACGGCAAGCTGTTCGTCGATTACCTGTCCACGCTCAAGCGTGACCGGATCAAGAAGAAGCTGGAAAAGCAGCATCGCCAGCAGGCTTGATTCCTTATCCAGTGGTGCATCGCGGGCAAGCCCGCTCCTACAATGGCGAATTTGTGTAGGAGCGGGCTTGCCCGCGATCGTTTCACCTGCGTCCCCTTTCTAAGCGAGTACCCATGATGCGCATCGTCTTTGCCGGCACCCCCGAATTCGCCGCTGAACACCTCAAGGCCCTGCTCGACAGCCCTCATCAGATCGTCGCGGTCTACACCCAGCCGGACCGCCCGGCCGGACGTGGGCAGAAGCTGATGCCCAGCCCGGTCAAGCAGTTGGCCCTGGAACACCAGATCCCGGTGCTGCAACCGCCGACCCTGCGCAACGCCGAGGCCCAGGCCGAACTGGCGGCGCTCAAGCCGGACCTGATGGTGGTGGTGGCCTACGGCCTGATCCTGCCTCAGGTGGTTCTGGATATTCCGCGCCTGGGCTGCATCAACAGCCACGCTTCCCTGCTGCCGCGCTGGCGCGGTGCCGCGCCGATCCAGCGCGCCGTAGAAGCCGGTGATGCAAGCAGTGGCGTGACCGTGATGCGCATGGAAGCCGGCCTGGACACCGGGCCGATGCTGCTCAAGGTCAGCACCCCGATCAGCGCCCAGGACACCGGCGGCAGCCTGCACGACCGCCTGGCCGAACTGGGCCCGCCGGCCGTGCTGCAAGCCATCGAAGGCCTGGCCGCCGGCACCCTGCAAGGCGAAGTCCAGGACGATAGCCTGGCCACCTACGCCCACAAGCTGAACAAGGACGAGGCACGCATCGACTGGAACCGCCCCGCCGTGGAACTGGAACGCCTGATCCGCGCCTTCAATCCCTGGCCGATCTGCCACAGCACCTTGAATGGCGAAGCCCTGAAAGTCCTGGCCGCGACCCTGGCCGACGGCCGTGGCGCCCCGGGCGAGATTCTCGGCGCCAGCAAGGACGGCCTGCTGGTCGCCTGCGGTGAACAGGCGCTGTGCCTGACCCGCCTGCAACTGCCCGGCGGCAAGGCGCTGAACTTCAGCGACCTGTTCAACAGCCGCCGCGAGAAGTTCGCCCTCGGCACCGTCCTCGGCCAAGCGGCGGACGGCCAATGAACCCGCGCCTGGCCGCCGCCAAGGCCCTGACCGCGGTACTCAACGGCAAGGCCTCGCTCAACAGCTCGCTGCCGATCCAGCTGGACAAGGTCGAGGTCCGGGATCGCGGCTTCACCCAGGACCTGGCCTTCGGCACCGCGCGCTGGCAGCCACGGCTGTCGGCGCTGGCGGCCAAGCTGCTGCAGAAGCCATTCAAGGCCGCCGATGCCGATGTCGAGGCGCTGCTGCTGGTGGGGCTCTATCAACTGCTCTACACCCGGGTGCCGGCCCACGCCGCCATCGGCGAAACCGTGGGTTGCGCCGACAAGCTGAAAAAGCCCTGGGCCAAGGCCCTGCTCAACGCCGTGCTGCGCCGCGCCCAGCGTGAAAGCGAGGCCCTGCTGGCCGAGCTGGAACACGACCCGGTGGTGCGCACCGCGCACCCACGCTGGCTACAAAAGTCCCTCAAGGCCTTCTGGCCCGAGCACTGGGAAGCCATCTGCGCCGCCAACAACGCCCACCCGCCGATGATCCTGCGGGTCAATCGCCGGCACCATTCGCGAGACGCCTATCTGAAGCTGCTGAGCGAAGCGGGAGTGGCGGCCAAGGCCTGCGTCTATAGCCAGGACGGTATCGTCCTCGACGAAGCTGGCGATGTACGCAGCCTGCCGGGCTTTGCCGAAGGCTGGATCAGCGTGCAGGACGAAGCCGCGCAACTGGCCGCCGAGCTGCTGGAGCTGGCGCCGGGGCAACGGGTGCTGGACGCCTGCTGCGCGCCGGGGGGCAAGACCTGCCATATCCTCGAAGTGCAACCGGCCCTGAGCGGTGTGGTGGCGGTGGATCTGGAAGCCAAGCGCCTGGTGCGGGTGCGGGAGAACCTCGACCGCCTGAAGCTCGATGCCCAACTGATTGCCGCCGACGGCCGCGACACCCAGGCCTGGTGGGACGGCCAGCCGTTCCAGCGCATCCTGCTGGACGCGCCGTGCTCGGCCACCGGGGTGATCCGTCGCCACCCGGACATCAAGCTGACCCGCCAACCAGAAGACATCGCCGCTCTGGCGCAGTTGCAGGGCGAACTGCTGGACGCCCTGTGGCAGACCCTGGAAGTGGGCGGCATCCTGCTCTACGCCACCTGCTCGACCCTGCCCACCGAGAACACCGAAGTCATCGAGGCGTTCCTCGGCCGTACCCCGGGCGCCCGTGAATTGGACATCGGCGGCCAGCTGGGGCAGCCTGCGGCCGGCCTCAAGCAGCCCCACGGGCGCCAGTTGCTGGCGCAAGAGGGCGGCCATGACGGTTTCTACTACGCCAAGTTGATCAAGATCGCCGCCGCACGCGGCTAAACGGTTTTAAGGGAGTGACTGGATGAAGATCATCATCCTCGGCGCCGGGCAAGTGGGCGGCACACTGGCGGAGCACCTGGCCAGCGAAGCCAACGACATCACCGTGGTGGATACCGACGGCGAACGCCTGCGCGGCCTCGGCGATCGCCTGGACATCCGCACCGTGCAAGGCCGCGGCTCCTTTCCCACGGTGCTGCGCCAGGCCGGAGCCGACGACGCCGACATGCTGGTAGCGGTGACCAACAGCGACGAAACCAACATGATCGCCTGCCAGGTCGCCCACACCCTGTTCAACACGCCGACCAAGATCGCCCGGGTGCGCGAATCCGCCTACCTGACCCGCGCCGGGCTGTTCGACAACGACGCGATCCCGGTCGACGTGCTGATCAGCCCCGAGCAAGTGGTGACCCACTACATCAAGCGCCTGATCGAACACCCCGGCGCCCTGCAAGTGATCGACTTCGCCGAAGGCAAGGCACAACTGGTGGCGGTCAAGGCCTACTACGGCGGTCCACTGGTGGGCCAGCAACTGCGCCAGCTGCGCGAGCACATGCCCAACGTCGACACCCGGGTGGCGGCGATCTTCCGGCGCGACCGGCCAATCATGCCCAAGGGCGATACGGTGATCGAGGCCGATGACGAGGTGTTCTTCATCGCCGCCAAGGCCCACATCCGCGCGGTGATGAGCGAGATGCGCCGCCTGGAGGAATCCTACAAGCGCATCGTCATCGCCGGTGGCGGGCAGATCGGCGAGCGCCTGGCCGAGGCCATCGAAAGCCGCTACCAGGTGAAGATCATCGAGATGAACCCGGCCCGTTGCCGCTACCTGTCCGACACCCTGGACAGCACCGTGGTGCTGCAGGGCAGCGCCTCGGACCGCGACCTGCTGCTGGAAGAGAACATCGCCGACGCCGACATCTTCCTGGCCCTGACCAACGACGACGAGGCCAACATCATGTCCTCGCTGCTGGCCAAGCGCCTGGGGGCGAAGAAGGTCATGACCATCATCAACAACCCGGCCTACGTCGACCTGATCCAGGGCGGCGACATCGACATCGCCATCAGCCCGCAACTGGCCACCATCGGCACCCTGCTGGCCCACGTGCGCCGAGGCGATATCGTCAGCGTGCACTCCCTGCGCCGTGGCGCGGCGGAAGCCATCGAGGCCATCGCCCACGGCGACGCCAAGTCGAGCAAGGTGATCGGCCGCGCCATCGAGAACATCGGCCTGCCGCCGGGCACCACCATCGGCGCGATCATTCGCGATGAGGAAGTGCTGATCGCCCACGACGATACGGTGATCGAAGCCGGCGACCACGTGATCCTGTTCCTGGTGGATAAAAAGCACATTCGCGACGTGGAGAAGCTGTTCCACGTGGGCCTGAGCTTCTTCTGACGCGCAGGAGCCGGCTTGCCGGCGAAAGGGCCCTTGAGCGCGCGTTCGCCGGCAAGCCGGCTCCTACAGATGAGGTATTGGTGATGCTTGAATCCCTGGAAAAAATGCTCGCCAAGGGTGTGGATAACGCCCTGCTGCGCTTTGGTCTGGGCAAGGGTTATCTGGATCAGGCCGAGTACGCCAAGGCCGTTGAGCACCTGCAACGCTGCGTGGCCTTCGATCCCAAGTATTCAGCCGCCTGGAAGCTGCTGGGCAAGGCTTGCCAGGGACAGGGCGACCTTCAAGGGGCGCGCCAGGCCTGGGAACAGGGGCTTGAAGCCGCCCGGGGCCACGGCGACAAACAGGCGGAAAAGGAAATGACCGTGTTCCTGAAAAAACTGGAGCGCCAATCCCACAGCTAAAAATTCTGTAGGCGCTGTCGCAGCAAGCGGCTACAGCGATTTTACAGGTAGCGCAGAGCGATCCCTTCCGCGTCCGCCTGGACCACTTCCATGCGCACCCTGGGCGCCGCCGCCGGCAAGCCTTGCACCTGGCCATAGACCACCGCGCCCTTGGGCAATTGCGCCAGGACCGGGCTTTGCACATAGACGCCACTGGCAGACAGGTTGCGCGTCTGCCCCAGGCATTCGCCAATGCTCTCGTGGGAAATCTTGATGCGAAACGACTTGCGGTGCTCGGACATCTTCTGCGCCCTTGTTCTGTGTGCTGTGGATAACACCTGCAAGAAGGTTATCCACAGATCGTGCCAGCGCTGTCAGTACCAGCGCGCCTCGCCCGGAGGGCGCTTCTTGAAGCGTTTCATGCTCCACATGTACTGGCTTGGATACGCCCCGACATAACGCTCGACCACCTTGCTCATGGCTGCGCAGGAGGTTTCGGTGTCGGTGCTGTACATGTCGTCCGGGGCCGCTTCGAGGATCACCTTGTAGCCCGAGCCATCGGGCAGGCGCAGGGCGTGGAGGAACACCCCCACCGCCTTGCCGCCGGCCAGCATGTTCGGCACGAACTTGCTGGTCAGGGCCTGAGTGGCGAAGAAGGGCACGAAGATTCCGGCGGATTCGGCCGGTTCCGGGTCGGCGGGAATACCCACCGCACCACCTTTGCGCACTTCCTTGATGACGCTGAGGATGCCTTCCTTGGTGGAGGCCGCCACGCGGTTGCCCAACTGCACCCGCTGCTTGCGCAGCAGCTCGTCTACCGCCTTGAGCTTGGGCGGACGGTAGAAAATGATCGGTTTGCACTGGCTGCAGTAGAAGTGGTTGAGCACTTCCCAGTTGCCCAGGTGGCTGGTGATGCCGACCACGCCCTTGCCCGAGGCCAGGGCGTCCTTGAGTACGTCCAGGCCCTCGACTTCACGTACCAGGGCGAGGGAGCGCTCGGCCGGCCAGATCCAGGCGCAGGCGCTTTCGGTCAGGGACTTGCCGATGTCTTTCAGGCTCTGGCCCACCAGGCGCTCGCGCTCGGCGGGGTCCATCTGTGGAAAACACTTGGCCAGGTTGATGCGCACCACATCGCGGGAGCGATTGGGGGTCTTCCACATGATCCAGCCGATGGCCGCGCCGACTGCCTGCACCGCGCGCCAGGGCAGCAGGGCAAACAACCGCAGAGCGCCTACCAGCAGGGCGCCTTTGAACTTATCCACACATGACTCCTGATCTTGGTCCTGAAGCGTGTCGCGAGCCGGCTATTCTAACCGCGCATCGGCCAGGATGGCGTAGCGATCACAGTCGCGGGTGTGATCCATGACCATGCCCGAGGCCTGCATCAGCGCGTAGCAGATGGTCGGACCGACGAAGGTGAAGCCGGCTTTCTGCAGGCCGCGGCTCATGGCTTCGGCCTGTGGAGTCACCGCCGGTACCTCGCTGCGGTCGCGGAAATGATTGATCTTCGGCTTGCCGCCGACAAAGGACCAGAGAAACGCCACCGGGTCTTCCAGCTCCAGCCAGGCCTGGGCGTTGCGCCGGGCGGCATTGAGCTTGAGGCGGTTGCGGGTGATGCCGGGGGCCTGCATCAGGTCTTCGATCTCGGCGTCGCTCATCTGCGCCACGCGCTGTACATCGAAGCCGAACAGCACCTGGCGATAGCGCTCGCGCTTCTTCAGTACGGTGATCCAGGACAGCCCGGCCTGGAACCCTTCGAGCAATAACAACTCGAACAGACGCTGCCCATCCCGCAGCGGCACGCCCCACTCCTGATCGTGATAGGCCATGTACAGCGGATCTTCGGAACACCAAAAGCAGCGTGGCATAAGGCTCCAGGGGGCGTGCGCAGGACTGAATCGGGTATACTCCCGCTCCTTAAATCGCAGCCCAAGTAACAGGTGAATTTCGTGAGCCAGCCTACGCCAGCCGTGCGTACCTTCCAAGACTTGATCCTCGCCCTCCAGCAGTACTGGGCCGAGCAAGGTTGTGTGGTACTTCAGCCCTACGATATGGAAGTAGGCGCCGGCACTTTCCACACCGCCACATTCCTGCGGGCCATCGGCCCGGAAACCTGGAACGCCGCTTATGTGCAGCCCAGTCGTCGCCCGACTGACGGCCGCTACGGCGAAAACCCCAACCGCCTGCAGCACTACTATCAGTTCCAGGTGGTATTGAAGCCCAACCCGGAGAACTTCCAGGAGCTGTACCTGGGTTCCCTGAAACACGTCGGCCTGGACCCGCTGGTGCACGACATCCGCTTCGTCGAGGACAACTGGGAATCGCCGACCCTGGGCGCCTGGGGCCTGGGCTGGGAAGTCTGGCTCAACGGCATGGAAGTGACTCAATTCACCTACTTCCAGCAGGCCGGTGGCATCGAGTGCTACCCGGTGACCGGCGAGATCACCTACGGCCTGGAACGCCTGGCCATGTACCTGCAGGGCGTGGACTCGGTGTACGACCTGGTGTGGGCCGACGGCCCGTTCGGCAAGGTGACCTATGGCGACGTGTTCCACCAGAACGAAGTGGAGCAGTCGACCTACAACTTCGAACACGCCAACGTCGAGAAGCTGTTCGAACTGTTCGATTTCTACGAAAGCGAAGCCAAGCGCCTGATCGAGCTGGATCAGCCGCTGCCGCTGCCGAGCTATGAAATGGTCCTCAAGGCCTCGCACACCTTCAACCTGCTGGATGCACGCCGGGCGATCTCGGTGACTGCGCGTCAGCAGTACATCCTGCGTGTGCGCACCCTGGCGCGTTCCGTTGCGCAAGCCTACCTGCTGGCCCGGGCCAAGCTGGGCTTCCCGATGGCAACCCCGGACCTGCGTGATGAAGTGTTGGCTAAGTTGGAGGCGGCACAATGAGTGCGCAAGATTTTCTGGTTGAACTGGGCACTGAAGAACTGCCACCCAAAGCCCTGAACACCCTGGCCGAAGCCTTTCTGGCCGGCATCGAGAAAGGCCTGCAGAGCGCCGGCCTGAGCTTTCAGGCCAAGCACGTGTACGCCGCGCCACGGCGCCTGGCGGTACTGATCACCCAGCTGGCCACCCAGCAGCCGGATCGCAGCATCAACCTCGACGGCCCGCCACGCCAGGCCGCGTTCGACGCTGAAGGCAACCCGACCCAGGCGGCCCTGGGCTTCGCCAAGAAGTGCGGCGTCGAACTCAGCGAGATCGACCAGAGCGGCCCGAAACTGCGCTACAGCCAGAGCATCAAGGGCAAGCCGACCGCCAGCCTGCTGCCGACCATCGTCGAAGACTCGCTGAACGACCTGCCGATTCCCAAGCGCATGCGCTGGGCCGCGCGCAAGGAAGAGTTCGTGCGTCCGACCCAATGGCTGGTGATGCTGCTGGGCGACGCGGTCATCGACTGCACCATCCTGGCCCAGAAGGCCGGCCGCGATTCCCGTGGCCATCGCTTCCATCATCCGCAGAGCGTGCGCATCACCTCGCCGGCCAACTACCTGGCCGACCTGCGTGCCGCCTACGTGCTGGCCGACGCCAACGAGCGTCGCGAGCTGATCAGCAAGCGCACCGCGGAGCTGGCCACCCTGCAGGAAGGCACGGCGATCGTCCCGCCGGACCTGCTGGACGAAGTGACCGCCCTGGTGGAATGGCCGGTGCCGCTGGTGTGCTCGTTCGAGGAGCGTTTCCTTGAAGTGCCGCAGGAAGCCCTGATCACCACCATGCAGGACAACCAGAAGTACTTCTGCCTGCTGGACGTCGACGGCAAGCTGCTGCCGCGCTTCATCACCGTGGCCAATATCGAGAGCAAGGATCCGCGCCAGATCATCGAGGGCAACGAGAAAGTCGTGCGCCCACGCCTGACCGACGCCGAGTTCTTCTTCAAGCAGGACAAGAAACAACAGCTCGAAGACTTCAACCTGCGCCTGCAGAACGTGGTCTTCCAGGAAAAGCTCGGCAGCGTCTACGACAAGGCCGAGCGAGTGTCCAAGCTGGCCGCCTTCATCGCCCCGCGCATCGGCGGCGACGCTCAGCGCGCGGCCCGTGCTGGCCTGCTGTCCAAGTGCGACCTGGCCACCGAAATGGTCGGCGAGTTCCCGGAAATGCAAGGCATCGCCGGCTACTACTACGCCCTCAATGACGGCGAGCCGCAAGACGTGGCCCTGGCCCTGAACGAGCAGTACATGCCCCGTGGCGCCGGCGCCGAGCTGCCCAGCACCGTGACCGGTGCCGCCGTGGCCATCGCCGACAAGCTGGATACCCTGGTGGGGATCTTCGGCATCGGCATGCTGCCCACCGGCAGCAAGGACCCCTACGCCCTGCGCCGCGCAGCCCTGGGCGTGCTGCGGATCCTGATCGAGAAGAAGTTCGACCTCGACCTGAACGACGCCGTGGCCTTCGCCGTCAGCGCCTTCGGCAGCAAGGTCAAGGCCGCCGGCCTGGCCGATCAGGTGCTGGAGTTCATCTTCGACCGCCTGCGTGCCCGTTACGAAGACGAAGGCGTGGATGTGGCCACCTACCTGTCGGTACGTGCCCTGAAGCCGGGCTCGGCCCTGGACTTCGACCAGCGCGTGCAAGCCGTGCAGGCCTTCCGCAAGTTGCCGGAAGCCGCCGCCCTGGCCGCGGTGAACAAGCGCGTGTCGAACCTGCTGAGCAAGATCGAAGGCAATGTGCCGACCACCGTCGAAGCCAAGTACTTCGACAACGCCAACGAGTTCTCCCTGTACTCGGCGATCCAGCAGGCCGACCAGGCCGTCCAGCCCATGGCCGCTGCCCGCCAGTACAGCGAAACCCTGGCCCGCCTGGCAGCCCTGCGCGAGCCGGTGGACGCCTTCTTCGAGGCGGTGATGGTCAATGCCGAGGACGCCAAGGTGCGAGCCAACCGCTATGCGCTGCTGGCGCGCCTGCGTGGCCTGTTCCTGGGCGTGGCGGACATTTCGGTGCTGAGCTGATCAGGTAAGGAAAGGCTGTGAAACTGCTGATACTCGACCGGGACGGCGTGATCAATCACGACTCCGATGCCTACATCAAATCGGTGCAGGAGTGGATTCCAATCCCCGGCTCGATCGAAGCCATTGCGCAGTTGAGCAAGGCCGGCTGGACGGTGGCGGTCGCCACCAACCAGTCCGGCATCGCTCGCGGCTACTATGATCTGGCCACCCTCGACGCCATGCACGCGCGCCTGCGCGAGCTGGTGGCGGAGCAGGGCGGCGAGGTCGGGCTGATCGTCTATTGCCCCCACGGCCCCGACGAAGGGTGCGCCTGTCGCAAACCGAAACCGGGCATGCTGCGGACCATTGCCGAGCATTACCAGGCAGAACTGACCGGTCTATGGTTTGTCGGTGACAGTCTCGGTGACCTGGAAGCCGCAAAAGCCGTCGACTCTCAGCCAGTATTGGTGAAGACCGGGAAAGGCGAAAAGACCCTGGGGAAAACCCTGCCGGTAGGCACCTTGATTTTTGACGACCTGGCGGCCGTTGCCGCTGAACTTATCCACAATTAGGCCCCTTCTGGCATCCTGACCAAGGACTGTTCGGGAGAGCGCTTTTTAACAGGCGGGCATGCCCGCAATGGTAAATGCCGCTATGTCGATCCTGCAGGCCATCAGAACCTTCTTCTTTTACCTGCTGTTGGGCACCAGTTCCTTGCTGTGGTGCTCCCTGAGCTTTTTTATCGCGCCGTTCCTACCCTTCAAGGCGCGCTATCGCTTTATCAACGTCTACTGGTGTCGCTGCGCGCTGTGGCTGACCAAGGTATTTCTGAACATTCGCGTAGAAGTGCAGGGCGCGGAAAACGTCCCGGAGCGGCCATGCGTGATCGTCTCCAATCACCAGAGCACCTGGGAGACGTTCTTCCTCTCGGCCTACTTCGAGCCCCTGAGCCAGGTCCTCAAGCGCGAGTTGCTGTATGTGCCGTTCTTCGGCTGGGCCATGGCCATGCTGCGCCCCATCGCCATCGACCGCGACAACCCCAAGGCCGCGCTCAAGCAGGTGGCGAGCAAGGGTGACGAACTGCTCAAGGACAATGTCTGGGTACTGATCTTTCCGGAAGGCACCCGCGTCCCCTACGGCACCATTGGCAAGTTCTCCCGCAGTGGCAGCGCCCTGGCGGTGAACGCCGACCTGCCGGTGCTGCCAGTGGCCCACAACGCCGGCAAGTTCTGGCCGAAGACCGGCTGGGCCAAGCGCCCGGGCACCATCACCGTGACCATTGGCGCGCCGATGTACGCCGAAGGCAGCGGGCCACGAGCCATTGCCGAGCTCAATGACCGGGTCGCGGCCTGGAATGAACAGGCCCAGCGGGACATGGGCTCATTGCCACCATTGGCCACTTCCACGGATAAGGTTGCTGTATGAGCTTCTGTGGATAACCTGTGTACGACTTTTCTCACAGCGGCAAAAATCTACTTATAAATTACTGATTTATATGCATATTTCCCAAGCTAATAAAATGTGGAAAAACGTGCATAAGTTTTTCGGACACAAAAAAACCGGCCTTGATGCCGGTTTTTTTTCGCCCGTTCAATCCCATCGGCTTCAGTCCTGCAACAAAGGCAGCTCAAGGATGAAACAGGAGCCCTGGCCGACCTCGCTGCGACAGCTGATCCGCCCCTGATGCCGATCCACCACCGCCTTGACCATGGACAGACCCAGGCCCAGGCCATCGATGCCCTGGGCCGAGGAAAAGCGCTGGTACTGGCCAAACAGCTGGGGCAGGTCCGCCGGCGCAATCCCCTGGCCCTGATCGGCGATCTCGCAGCGCAGCCAGCCTTCGGCACAGCTCACTGCAACATGAACCGTTGAACCTGGCGGGCTGTACTTGATGGCGTTCTCCAGCAGATTGAACAAGGCCCGGGTCAGCAGCGACTGATCCGCCAGGACCATGCCCTCATTGTCTTCATCCAGATCATGCTGCAGGCGGATCTGTTTCAACTGGGCCAGGGTGGTGGCCTGGTCGAAGGCATCCAGCACCAGCATGGCGAACATGCTGGGCGCAAACTGATAGGCCTCCGACTCGGCCTTGGCCAATTGCACGAAGGCCTCGGTCAGCTCCAGGGCCCGGCGCACCTGTTGCTCGATCTGCCTGTAGACCTGCCCGGGCGGCGAGGGCTGGCGGCTTTGCACATCCAGCAGCGCGAGGATTGCCGAGTGGGGCGCGCGCAGATCGTGGGACAGAAAGCGCAGCAGCACGCCGCGCTGCTGCTCGGCGTCCCGCTCGACGCTGAGGTCGGTGAGGCTCAACAACCAACCGATGGCGTTATCACTGTCCACCGGCAGCAGGGGCGCCAGTTCCATGCGCAGGCTGCGCTGCCGGACGTCGCGAAACTCCAGGGCCGGCAACTGCCCCAGGCTCGGGACCGGGGCCGCGTCCGTCAGGCCCGGATAACCCAGGGCGGCCAGCTGCGCAATCAAGGGCTGCCCCACCAGGGAATGGGCGAACACGTCCCGGGCATTGCGGTTGGCCAGCAGAATCTTGCCGTCCGGATCGCTGATCAGGGTCGCCACCGGCAGGTACTCCAGGCCGTCGGCGATAAAGCGCCGGGTATCCCGGGTCCGGCTCAGGGCCTGTTCCAGGGCAACGATCTGCCCTTGCAGCACGTCACCCGCGGGAGTCTGGCTACGACGGCGCTCCGGCAACACCTTGGGCTCGCTGTCCAGGCGCTCCAGCTCCCAGCCGAAATAGGCCAGGATCACGCTCAGCCGCCGCCAGTTCCAGATCAGGTAAGCCAGCAACATGCCCAGCAGGCTGGCCACCGGCGACCACCAGTAGCCCAGGCGCAACATCAGCACCGACCCCAATAGCGCCAGGCCCATGCAACCCAGGGTTATCCACAAGGCGTGACGTGGACGCCAGAGCAGCAACCCGAGCAATGCAGCGGTCAGGGCCACGGACAACAGCAGCCCCGACCACTGGCCCAGGTCGACGATACTGCGATGCTGCAACAGGCCATTGAGCAGGTTGGCCTGGATCTCCACGCCCGGGGTGGTGCCCTGGCTGCCGGATTGCGGGGTGACATAACGGTCGCCCAGCCCCGGGGCGGTGGACCCCACCAGGATCAGCCGGTCACGCAGCAACTCGGCGGGCACCTCGCCACGCAGCACGCTGACATAGGGCACGCTGGGAAAGCCCGCCGCCTTGTCGATAAAGGCAATACGTACCGGGTTGGCTCGCAACCAGCCCCTGGCAATCTGCGCAGTTCCGGGGCCCGGCATCAGCGGCGACAACGGATCGGCTTCGGTGAGCTGGTAGAGCAACCAGGTCAGCTGCGCCCGCGGCGCCTGCTGCGGACCTTCGCGCAGGTAGACGCTACGCACGGTGCCGTCGGCATCCGCTTGTGCATTGACATGCCCCAGCCCCCGGGCACAGTGGCGCAGCACCGGCACCGGAGGGATCTCCTCCAGGTCCTGGCCGTAGCGAGCGATCCCCTCGCGCAGCACCGGCAGGAACACGGTGCCGGCGCGGCACAGGGCAGCGGCCAACCGGGTGTCGTTTTCCACAGTGCTGCCGGGCTCGCTGAGGATTACATCGAACAGCACGCCTTTGACCTTGGCGTCCGTCAGCCGGTCCAGCAACTGTCCATGCATCGCCCGTGGCCAGGGCCAGCGTCCCAGTTGCTGCAGGCTGTAGTCGTCGATGGTCACCAACAGAATGCGCGGATCGACCGGCAGCGGGGTAAAGCGTCGCAGGTTGTCATAGAACAGGTTGTTAAAAGCCAGGCCCTGGCTCAGGGACAGCAAGGCCGTCAGGGGCAGAAGTATCAGGCCAACCCACAGCCATTCACGTACCAGGCGACGAAACAGGCGCTGGGCCTGGGTCGGTTCACGGCCGTTGGCCCATTGCTTGCCGAGACTCATCGACGGCCCGCCGACGGCTCATTGAGCACGAGTGGTCCTGGGGTAGTAGAAGATGTCATAGACCCCGGTTTCTCCTTCCAGGCCATGCTCGTCGAACGCCGAGAGCCGTACATGATAGAAAAACGCCTTCAGGCCAGTGAAGTTCACTTCCGGAGTGCTGGAGAACTGTTCCTGCTTGATGTTGAGGAAATCCTTGTCGGTAGCCACCTGTGCCCGATAGCGACGGGCACCCGGCAACGGTTGCAGGATGAGTTGCCAGACGGGCAGGGCGCCGGTTTGTCCGGCCTGCCCCAGCAGCCGGGGCGCAGCCAGCAGTTCCACCGGCTTGAGCTCGCCCTGCTTCTGAATGCGCAATCCCTGGCGCGCCATGACCTGGACCTCCCCGGGCAGCGGGCCGGCAGGTTTATCCACAACATGCTTGCCGGAGCGTCGAGCAGTCTTGGTCGGCGGCGGCTCATCGCGGCTCACCGCCACCTGGCCATTGAGCACCTCCACCAGGGATTGCTGATCGTCATTACGCACCCGGAAGTGCGTCCCGCGGACCCCCAACACGCCTACGGGGGTCACGATCTGGAAGCGGTCGTGATCGCTGTTGCGCTTGATCACATAGGATTCGATCTGGCCCTGCTCCAGGACCACCTGAGGAATGCTGTATTGCGTATTCAATTGCAGGGTGACCTGGGAACTGGAGGGTAGCACCACGCGCGAACCATCGCCGAGGGACAGGCTGACGAAAGCCGACGGCGAGGTTTTTATCCCTTCTTTCTCATCGATGCTCATGCCTTCTTCCAGGGCCACCTCGCGGCCCTTGGCATCCAGTTTCCAGGCCTCACCCGTCAAGTGCTCGACGGTAGCCGGCAAGGGCTGGCCGCGGCATTGCTGGTTGTCATCCAGGTAGGGAAGGCGTTGCGGGGCAGCCTGCACGGCGCAGGATGGCAGGATCAGGCCCGCTAGCAGCAATGCAGCGCACGCCACCTGCAACCGGCCAACGGGCGGAGAAGGGCAGAGGTCATTCATGAATTTGCTTTGAGCCTTTGGGAAAACCACGGCGAAATCCTACGCACCATACCTGAGGCAGCGCATGGGCAGAAATCCGCGGCTGCAGGGCGCCGCCCAGGGAAAGGGGCGAATCGGAACCGGGAGGGAAGAGCACAGCCAGCAAAGAAAGTGACACGTCCCTGTGTCGGAACCGGGGCGACAGGTCGCCCGGCCCAAAGTCCTGAGGAGGCACTCCCTGTATTCCCCTTCAACGACGCACGCAAGCGCGCGTTGTGCCGCCAGCCTGGCGGTTGACACTCCCTGTGTCGGAGCACTTCCAGGTGCCCCCGTGTGCCACTCAGCGAGAGCCAATGTAGCGCTGCGCGAGCGGCCGGGGCGGTTTTGCAATATTTGTTCAGAATCATCGCCGCACCTGCTAGAAGACCCAGCGGGGTGCCGGTGACTGCCGCACCGCAGGCAGGGCTGTCCGGCCCAGTAGCGGTTCGGCATCCAGGGTCAGGCTGGCTTCCTGGCTGTCGGGCGAGGCCAGCGTCGAGTAGGCATCGGCCTTGGCTGCCTCACAGCAGGAGCCGGACGACGACGGCAGCCCGCTGGCACTGATCCCCAGATAAGCCGCCAGCATCAAGCTGACCAGGCGCAGCGGATCATCGCCGCTGAACATTCTGACCAGCGCGACCTGGCCTTTGCTGAACATGTTCCCCATGGTTCTTTTCCTTGCTTGAGCGAGCCGGTATCGTGCTGCTGCGATAGCCCCCCAGCACCCGTGCTCCAGGTGCCTTACCGGCTATTTGATATCAGCGTACCGAGGGAGCAGGGGCTCAAGAGCAATTCGCCATAATTGTTCAGAATCAGCCAAGACGCCTAAACTGCCCCCTGCCTGAAGCCGCTGGATCTGTGTCTCTGGGGCTCTTCGAACCATAAGGAACTGCCTGGCATGCGTGTCGCGATACTGGATGACGAACCCGCAGAACTGGCGCGTGTGGAACAGACGCTGCGAGAAATTCCCGGCCCCGGTGAAGCCCCATGGACCCTGCATCGCTTCGAACGGGGCGAAGACCTGCTACGTCAGTTGCGGCGGGAAACCTTTGACCTGCTGATACTCGACTGGCAACTGCCGGACCTCAGCGGTCTGTCGTTGCTGCGCTGGACTCGGGAACACATGGATGCGCCACCTGCGGCCATCATGCTCACCAGCCGCGATGCCGAGAGCGATATTGTCCAGGCCCTGAACAGCGGTGCCGACGATTACTTGAGCAAGCCGTTTCGTCCCAACGAACTCAAGGCCCGGGTCAACGCGGTGCTGCGCCGCCACGGCTTGCAGCGCAATAACAGTGAGGAGCTCCTGAGCTTCAACGACCTGACCTTCGACGATGCCGAACTGACCGTGACCCGCGCAGGAGTCCCCATCAGCCTGACCGAGCGCGAGTACCGCCTGGCCCGCTGCCTGTTCGCCAACCTGGGCCGGCCACTGTCTCGGGAGTACCTGTACGAACGGTTCTGGACCCATGAGGAAATCGCCTCCTCGCGGCCCTTGGACACCCACATCTACCGCCTGCGCAACAAGCTGGGGCTGACCGCGGATCGCGGTTGGCAACTGCTGACCATCTACGGCTATGGCTACCGGCTGGAAAGCGTGGCGGCACCCGACCAGCAGGGCCACTGACAGCTTGCCGGCAACAGCGGCTTGATATCACTCCGGGTCCTGCCAGACATCTTCATAGCCGGCGCGGTCGATGATGAAACGCGTCCCGCTCGGCAGATACAGGTAATCGATCACCTCCGGCAACAGCTCGACCAGATGCTCGGCGCACAGCGGCTGGTAGAAATCCACGGCTGTGGAATGTTCGCCGCAGTGGATAAACCAACTGACCGTGCCGTTCTCCGGCAACTCGATCCGGGTGCCATAGATGGGCGACTGCGCCAGGGAACCAATGGCCAGTGCAATCATCGGCTCCGGCGCCTGGGGAGCGAGGTCGTAGCGTTCACAGACAAGCTGCTGTCTTTCGTTCATTGCTCCAGCCACCAATCGAGCAAGGTCTCGTCATCGGTGTCATCGAGGTTTTTATAGATGTTGGCGTAGTACCACTCGATGCCCGTGGTTTCGCGGAAGCGGTTGAAGAACCGTGCAATGTTGTCCATGCCGTTTCGCGCCGGCACCGACAACGTCAGATTGCCCTTATGGCGCCCGTCGAGCATGCCGCCCAATTCGGTCGCCACATCCGCCGCCAGGGCAACGATGTGCTCTTCAGGGATGTAATCCGCATAGATATGGATACAGAAGTTGCCGCCACGCTTGAGCACAACGGCGGGGGCCTGCGGGTTCTTGATCGAGATGATGTCGCCCTTGGCCAGGTTCAGCGTCAGCCCCGGTGAATAGAGAATCTCGTAGCTGTCCTCGTCGATCCGCCGTACATGTAGCGGCTCATAGACCGGGCCATGGGCGTTTTGCCCCGCCACGACCCGAATCGATATTTCCTGGTTCTGATCATCCATAACTGGTTTCCGAGCGATTGCTGTTTTTACACAGGGTGAAAGGAATCGATCCAGGCTCAGCCGCGTAGCGGGGTCGACTGCTCGATGAACACATCTCGAAGCGCCTGTTCGATGCCCGGATCGTCTTGCAGCTCAGGTGCCAGCAACAGCACCAGCCGATCCAGTCCGGCACACCAGCTGACGGAGCTGTCCATGCTGAAAATGATGCGCTCCTGTTCGATCCGCACTTGTGCAACCCCGCCATAGCCGGAGAGAGCGGGGCTGGAGATTTCCAGGTGGTAGGTGTCCTGGCCCAGGGCGGCGTCCTGTTCGTCGCATTCGGTGCTGCGTTGCAACAACAGGTAGTGCTCGGGCTCGTCGGCGGTATCGGCAAAAGCCACAAGCCATACATCGTCTTCCAGGGTTGCGCTGAAATAACTGGCAGGCCATTCAACGGTCATGCTTGAACCTCAAGTGAAGCCAGCGACAAGCACTCGCTCATGCGCCCAGGATCAATGTTCCCGTGCTGCAAACAGGCATCTTCATAAGCGATATGTTGGTCGTCGGTGATGGAAGACAGGTAGTGGTCGATGGCGCAAAAACTGACCTCGGGCGCGATATCCACGGTGAACAGCGACAGGCCCCGGGTAACCATGCAGCTGGCGCCGAGACTGCGCAGGTGCTGCACAATGCTCGCGCGCTCTGACTCGCCCTCGGCAAAAACCCGCAGCGTCGAGTGCCCGGATTGCCGCACCACGCCAGTTGCGATCAGCTCGTGGGCGTCAGCGCGAGTCAGCACCCAGTCCCCCTTGCTCACGCCGTAGAGATAGTAGGGCGTGTTGTCCAACTCATAGACACCTGCGCCCCGTTGGATGCCCCACATCGATTCATACCCCACCGGTGGGTAACCGTCAGCGTCGATGGTGAGTTTGAAAATGATCTTGTGAAATTGTGCTGTCGAGTTATCCATTCCATCTCACAGAGGCGCCGCCATGGGCCTCACGAACTGTCCGTAAAAGAAGTTTTCCTTGAAGGAAAATATGACCTCTGCGCTATTTCGGCGTGGCCAGGGCCGTATTCTCATCGGACGGATAGAAAAAGTCGTCCCAGCATTTTATAAAATTATCCTTGGACACCTGCGCTGCGCAGCAGCGGATGGGCCCGCTGACGAGGCACTATCTGATGGATCAACAGGGCGGTATCGGGCGTGGGTTGGTAGCGAAATGTCGATACCTCGCTGTGCGGCGACAGCAGTTGAAGGCGCAGACAAGCCTGTGGATCAAACCAGTCGACCCCATCAAACAGCACCAGCGCTTCGCTTGACCAATCAATACTCAACCGCTCGATCGGGGTCAGTGAACCAAGCTCAAGCTGCTCAAGCTGCGCCAGCACCTCGGCCTCAGATGGTGCGCAAATCCATCGGATAATCAGCAACGCGTCGTCTGCCGTGGCAATCGCCGTGTCCAAAGGCTCGTCACCCAGGACAAGAATATCGCCATCGACACCCTCCAGTCGGCCGGCATGGTCATCAATCTGACACGCCCTGTGGTAATCCGAGGGATCGCCGTCGAGGCCACGCCACATACCGGCCAAACCTTCACCTATCACCACCAAGGGGCCACCGGAACTGGACAGCCATGGAGAAATCTTGAATCGACTCATAGGCTCCTTGCCTTCCTGTTGAGCAGAACAGCTACATGATCCACTGACAACGCCATGATGTCCGCGCAAAAAAAAGCCAACGCTAGGCGTTGGCTTTTTAGGTGCCACTGCGGATCAGAAGTCCAGGTTGGACACCGCCAGGGCGTTGCTTTCGATGAAGTCGCGACGGGGCTCGACCGCATCACCCATCAGGGTGTTGAAGATCTGGTCGGCGCCGATGGCGTCTTCGATGGTCACCTTGAGCATGCGGCGCATGCTTGGGTCCATGGTGGTTTCCCACAGCTGGTCGGGGTTCATCTCGCCCAGACCTTTGTATCGCTGGATGGTGTGGCGCTTGGTGCTTTCCGCCATCAGCCAGTCCAGGGCCTCCTTGAACTCGGTGACCGCTTTCTTGCGTTCGCCGCGCTGAACATACGCGCCTTCGTCCAGCAGGGTGCTCAGTTGAGCGCCGAGGGAGACGACGGTCTTGTAGTCGTTGCTGCCAAAGAAGTCGCGGTTGAAGGTGACGTAGTTGGACAGGCCGTGGGAGATCAGTTCGACCTCTGGCAGCCAGACATTACGTTCACGGTCTTCACGCAGGCTGGCCTTGTAAACCAGGCCGGACTTCTCGGAAGTGCGCAGGCGGGCGTCGTACTTGGCCAGCCAATCCTGCATGGCGGCGTGATCGGACAGTTGCTCCATGGTCACGGCCGGCAGGTAGATGAAGTGCTCGGTCAGCTCCTGCGGGTACAGGCGCGACAGGCGCTTGAGGGTCTTCATCACCATGCGGAAGTCGTTGACCAGGCGCTCCAGCGCCTCGCCGGAGATCCCCGGAGCTTCGTCGTTCAGGTGCAGGCTGGCATCTTCCAGAGCCGACTGGGTCATGTAGTCTTCCATGGCGTCGTCGTCTTTGATGTATTGCTCTTGCTTGCCTTTCTTGACCTTGTACAGCGGCGGCTGGGCGATGTAGATGTAGCCGCGCTCGATCAGCTCCGGCAACTGACGGAAGAAGAAGGTCAGCAGCAGGGTACGGATGTGCGAACCGTCGACGTCAGCATCGGTCATGATGATGATGTTGTGATAACGCAGCTTGTCGATGTTGTACTCTTCGCGGCCGATGCCGCAGCCCAGCGCGGTGATCAGGGTGCCCACCTCTTGCGAGGAGATCATCTTGTCGAAGCGCGCCTTCTCGACGTTGAGGATCTTGCCCTTGAGCGGCAGGATCGCCTGGGTCTTGCGGTTGCGTCCCTGCTTGGCGGAACCGCCAGCAGAGTCACCTTCCACCAGGTAGAGTTCGGACAGCGCCGGGTCTTTTTCCTGGCAGTCCGCCAGTTTGCCCGGCAGGCCGGCGATATCCAGAGCGCCCTTGCGACGGGTCATTTCACGGGCTTTACGCGCCGCTTCACGAGCACGGGCAGCGTCGATCATCTTGCCCACCACCAACTTGGCTTCGTTGGGGTTTTCCAGCAGGAAGTCGGAGAAGTACTTGCCCATTTCCTGTTCGACCGCGGTCTTCACTTCGGAAGACACCAGCTTGTCCTTGGTCTGGGAACTGAACTTCGGATCCGGCACCTTCACCGAGATGATGGCGGTCAGGCCTTCACGAGCGTCATCACCGGTGGTGGCGACCTTGTGCTTCTTGGCCAGGCCTTCCTGCTCGATGTAGTTGTTCAGGTTACGCGTCAGGGCCGAACGGAAGCCCACCAGGTGGGTGCCGCCGTCGCGCTGAGGAATGTTGTTGGTGAAGCACAACAGGTTCTCGTTGAAGCTGTCGTTCCACTGCAGGGCGATTTCCACGCCGATGCCGTCTTCACGCTGGATGTTGAAGTGGAACACCTGGTTGACCGCAGTCTTGTTGGTGTTCAGGTATTCAACGAAAGCACGCAGACCGCCTTCGTACTTGAACAGTTCTTCCTTGCCGCTGCGCTCGTCCTTGAGGACGATGCCGACACCGGAGTTGAGGAAGGACAGTTCACGAATCCGCTTGGCCAGGACGTCCCAGCTGAAATGGATGTTCTTGAAGGTTTCAGCCGAAGGCTTGAAGTGAATCTGGGTACCGGTGGTTTCGCTGTCGCCAACGATCTTCATCCGCTCTTGCGGAACACCGTGGACGTAGGTCTGTTCCCAGATCTTGCCGCTGCGGCGCACGGTGAGGATCAGTTCCTCGGACAGCGCGTTCACTACCGACACACCCACACCGTGCAGGCCGCCGGAAACCTTGTAGGAGTTGTCGTCGAACTTACCGCCGGCGTGAAGCACGGTCATGATGACCTCTGCCGCCGAGACGCCTTCTTCTTTGTGCACATCCACCGGGATGCCGCGACCGTTGTCGCGCACGGTGATGGATTCGTCCGGGTGGATGATGATGCTGATGTCGTCGCAATGACCGGCCAGCGCTTCGTCGATGGAGTTATCGACCACCTCGAACACCATGTGGTGCAGACCGCTGCCGTCATCGGTGTCGCCAATGTACATACCGGGACGTTTGCGTACGGCATCCAAACCTTTCAGCACCTTGATGCTGGTCGAGTCGTACGTATTTTCTTCGCTCATGCCTTCACTCCCGATGGTCGTGGGTCTGGGTGATACGGCCTTGTTCCACGTGGAACAAGGCGACTGGCGTTTCCGTCTGCCAGCCTTCCCTCAATAATTCGTGGTCTACACAGGTGATGAACACCTGGCAGCGTAAGTCTTCCAGCAAGCGACAAAGTGCGCGGCGGTGCTGCTCGTCCAACTCGGACGGCAAGTCATCCACTAGATAAATACACTGACCGCGACGGGCCTGGCTCACCAGATGCCCCTGGGCAATGCGCAAGGCACAGACCACCAACTTCTGCTGGCCACGGGACAAGATGTCCGCGGCGTTGTGTCCGCCTAAGCGCAGACGCAGATCAGCACGTTGTGGACCGGCCTGGGTATGACCCATTTGCTGATCACGGTGCAGGGCGGTCGCGAGTACTTCACTGAGCTCTCGGTCCTTGTCCCAACCACGGTAATAGCTAAGCGTCAGGCCCTCGAGCTGCAGCAGTTCGCCCAAGGTCCGCTCAAAGACTGGTTTCAAGGCTTTGATGTAAGCGCGGCGGTATTCATCGATTTCAGCGCTGGCCTGACACAGTTCCCGGTCCCAGGCCGCTTGCGAAGCGGCGTCAAGTGTACCATGCCGCAGCCATGAGTTCCGCTGCCGCAGGGCCTTCTGCAGGCGCTGCCAGGTGGACATGAAGCGCGGTTCCACATGGAACACGCCCCAGTCCAGGAACTGCCGGCGGATCTTGGGAGCGCCTTCGAGCAGGCGAAAGCTGTCCGGGTTGATCAGCTGCAGCGGCAGGATTTCCGCCAGCTGAGCGGCGCTGCGGGCATTCTGCCCGTCGATGCGGATCTGGAACTCCCCCTGGCGATCCCGGGATATCCCCAGATTGCTGTGTCCTCCCTCAGCCAACTCCACCTGGCCAAATACCGTGCAGGCCAGTTGCTCATACTGGATCACCGGTAACAGGCGGGTGCTGCGGAACGAGCGGGCAAGCCCTAGCAGATGAATGGCTTCCAGCACGCTGGTCTTGCCACTGCCGTTGGCGCCGTAGAGAAGGTTGATGCGAGGAGAGGGGGAGAAGGTCACCGGGTGCAGATTGCGCACCGCGGTGACCGAGACGCGACTGAGGGACATCTAGCTTCTGCTGAGCATGATTACAGGCGCATCGGCATGACAACGTAAGCCGAGTCGTCGTTGTCGGATTCCTGCACCAGCGCACTGCTGTTGGAGTCGGACAGGATCAGGCGAACCTGTTCGGTGGTCATCACGCCCAGTACGTCCAGCAGGTAGCTGACGTTGAAGCCGATTTCCAGCGAGCCGCCGTTGTATTCCACGCCTACTTCTTCTTCCGCTTCTTCCTGCTCAGGGTTGTTGGCCTGGATCTTCAGCTGACCATTGGCCAGTTGCAGACGGATGCCGCGATATTTCTCGTTGGACAGGATCGCGGTACGGCTGAAGGCTTCACGCAGGGCCTGACGGTCGCCCAATACCAGCTTGTCGCCACCTTTTGGCAGCACGCGCTCGTAGTCCGGGAACTTGCCGTCCACCAGTTTGGAGGTGAAGGTGAACTCGCCGGTGGTGGCGCGGATGTGGTGCTGCCCCAGGACGATGCTGACGTTGCCGTCCGGCTCGGTGAGCAGGCGCGCCAGTTCCAGGATGCCTTTACGCGGCACGATCACCTGGTGACGATCCGGCTGGCCGATGTCGGCCTGCATCGAGCACATCGCCAGACGGTGACCGTCGGTGGCCACGGCGCGAATGATCCCGGCGGAAACCTCCAGCAACATGCCGTTGAGGTAGTAGCGCACGTCCTGCTGAGCCATGGCGAAGCTGGTGCGCTCGATCAGGCGACGCAGCTTGCTCTGCTCCAACTGGCAGGTCAGCGAGCCCGGGCCTTCTTCCACAGTCGGGAAATCGTTGGCCGGCAGGGTCGACAGGGTGAAGCGGCTACGCCCGGCCTTCACCACCAGCTTCTGCTCATCGACCTTGATGTCGATCAGCGCATCGTTGGGCAGGCTCTTGCAGATGTCCATCAGCTTGCGCGCGGGAACGGTGATTTCCCCCGGTTCGGCCGGCTCTTCAAGTTGTACACGACCGACCAGTTCGACTTCCAGGTCGGTACCGGTCAGCGACAGTTGCTGGCCTTCGACAACCAGCAGCACGTTGGAAAGCACCGGCAAGGTCTGACGACGTTCGACGACGCCGGCGACCAGTTGCAGAGGTTTCAACAGGGCTTCGCGTTGAATGGTGAAATGCATGGTCTAGTCCCTTGCCTTAATAAGCTGCGTTGGAGTCATCAAGTGGTCAGAGTACGCAGCAGGTTCTTGTAGTCCTCGCGGATGTCCGCGTCGGATTCCTTAAGTTCATTGATCTTGCGGCAGGCGTGCAGCACGGTGGTGTGGTCGCGGCCGCCGAACACATCGCCGATTTCCGGCAGGCTGTGGTTGGTCAGTTCCTTGGACAGGGCCATGGCCACCTGACGCGGACGGGCCACCGAACGCGAACGTCGCTTGGACAGCAGATCGGAAATCTTGATCTTGTAGTACTCGGCGACGGTGCGCTGGATGTTATCCACAGACACCAGTTTGTCCTGCAGGGCCAACAGGTCCTTCAGGGACTCGCGAATCAGCTCGATGGTGATGTCGCGGCCCATGAAGTGCGAGTGAGCAATGACCCGCTTGAGCGCGCCTTCCAGTTCACGGACGTTGGAGCGAATCCGCTGGGCAATGAAGAACGCCGCGTCGTGGGGCAGTTCGACCTTGGCCTGGTCGGCCTTCTTCATCAGGATCGCCACCCGGGTTTCCAGTTCCGGAGGCTCGACCGCCACCGTCAGGCCCCAGCCGAAGCGCGACTTGAGGCGCTCTTCCAGGCCCTCGATCTCCTTGGGATAGCGGTCGCTGGTGAGGATCACCTGCTGGCCGCCTTCAAGGAGGGCGTTGAAGGTGTGGAAAAACTCTTCCTGGGAACGCTCCTTGCGGGCGAAGAACTGAATGTCATCGATCAGCAGCGCATCGACCGAACGGTAGAAGCGCTTGAATTCGTTGATGGCATTGAGCTGCAACGCCTTGACCATGTCTGCCACGAAGCGCTCGGAATGCAGGTACACGACCTTGGCATTCGGGTTCTTCTTCAACAGGTGGTTACCCACGGCGTGCATCAAGTGGGTCTTACCCAAACCGACGCCGCCATACAGGAACAGCGGGTTGTAGCCATGCTTGGGGTTGTCCGCCACCTGCCAGGCCGCCGCGCGGGCCAGCTGGTTGGACTTGCCCTCGACAAAATTCTCAAAGGTGAAGGTGCGGTTCAGATAGCTGGTGTGCTTGAGCGCGCCTTCTACCTGGACAGTACGCTGCTCGGCGCGTACCGGTGCCTGCTGCGAGCTGGCGCCCGCCATCGGGTCGAAGCTGTCACGAGAGGGTTCTTCGCTGACTTCGGCACTCTTCTGCGCCGCGGTTTTCTTGGCCGGAGCGGAAGTGGGTGCCGGAGTTGGCGCAGGAGCCGCCGCCGGGGTGGCATTGGCCGCTGCCGCTTGCAGCGCTTGCGAGGCTGCGGCGGCCAGTGGCGCATTAGGTGCAGCGCGAGGCGCCGAACTGCGTTTGCTGCCTATTAATAAGGAAAGAACCGGCGCACTGCCGTTGCCGTGTTCATCCAGCAGCTCGAGCACGCGCCCCAGGTACTTTTCGTTGACCCAATCGAGAACAAAACGATTCGGTGCGTAAACACGCAACTCGTCGCCTTCGGCTTCGACCTGTAGCGGACGGATCCAAGTGTTGAATTGCTGGGCAGGCAGCTCATCACGCAGAAGCTCCACGCACTGCTGCCAAAGTTCCACTGACACGGATATCCCCTAAGTTGAAAGCCGGTGAGGCAAAAACAAGCGGCCATTGTAGCGATCAGCCGCCCACTTATCCACATGTAGCGTGCCCTCAGGACACTAAGAATCAACGTCTTACCCCGAATAAACACGACCAGCGGTATGTGCATAAGCTCTGTGGATAACCCCGCTTGAGGTCGTTGCACAACTCGGGTCGAAACGCTGTGGGTAAGTCGCCTGTGGATAACTGCTCGTTCCACGCACAGGTTTTCCGATAGCGCAGCACAGGGAGGACACCGTTTCTCAACCGTGTTGTCATTCTCTGTACAGTACGGAATAGAAGGGCTAAAGCCAGTTATCCACAGAAGGCGTCGTCCCTAGCCTTTATAAGCTTTACAGAAAAGCTTTAAATACTTTCCTTCTTTATTTTTATATCTACCTGACCCTGGCTCACAACCCCGTCCCCGGACATACATAGATAAAGGAAAAGCTGGTTGGAAATTGACCTAGAGGCTTGCTTTCTCTAGAATCGCCGATCTCTTAAAACGGGGGCCATTCCGGCCCGTTGTGGACGAACCAGGTAACACGACATGAAACGTACTTTCCAACCAAGCACTATCAAACGCGCTCGTACCCACGGTTTCCGTGCTCGCATGGCTACCAAGAACGGTCGTGCCGTCCTGTCGCGTCGTCGCGCCAAAGGTCGTGCGCGTCTGGCAGTTTGATAATCCGGCACTGGAGGTGAGTCAGGACTTCAGTCGGGAAAAGCGTCTGCTTACACCCCGGCACTTCAAGGCGGTCTTTGACTCCCCTACCGGCAAGGTTCCGGGGAAAAATCTCCTGCTCCTTGCGCGCAACAACGACCTGGATCATCCCCGTCTGGGGCTCGTGATCGGGAAAAAGAGCGTAAAGCTCTCCGTTGAGCGCAATCGCCTCAAGCGTCTGATGCGCGAATCGTTTCGTCTCCACCAGGATTCACTGGTCGGATGGGATATCGTTATCGTCGCGCGCAAAGGTTTGGGCGATGTAGAAAACCCCGAATTGATTCAGCATTTCGGCAAACTCTGGAAACGTCTGGCACGCAACAAGCCGGAACCAGCAGTCAAATCCGAAACTGTAGGGGTAGACAGTCCCGATGCGTAAACTGGCACTCGTTCCGATCCAGTTTTACCGCTATGCCATTAGTCCTCTGATGGCCAATCACTGTCGTTTCTACCCCAGTTGTTCCTGCTACGCGTTAGAAGCCATCGAAAATCATGGCCTTCTGCGCGGTGGCTGGCTGACCTTTCGTCGTTTAGGTCGCTGTCATCCGTGGAATCCCGGTGGTTATGACCCGGTTCCACCTATCCCTACCTCCCGTTCTTCTTCGATGGCCGAGTAATCATGGATATCAAACGCACGATCCTGATCGTCGCCCTGGCAATCGTGTCCTATGTCATGGTTCTTAAATGGAACCAGGATTATGGCCAGGCTGCCCTGCCGACTCAGAATGTTGCTTCCAGCACGACCACTCCGGGCTTGCCGGACACGCCAAATGGCACTTCCGCTGCCAACGACGACATTCCGCGCGCAGCAAGCGACACCACTGCACCGGCTGAAGCGCCCGTTGCTGCAAGCAAAGATCTCATTCAGATCAAAACGGATGTGCTCGACCTGGCTGTCGATCCACAAGGTGGGGATATCGCGCAACTGCGTTTGCCACTGTATCCACGTCGTCAAGACCACCCGGAAATCCCGTTCCAGTTGTTCGATAACGGCAATGAGCGGACTTACCTGGCACAAAGCGGCCTGATTGGCAGCAATGGCCCGGACGCAAGCCCGGCTGGTCGTCCGATCTACTCCTCGGAAAAGAAAAGTTATCAACTGGCTGACGGTCAGGACCAACTGGTGGTCGACCTGAAGTTCAGCAAGGACGGCGTCCACTACATCAAGCGTTTCACCCTGAAACGTGGCCTGTATGACATTACCGTTTCCTACCTGATCGACAACGAAAGCGCACAACCTTGGACCGGTGCAATGTTTGCCCAGCTCAAGCGTGACGCCAGTTCCGATCCATCCTCCAGCACCGCCACCGGCACTGCGACTTACCTGGGCGCAGCCCTGTGGACAAGTTCCGAGCCGTACAAAAAAGTGTCCATGAAAGACATGGACAAGGTGAACGAGGATAAAACCAAGGCCCCAATCACTGAAAACGTTCAGGGTGGCTGGGTAGCCTGGCTGCAACACTACTTCGTGACCGCCTGGATTCCGCCAAAAGGCGAAAACAATCAGGTTCTGGCGCGCAAGGACAGCAAGGGCAACTACATCATCGGCTACACCGGCCCTTCGATGACCGTCGCTCCAGGTGCCAAGGCCGAAACCAGCGCCACTCTGTACGCTGGTCCGAAAAGCCAGGCCGTGCTGAAAGAGTTGTCCCCAGGTCTGGAACTGACCGTCGACTACGGCTTCCTGTGGTTCATCGCCCAGCCGATCTTCTGGCTGCTGCAACATATCCACAGCCTGGTGGGTAACTGGGGTTGGTCGATCATCTTCCTGACCATGCTGATCAAGGGGATCTTCTTCCCACTGTCGGCTGCCAGCTACAAATCGATGGCGCGTATGCGTGCCGTAGCTCCGAAACTGGCCGCGCTGAAGGAAAAATTCGGCGACGATCGTCAGAAAATGTCCCAGGCGATGATGGAGCTGTACAAGAAAGAGAAGATCAATCCGCTGGGCGGCTGCTTGCCGATCCTGGTGCAGATGCCGGTCTTCCTGTCCTTGTACTGGGTTCTCCTGGAAAGCGTGGAAATGCGCCAGGCGCCGTTCATGCTGTGGATTACCGACCTGTCGATCAAGGATCCGTTCTTCATCCTGCCGATCATCATGGGCGCCACCATGTTCATCCAGCAGCAGTTGAACCCGACGCCTCCGGATCCGATGCAGGCCAAGGTGATGAAAATGATGCCAATCATCTTCACCTTCTTCTTCCTGTGGTTCCCGGCCGGTCTGGTGCTGTACTGGGTAGTGAACAACTGCCTGTCGATCGCTCAACAGTGGTACATCACTCGTAAGATCGAAGCGGCCACCAAGAAAGCGGCTGCCTGACCTACGCTGTGGATAACCACACAAGACGCCCCCTAGTGGGGCGTTTTGCTATCTGTCACTTTTGTCTGGATGTCGGGTTATGAATGTCCCTCGTGAAACCATCGCCGCCATCGCCACCGCCCAAGGGCGCGGCGGCGTGGGCATCGTACGGATTTCCGGGCCCCTGGCGGGCGCGGCGGCCAAGGCCATCAGTGGTCGCGAACTGAAGCCGCGTTTTGCCCATTACGGGCCATTTCTCAGTGCGCAGGCTGAGGTCCTGGACGAAGGCATCGCCCTGTATTTCCCGGGTCCGAACTCCTTCACTGGGGAAGATGTACTGGAACTTCAGGGCCACGGCGGGCCAATTGTTCTCGACATGCTGCTGCAGCGTTGCCTGGAACTGGGCTGCCGCCTGGCCCGGCCGGGGGAATTCAGTGAACGTGCGTTCCTCAATGACAAACTGGACCTGGCACAGGCCGAAGCCATTGCCGACCTGATCGAAGCCAGCTCGGCACAGGCTGCGCGCAACGCCTTGCGTTCATTGCAGGGGGCGTTCTCCCAGCGTGTGCATAACTTGACCGAGCAACTGATCGCCCTGCGGATCTACGTCGAAGCGGCGATTGATTTTCCCGAGGAAGAAATCGACTTCCTCGCCGATGGTCATGTCCTCAGCATGCTCGATGCAGTGCGCGATGAGTTATCCACAGTACTGCGTGAAGCCGGGCAGGGTGCCTTGCTGCGTGATGGCATGACCGTGGTGATCGCCGGTCGTCCCAATGCCGGCAAATCCAGCCTGCTCAACGCCCTGGCCGGGCGCGAGGCGGCAATCGTCACCGATATCGCCGGCACCACCCGGGACATCCTCAAGGAACATATCCACATCGATGGCATGCCGTTGCACGTGGTGGACACCGCCGGGCTACGAAATACCGAAGACCAGGTGGAAAAGATCGGTGTCGAACGGGCACTCAAAGCCATCGGTGAAGCGGATCGGGTGTTGCTGGTGGTGGATGCCACTGCAGCCGAGGCCGCGGATCCTTTCGCTTTGTGGCCCGAATTCCTGCAACAGCGGCCGGATCCGGCCAAGGTTACGCTGATTCGCAACAAGGCCGACTTGACCGGCGAGCCCATTGCCCTGGAAACCTGTGATGATGGCCACGTAACCATCAGCCTCAGTGCGATGTCCGCGGGCGTCGGCCTGGATTTGCTGCGTGAGCATCTCAAGGCTTGCATGGGTTATGAACAGACCTCGGAAAGCAGCTTCAGTGCCCGCCGCCGACACCTCGAGGCCCTGCGCTACGCCAGTGCCGCGCTGGAGCATGGCCGTGCCCAGCTGACCCTGGCCGGTGCCGGCGAACTGCTGGCCGAGGATCTGCGCCAGGCCCAGCAGTCCCTGGGGGAAATTACCGGGGCTTTCAGTTCCGATGATCTGCTGGGGCGGATCTTCTCCAGTTTCTGTATCGGCAAGTAGATTCGCCCCCGATGGGCTCCGGCAAAGGTTATCCACAGCCCTGCCGGTAGCGCTCGGTTTTACTCCACTGACAGGTAGATTCGTGTCTGCAGCTGTGCAGGCGGGGTGGAGCGCGGATCGTTTACATACTGTTCAAACATCGGAAAATTCCCCGGCGTCAGGCCACTCTCGGGCAGCCACTCGGAGAACATCCAGGCATAGGCTTTGCCCATCTCGTTGTAGGGGCCAACGTAATTCAGCATTGCGTAGCGCCCTTGAGGGATTTCGAACCTTTCCAGCTTTTCACCCAGATCCGCATCAGGCGCGACCGAGACTCCGGCCAGGGAACGCAACTGTTCGGTCGGAACCTGCTCGGGGTCATTGAAGTACACACCAAACCCGCAGGCGGTCGGGTGCATGAGCCCCTGGCTGGCAGCCAGCATGAAAACACGGGTGAACACCGGACCGATTTCCTGATAGGAACCCTGATGAGGCAATGCCGCCAGGACAACGCCAGGGAAATGTTCAATGGTAATGGGGTACATATTTGACTCCTTTGGGTCGAAAGGACAGGAACGGGTTGCGCGATACCGCCCTGGTGGCACCCCGAAAACGCCAGAGAATGCCCGGTTGAAGGTAGCTCCCGATTCATACCCGGCACGCAAGGCCACCTCGGCCAGGTCCTCTTGCGTACCTGCCAGTGCCGCGGCAGCCAGATGCATGCGCATCCGTTGCACCGTGGCATTCAGCGTTTCTCCCATCATCGCGCGGTAAATGCGGTGAAAGTGGTAAGCCGACATACAGGCCAGGTCCGCCAGGTGGTACAGGTCCGGATCGCTGTGTGGATGGCTTGCCAGCCAATGCAGCACCGGCTCCATGCGCTGGCCGTAATGGATTCGGGTTGCAGGTTTCATAAGGGCTCCTTGGCACTCCACTGTAGCGACGGCAGATTTGCAGATTTTGCGATTTTTACCGGCCCAGGGGAGAGCGACGTTACCTTTACCCCCCTCCCGCACGACAGCTGATAAAGCTGCGGTCTTGAGTAACAACCCTCTTTCGAAGAAGGGCCATTTCTCCTTGTTTTTCCCGAAAAATCAGGTTTTTCGCGGCTTTTTATTGGTTTTCCCAAGTGGTACCTGATTTGCATCCTGGTGGATGGACAGGTTTGTACACCTGAAGAAACAGTCCGGCATTCAAGGAATAGAAATGGCTAGCGCGAATTCTGCATTGCACCGTGGCTTGAGTACCCGGCATATCCGCTTCATTGCATTGGGTTCTGCCATAGGCACGGGCCTGTTCTACGGTTCAGCGGCGGCGATCCAACGGGCCGGCCCTGCGGTTCTGCTGGCGTACCTGATTGGCGGTGCGGCCATCTACCTGACCATGCGCGCGCTGGGGGAAATGGCGGTGAGGACACCGGTTTCCGGCTCCTTCGGACAATACGCCAGCACCTACCTGGGGCGTTTCCCGGGGTTCCTGACCGGCTGGAGCTACGCCTTTTCGATGCTCATGGTGTGCCTGGCGGACGTCACCGCCTTTGGCGTCTACATGGGCCTGTGGTTTCCCGAAACCCCCAGGTGGATATGGGTACTGAGCATCGTCCTGGGGATCGGCGCCTTGAACCTGTGCAGCGTCCGAGTATTCGGCGAGCTGGAGTTCTGGCTGTCGATGCTCAAGGTTGGCGCCATCGTGGCCATGATCGTCGGCGGCTTTACCTTGCTGTTCTTCGGCATCCAGCTCGGAGACGAACAAAGCCGTGGGGGGCTGGGCAATCTCTGGGAATACGGCGGTTTTTTCCCGAATGGCGTCGAGGGCATGATCGCCTCCTTCACCATTGTCATGTTCGCTTTTGGCGGAATCGAAGTTATAGGCATCACTGCCGGCGAGGCCAAGGATCCGCAACGCATGATTCCCAAGGCCATCAACTCGGTGCCACTGCGGATCCTGATCTTCTATGTTTTCACCTTGCTGATTCTGTTGACGCTGGCTCCCTGGTCGAGCATAGGCAGCCATGGCAGCCCGTTTGTGCAGATCTTCAGCAGCCTGGGGATAGATTCGGCGGCCACGGTGCTGAACATCGTGGTGATTTCGGCCGTGGTGTCGGCCATCAACAGCGATATCTTCAGTGCCGGCCGCATGATGTACGGCATGGCCGCCATCGGCCAGGCACCGGCGGTGTTTGCCAGAACCTCACGCTTCGGCGTGCCCTGGATGACGGTGCTGGTGATGTCGCTGGCGCTGCTGCTGGGCGTGCTTCTCAATTACTGGGTGCCGGAGCGACTGTTCCTGGTCTTTGCTTCCCTGGTGACGTTTTCCGTGGTGTGGGTCTGGCTGATGATCTTGCTGTCGCAGATCGCCATGCGTCGTGGCCTGACAACTCGGGAAGTCCACGAGCTGCAGTTTCCGGTGCCCCTGGGAATTGCCGGCCAGGCCTGCGCCGTGGTTTTCATGCTGTTCATCTTTGCCGTGCTGGGGGCTTTTGCCGACACACGCCTGGCACTGTATGTGGGAGTGGGCTGGCTGGCACTGCTGTCTCTGGCCTACTGGATCTGGATCAGACCGGCCGCTGTACACGGGGTTGTGACCGAGCCCGGTCTTGAAACTCATGAATAGGGATATGTCCATGCGAACATTCGAGTTGCCGCCCGCCACTGTAGAAG
This sequence comes from Pseudomonas sp. TKO26, assembly GCF_003225665.1. NCBI lineage: Bacteria > Pseudomonadati > Pseudomonadota > Gammaproteobacteria > Pseudomonadales > Pseudomonadaceae > Pseudomonas > Pseudomonas sp. TKO26. Next base: position 131,995 of record NZ_QKLN01000007.1, read on the forward strand.
CCTTTCAGCGTGATGGAGCGGTGTGCATTCGCCAGTTGTTCAGCGCAGATGAAGTGGCGCTGCTGGAGCAGGGTATCGAACACAATCTGGCGCAACCCAGTGAGCGGGCCAAGGTCGCCAGCCTGCCCGACGATCCCGGCTGGTTTTTCGAGGACTTCTGCAACTGGCAGGAGAACCCTGATTATCGACGCTTTATCTTCGATAGCCGGGTCGGCCATGTAGCCGCGCAGTTGATGGGTTGTGCACAGGTTAGGTTGTATCACGACCATCTGCTGGTCAAGGAGCCCAATACCCGGCAGCGCACTCCCTGGCATCAGGACCAGCCTTACTACAACGTCGAGGGGCGACAGAACTGCAGCATGTGGATGCCTGTGGATCCGGTTGCGCGAGAGTCGACCCTGGAGTTTGTCGCCGGTTCGCACCTGGGGCCCTGGCTGATGCCCCGTACCTTCCTGGACAACCAGGCCAAATGGTTCCCCGAAGGCAGCCTCGCGGATCTTCCGGATATCGAGGCCGATCGAGACGCATGGAACATTCTTGGCTGGGATCTGCAGCCCGGGGATGCGGTGTTTTTCCACATGCTGACCTTGCATGCAGCCGGTGGCGTCGGTGGAGATAGGCGACGGCGCGCCTTCTCCCTGCGCTTTCTGGGGGAAGATATGCGGCATGCCCCCAGGCCCTGGCGGACGTCTCCGGAGTTTCCAGGCCTGGCCTCGCAACTGCCGGCTGGGGCGCCAATGGAACATGAACTCTTTCCTTGCCTGTGGACGGAGCAGCCCCGGTTTTAGGCACTTGTGGTCCGCGGCAGAATCGGAATCAGCTGATAGGCATACAACCAGAGCCCGACCAGCATGCGCGATCGCAGCCTCAAATGGATGGAAGGTGTTTATGCGCTTTTTTAGCTATCTTGCGGTACTCGGTCTGAGCCTTGTCTGCCAAGGCACCTGGGCTCAGCTTTCTTCGAATCAGGCACCAGCGCCAGAGCAGGTGGCCACGTCTGTCTCCGCGGAAGCTGAAGTTGCCCCTCTCAATGCTGGAATAGCGACAGCGGAGCCGGTGTCCGCTGATAGAGAAGCAGCTGCGCCGGTGAGCGAAGCGACGCCAAACAGCACCAAGCAGTATTGGGCACTGCTGGTGGTTGTGCTGCTGGGGCTGAGTTGGTGGGTCCAGGGGCGCTTGGTCAAACAGCCCGAGTAATACTGCTTATCCACAGACAGGCTCCTGCGGCCTGTCTGTTTCCTCTCTCTCTGATAACCACTGAATGCGCTGCAAGCCAGAGTCGTGTCCCCGGATTATCCCGGGCACGGCTTTTTTCTGTGGATTAAGCCCTGTGAATAACTGCCCTTCAGCTCAGTTGATAACCGGGCCTCAAAACTGAGGAAAACCACCTCTGTGGATAACCACCCCATTCATCCACAGGTTTAAACCGCTTATCCAAGGGCCTCCTGGCTACCTAATCACAGAGTTTAAAACCTCTGTACACATTGAATATAAAGGGCTGTAGAGATTTATCCACAGAAAGACATGTGTATAAGAATAAACATAAAAACAAGGATTTAATAAATTTCTCTCTTTTAATTTCTATTGTCCGTCAGTCATCCACAGCTGGTTAAATTTTGTGCAAAGGGTTCTTTAGGAAGGGCTAAGTCCCTATACTTGCCGCCTTGGTCCAAAAACCAACCCGACAACTACTCCTAATTACTCCTACTTGAAGCAGGCACGAGGTGCGTGGTGGATTTCCCTTCCCGTTTTGAAGTGATCGTCATCGGCGGCGGTCATGCCGGTACCGAGGCAGCACTTGCATCAGCACGCATGGGGGCAAAAACCCTGTTGCTGACGCATAACGTGGAAACCCTCGGTGCCATGAGTTGCAATCCCGCGATCGGCGGCATTGGCAAAAGCCATCTGGTCAAGGAGATCGATGCCCTCGGCGGCGCGATGGCCATGGCGACCGATAAAGGTGGTATTCAGTTTCGTGTATTGAATAGCCGCAAAGGCCCAGCCGTGCGTGCTACCCGCGCCCAGGCCGACCGCGTTCTATACAAGGCCGCGGTACGCGAGATTCTCGAGAACCAGCCCAACCTGTGGATATTTCAACAAGCCGCTGATGACTTGATCGTGGAACAGGATCAGGTGCGGGGCGTGGTCACCCAGATGGGACTGCGGTTCTTCGCCGAATCGGTGGTGCTGACCACCGGCACCTTTCTCGGCGGACTTATCCACATTGGCATGCAGAACTACTCTGGCGGTCGTGCAGGTGATCCACCCTCGATCGCTCTCGCACAACGTCTGCGGGAGTTGCCACTGCGGGTCGGCCGCCTGAAAACCGGTACTCCGCCACGCATCGATGGCCGTTCTGTGGATTTCTCGGTCATGACCGAGCAACCTGGGGATACACCCATTCCGGTGATGTCGTTCCTGGGTTCCAAAGAACAGCATCCGCAACAGGTCAGTTGCTGGATTACCCACACCAATGCCCGCACCCACGAGATCATCGCCTCGAACCTCGATCGTTCACCGATGTATTCCGGGGTGATCGAAGGCATTGGGCCGCGTTACTGCCCGTCGATCGAAGACAAGATCCATCGCTTTGCCGACAAGGAAAGCCATCAGGTGTTTATCGAACCTGAAGGCCTGACCACCCATGAGCTGTACCCGAACGGGATATCCACATCCCTGCCGTTCGACGTGCAGCTGCAGATCGTGCAATCGATCCGCGGCATGGAAAATGCCCATATCGTGCGTCCCGGCTACGCCATCGAGTACGACTACTTCGATCCTCGCGACCTCAAGTACAGCCTGGAAACCAAGGTGATCGGCGGTCTGTTCTTCGCCGGCCAGATCAATGGCACCACCGGTTACGAAGAGGCCGGCGCCCAAGGTCTGCTGGCCGGGGCCAACGCCGCCTTGCGCGCCAAGGGCAAAGACAGCTGGTGCCCGCGTCGCGATGAGGCCTATATCGGTGTGCTGGTAGACGACCTGATTACCCTGGGGACCCAGGAACCGTACCGGATGTTCACGTCACGGGCCGAATACCGCCTGATTCTGCGGGAAGACAACGCCGATCTGCGCCTGACCGAAAAGGGGCGCGAACTGGGGCTGGTGGATGACGTGCGCTGGGCGGCGTTCTGCAAGAAACGCGAAGGCATTGCCCAGGAAGAGCAACGCCTGAAGTCCACTTGGGTCCGTCCGGGCACCGAACAGGGCGATGCGATCGCCCAGAAATTCGGCACGCCGCTGACCCATGAGTACAACCTGTTGAATCTGCTGAGCCGTCCGGAAATCGACTACGCTGGTCTGGTCGAAGTGACCGGGCAGGGCGCTGAAGATCCACAAGTCGCCGAACAGGTCGAGATCAAGACCAAGTACGCCGGCTACATCGATCGTCAGCAGGACGAAATTGCCCGTCTGCGTGCCAGTGAAGACACCAAACTGCCTGTGGATATCGATTACACCGGCATTTCCGGACTGTCGAAGGAAATCCAGAGCAAGCTCGGCGCGACCCGTCCCGAAACCCTGGGCCAGGCGTCGCGGATTCCGGGCGTAACCCCGGCGGCCATTTCCCTGTTGATGATTCACCTGAAGAAACGCGGCGCCGGCCGTCAGTTGGAGCAAAGCGCTTGAGTTCTATGGTCACCCCACAACATGCGGACGAGTTATCCACAGGTGCACGCCAGCTCGGTGTCAATCTGAGCGCAACCCAGCACGACCTGCTGCTGGGTTACCTGGCCCTGTTGATCAAGTGGAACAAGGCCTACAACCTGACCGCGGTGCGCGATCCCGACGAAATGGTTTCCCGCCATCTGCTCGATAGCCTGAGCGTGATGTCGTTCATCGAGAACGGTCGCTGGCTGGACGTCGGTAGCGGCGGCGGGATGCCTGGTATCCCTCTGGCGATCCTGTTTCCTGAGTCGCAAGTCACCTGTCTGGACAGCAACGGCAAGAAAACCCGCTTCCTGACTCAGGTCAAACTCGAACTCAAGCTGGATAACCTGCAAGTTATCCACAGCCGGGTTGAAGCCTTCACTCCTGAACTGCCATTCAACGGGATCATTTCCCGGGCATTCAGCAGCATGGAGAACTTCACCAACTGGACCCGCCACCTGGGCGACCGCGATACACGCTGGCTGGCAATGAAGGGCGTCCATCCCTCGGATGAGCTGTTAGCATTGCCGGCAGACTTCCACCTCGATAGCGAACACGCCTTGGCCGTACCCGGTTGCCAAGGCCAACGCCATCTGCTGATACTGCGCCGCACGGCATGATTGGGAACACAAGCAAGAATGGCTAAGGTATTCGCGATTGCGAACCAGAAAGGTGGTGTGGGCAAGACCACCACCTGCATCAACCTCGCAGCATCCCTGGTCGCGACCAAGCGCCGGGTGCTGTTGATCGATCTTGATCCACAGGGCAACGCCACCATGGGTAGCGGTGTGGATAAACATGGTTTGGAAAACTCGGTCTATGACCTGCTGATCGGCGAATGCGATCTGGCCCAGGCCATGCACTTCTCCGAGCACGGCGGTTATCAACTGCTGCCGGCCAACCGCGACCTGACCGCCGCGGAAGTGGTTCTGCTGGAAATGCAGATGAAGGAAAGCCGTCTGCGCAGCGCCCTGGCGCCGATCCGCGAGAACTACGACTACATTCTGATCGACTGCCCGCCGTCGCTGTCGATGCTCACCCTCAATGCGCTGGTGGCCGCCGATGGGGTCATTATCCCCATGCAGTGCGAGTACTACGCGCTGGAAGGCTTGAGCGACCTTGTGGATAACATCAAGCGCATCGCTGAACTGCTCAACCCGCAACTCAAGATCGAAGGCTTGTTGCGGACCATGTTCGATCCTCGGCTGAGCCTGATGAACGATGTTTCCGCACAGCTCAAGGAACACTTCGGTGATCAGCTGTACGACACCGTGATTCCGCGCAACATCCGTTTGGCCGAGGCGCCGAGCTACGGCATGCCGGCATTGGCGTACGACAAACAATCCCGTGGCGCGCTGGCCTATCTGGCCCTGGCGGGCGAGATGGTTCGCCGGCAACGTAAACAATCCCGCGCCGCAGCCGCCCAGCCAACTTAAGGAATCCCCATGGCCGTCAAGAAACGTGGTCTCGGACGTGGACTGGATGCACTGTTGAGTGGTCCGACTGTCAGTGCCCTTGAAGAACAAGCGGTGCAGGCCGACCAGCGCGAGCTGCAGCACCTGCCCCTGGACCTGATCCAGCGTGGCAAGTACCAGCCGCGCCGGGACATGGACCCTCAGGCGCTGGAAGAACTGGCGAACTCCATCAAGACCCAGGGCGTGATGCAACCGATCGTGGTGCGCCCTATCGGTGGGGGGCGTTTCGAGATCATTGCCGGCGAACGCCGCTGGCGTGCCAGTCAGCAGGCTGGCCAGGAAACCATCCCGGCGATGGTTCGCGATGTGCCGGATGAAACCGCCATCGCCATGGCGTTGATCGAGAACATCCAGCGCGAAGACCTCAATCCCATCGAGGAAGCCGTGGCCCTGCAGCGCCTGCAGCAGGAGTTCCAGCTGACTCAGCAACAGGTCGCCGAAGCGGTGGGCAAGTCCCGCGTCAGCGTGGCCAACCTGCTGCGCCTGATTGCCTTGCCTGAGGTGATCAAGACCATGCTGTCCCACGGCGACCTGGAAATGGGGCATGCCCGTGCCTTGCTCGGATTGCCGGAAAATCAACAGGTTGAAGGGGCGCGACACGTTGTCGCACGCGGCCTCACCGTACGCCAGACCGAGGCCCTGGTTCGCCAGTGGCTGAGTGGCAAACAGGAGCCTGCTGAACCGGTCAAGCCAGACCCGGACATCGCCCGTCTCGAGCAACGCTTGGCCGAGCGCCTAGGCTCTGCGGTGCAGATCCGCCACGGAAAGAAGGGCAAGGGACAGTTGGTGATCGGCTACAACTCCCTGGACGAGCTGCAAGGCGTCCTTGCCCACATCCGCTGAAACATTTCCTTATGTAGCGTGCAGTCGGAAATCACTACCCGGCAGTTGAATAGGGGCTGAACCGCCCCTATACTCTGCGCGCATTTTGTCGGCACAAATTATGCCAAGTTATTGAATTCTGGCAGCCGACCCTTGAGGAGCAAGAGCGATGGAAACCCGCACGCCAAACCGCTTGCCGTTTCATCGCTTGGCGGTTTTTCCGGTTTTACTGGCTCAGTTGGTCATTCTACTGATAGCCGCTCTGGCGCTCTGGCAATGGCGTGGAGTCGTAGCCGGATACTCAGGCCTTTGCGGAGGACTGATAGCCTTGCTACCCAATGTGTATTTCGCTCACAGGGCATTTCGGTTTTCCGGCGCCCGAGCGGCCCAAGCCATCGTCCGGTCTTTTTATGCCGGTGAGGCGGGCAAACTGATTTTGACGGCTGTGCTGTTTGCACTGACGTTCGCAGGTGTGAAGCCATTGGCGCCGCTGGCTGTATTCGGCGTCTTCGTGCTGACCCAATTGGTCAGCTGGTTCGCTCCCCTGCTAATGAGAACAAGACTTTCGAGACCTTAGGGCGTTTGAGGCAACCATGTCAGCAGAAACAACCGCTTCGGGCTATATCCAGCACCACTTGCAGAACCTGACCTTCGGTCAGCTACCCAATGGGAGCTGGGGCTTTGCCCACTCCGCAGCAGAAGCCAAGCAAATGGGCTTCTGGGCATTCCACGTCGATACCCTCGGCTGGTCTGTCGCACTGGGTGTGATCTTCATTCTTCTGTTCCGCATGGCGGCCAAGAAGGCGACTTCCGGCGTGCCGGGCGCTTTGCAGAACTTCGTTGAAGTCATGGTTGGCTTCGTCGATGGCAGCGTGAAGGACAGTTTCCACGGTCGCAGCCCGGTGATTGCACCGCTGGCATTGACCATTTTCGTCTGGGTGTTCCTGATGAACGCCATCGACCTGGTACCGGTGGACTGGATTCCACAACTGGCCATGTTGATCTCGGGCGATCCGCACATTCCATTCCGTGCTGTTTCCACCACTGACCCGAACGCCACCCTGGGCATGGCCCTGTCGGTGTTCGCGCTGATCATTTTCTACAGCATCAAGGTCAAGGGCATCGGCGGTTTCATCGGCGAACTGACCCTGCACCCGTTCGGCAGCAAGAACATCCTGGTTCAGGCGCTGCTGATTCCGGTGAACTTCCTGCTGGAGTTCGTGACCCTGGTCGCCAAGCCTATCTCTCTGGCACTGCGTCTGTTCGGCAACATGTATGCCGGCGAACTGGTGTTCATCCTGATCGCTGTGATGTTCGGCAGCGGCCTGCTGTGGCTCAGCGGCATGGGTGTGGTTCTGCAATGGGCGTGGGCTGTGTTCCACATCCTGATCATCACCTTGCAGGCCTTTATCTTCATGATGCTGACCATCGTCTACCTGTCGATGGCACACGAAGAGAACCATTAAGACCGGTTTCGACCAGTCTGATGTCCCTCTCGTTGCGGCGAGAGGGGGCCCGTCTCGGGTCAATGAAACGATTTGTTTTACCGCTTTAATCTAAAAAACCTAAACCATACGACGTAAAAGTCGGGAGGAAAGATGGAAACTGTAGTTGGTCTAACCGCTATCGCTGTTGCACTGTTGATCGGCCTGGGCGCACTGGGTACCGCAATTGGTTTCGGCCTGCTGGGCGGCAAGTTCCTGGAAGGCGCTGCGCGTCAACCAGAAATGGTTCCAATGCTGCAAGTTAAGATGTTCATCGTTGCCGGTCTGCTCGACGCCGTAACCATGATCGGTGTTGGTATCGCTCTGTTCTTCACCTTCGCAAACCCCTTCGTTGGTCAACTCGCTGGCTAATCACTCGAGTATTCGAGTTGATTGGTGTGACGGACAACGAACGAGCGAGGTGTTGGCGTGAACATTAATGCAACCCTGATTGGCCAGTCCGTTGCGTTCTTAATTTTTGTATTGTTCTGCATGAAGTTCATTTGGCCTCCGGTCATTGCTGCTTTGCACGAACGTCAAAAGAAGATCGCGGATGGACTGGACGCTGCCAGCCGAGCAGCTCGTGACCTGGAACTGGCCCAAGATAAAGCGGGTCAGCAACTGCGCGAAGCTAAAGCTCAGGCAGCTGAAATCATCGAGCAAGCCAAGAAGCGCGGTTCTCAGATCGTCGACGAAGCCCGTGAACAGGCTCGTGTCGAAGCTGAACGCGTGAAGGCTCAGGCTCAGGCCGAGATCGAACAGGAACTGAACGGTGTCAAAGACGCGCTGCGTGCCCAACTGGGCAGCCTGGCAGTCAACGGCGCAGAGAAGATCCTGGGTGCCACAATCGATCAAAACGCGCACGCAGAGCTGGTTAACAAACTGGCTGCTGAAATTTAAGCGAGGGCGATCATGGCAGAACTGACCACGTTGGCCCGACCTTACGCTAAGGCGGCCTTCGAGCACGCTCAGGCCCACCAGCAGCTGGCCTCTTGGTCAGCCATGCTCGGCCTGGCTGCAGCGGTGTCACAAGATGACACCATGCAGCGCGTGCTTAAGGCCCCGCGACTGACGAGCGCAGAAAAGGCCAGCACTTTTATCGAAGTGTGTGGCGACAAGTTTGATGCACAGGCACAGAATTTCATTCACGTTGCCGCCGAAAACGACCGTCTCCTGCTGTTGCCGGAGATCTCCGCTCTGTTCGACCTGTACAAGGCCGAGCAAGAGAAATCGGTGGATGTGGATGTGACCAGTGCGTTCGCATTGAACCAAGAACAGCAAGACAAACTCGCCAAGGTTCTCAGTGCACGGCTCGGCCGGGAAGTGCGACTGCACGCTGCGGAGGATGCCAGCCTTATTGGTGGTGTCGTAATCCGCGCCGGCGACCTGGTTATCGATGGCTCGATTCGCGGCAAACTCGCGAACCTTGCCGAAGCATTGAAATCTTGAGTTTGAAGGGGCAGCAGAGCAATGCAGCAACTCAATCCTTCCGAAATAAGTGAAATTATCAAGGGCCGCATCGACAAGCTCGATGTGACCTCCCAAGCCCGTAACGAAGGCACTGTCGTCAGCGTATCTGACGGCATCGTGCGGATTCACGGTCTGGCCGACGTCATGTACGGCGAGATGATCGAGTTTCCGGGCGGCGTCTACGGTATGGCCCTCAACCTTGAGCAAGACTCTGTAGGTGCCGTAGTACTGGGCGCGTACACCACTCTGGCTGAAGGCATGAGCGCCAAGTGCACCGGCCGCATCCTCGAAGTTCCGGTTGGTAAGGAACTGCTGGGTCGCGTAGTCGACGCACTGGGTAACCCAGTTGACGGCAAAGGTCCGCTGAACAACACCGAGACCGACGCGGTCGAGAAAGTTGCTCCAGGCGTGATCTGGCGTAAGTCGGTAGACCAGCCTGTACAGACTGGCTACAAGGCTGTCGATGCCATGATCCCTGTCGGCCGTGGCCAGCGTGAGCTGATCATCGGTGACCGTCAGATCGGTAAGACCGCTCTGGCAATCGACGCGATCATCAACCAGAAAGACAGCGGCATTTTCTGCGTATACGTAGCGATCGGTCAGAAGCAATCGACCATCGCCAACGTTGTGCGCAAGCTGGAAGAAAACGGCGCCCTGGCCAACACCATCATCGTGGCGGCCAGTGCTTCGGAATCGGCAGCACTGCAATTCCTGGCACCGTACTCCGGTTGCACCATGGGCGAATACTTCCGCGACCGCGGTGAAGACGCGCTGATCGTTTATGACGATCTGTCCAAGCAAGCAGTGGCCTACCGCCAGATTTCCCTGCTGCTGCGCCGTCCACCAGGCCGTGAAGCCTACCCAGGTGACGTGTTCTATCTCCACTCCCGTCTGCTGGAGCGCGCTTCCCGCGTTTCCGAAGAGTACGTAGAGAAGTTCACCAACGGCGCAGTGACTGGCAAGACCGGTTCCCTGACCGCTCTGCCGATCATCGAAACCCAAGCTGGCGACGTTTCCGCGTTCGTTCCGACCAACGTGATCTCCATCACCGACGGTCAGATCTTCCTGGAATCGGCCATGTTCAACTCCGGGATCCGTCCTGCTGTGAACGCCGGTGTTTCGGTATCCCGTGTGGGTGGTGCCGCTCAGACCAAGATCATCAAGAAGCTGTCCGGTGGTATCCGTACCGCTCTGGCTCAGTACCGTGAACTGGCGGCATTCGCCCAGTTCGCTTCTGACCTGGACGAAGCGACCCGTAAGCAACTTGAGCATGGTCAGCGCGTTACCGAGCTGATGAAGCAGAAGCAATATGCGCCGATGTCCATCGCCGACATGTCCTTGTCCCTGTACGCCGCTGAACGTGGCTTCCTGACGGACGTCGAGATTGCCAAAGTTGGTAGCTTCGAACAGGCCATGATTGCTTACTTCAACCGCGATCACGCCGACCTGATGGCGAAGATCAACGTGAAGGGTGACTTCAACGACGAAATCGACGCTGGCCTGAAAGCCGGTATCGAGAAGTTCAAAGCCACCCAAACCTGGTAAGCCGCAGCGGGAGCCGCAAGGCTCCCGCTTGCTAACCTGATAGGTGTTACATGGCAGGCGCAAAAGAGATTCGCAGTAAGATTGCGAGCATCAAAAGCACGCAAAAAATTACCAGCGCCATGGAAAAAGTGGCGGTCAGCAAAATGCGCAAGGCACAAATGCGCATGGCTGCTAGCCGTCCTTATGCGGAGCGCATCCGCCAGGTTATTGGTCATCTGGCCAACGCCAACCCGGAATATCGTCACCCGTTCATGATCGACCGTGCTATCAAGCGCGTCGGTTATATCGTGGTGAGCAGTGACCGTGGTCTGTGTGGTGGCTTGAACACCAACCTGTTCAAGGCCCTGGTCAAGGACATGGCGGTAAACCGCGAACAAGGCGTCGAGATCGATCTGTGTGTGGTCGGTAGCAAGGGTGCGGCCTTCTTCCGCAACTTCGGCGGTAACGTCGTTGCAGCTATCAGCCATCTGGGTGAAGAGCCGTCGATCAACGATCTGATCGGTAGCGTCAAGGTGATGCTGGATGCGTACCTGGAAGGCCGGATTGACCGCCTGTCCGTGGTATCCAACAAGTTCATCAACACCATGACTCAGCAGCCGACCGTGGAGCAGTTGATTCCACTGGAGGCAACCCCGGATCAAGAACTCAAGCACCACTGGGACTATCTCTACGAACCGGACGCCAAGGAGCTGCTGGACGGCTTGATGGTCCGTTACGTGGAGTCGCAGGTCTACCAGGCGGTGGTCGAGAACAACGCAGCTGAACAAGCCGCGCGGATGATCGCAATGAAGAACGCTACCGACAACGCCGGTGACTTGATCAGCGATTTGCAGCTGATCTACAACAAGGCGCGTCAGGCTGCGATCACCCAAGAGATCTCGGAAATCGTCGGCGGCGCTGCCGCGGTTTAACGGTTCAAATATTCAGAGGATCCAGCTATGAGTAGCGGACGTATCGTTCAAATCATCGGCGCCGTTATCGACGTGGAATTTCCACGCGACAGCGTACCGAGCATCTACGACGCCTTGAAGGTTCAAGGCGCCGAAACCACTCTGGAAGTTCAGCAGCAGCTGGGCGACGGCGTGGTGCGTACCATTGCGATGGGCTCCACCGAAGGCTTGAAGCGCGGTCTGGACGTCAACAACACTGGCGCAGCCATCTCCGTACCGGTCGGTAAAGCGACCCTGGGCCGGATCATGGACGTACTGGGCAACCCGATCGACGAAGCCGGTCCTATCGGTGAAGAAGAGCGTTGGGGTATCCACCGTCCAGCTCCTTCCTTCGCAGAACAGGCAGGCGGCAACGACCTGCTGGAAACCGGGATCAAGGTAATTGACCTGGTTTGCCCGTTCGCCAAGGGCGGTAAAGTTGGTCTGTTCGGTGGTGCCGGTGTGGGCAAGACCGTAAACATGATGGAACTGATCCGTAACATCGCCATCGAGCACAGCGGTTATTCCGTGTTCGCCGGTGTGGGTGAGCGTACTCGTGAGGGTAACGACTTCTACCACGAGATGAAGGATTCCAACGTTCTGGACAAGGTTGCTCTGGTCTACGGCCAGATGAACGAGCCACCAGGAAACCGTCTGCGCGTAGCGCTGACCGGCCTGACCATGGCCGAGAAGTTCCGTGACGAAGGTAACGACGTTCTGCTGTTCGTCGACAACATCTACCGTTACACCCTGGCCGGTACCGAAGTATCCGCACTGCTGGGCCGTATGCCTTCGGCCGTAGGCTACCAGCCGACCCTGGCTGAAGAGATGGGCGTTCTGCAAGAACGTATCACTTCGACCAAGCAAGGCTCGATCACTTCGATCCAAGCGGTATACGTACCTGCGGACGACTTGACCGACCCGTCGCCAGCGACCACCTTCGCCCACTTGGACGCCACCGTCGTTCTGTCCCGTGACATCGCTTCCCTGGGTATCTACCCAGCGGTAGACCCACTGGACTCGACTTCCCGTCAGCTGGACCCGAACGTGATCGGCAACGAACACTACGAGACTGCTCGCGGCGTTCAGTACGTACTGCAGCGTTACAAAGAGCTGAAGGACATCATCGCGATCCTGGGTATGGACGAGCTGTCGGAAGCCGACAAGCAGTTGGTATCCCGTGCTCGTAAGATCCAGCGCTTCTTGTCGCAGCCGTTCTTCGTGGCTGAAGTCTTCACTGGTTCTCCAGGCAAATACGTTTCCCTGAAAGACACCATCGCTGGCTTCAAAGGCATCCTCAACGGTGACTACGACCACCTGCCAGAACAAGCGTTCTACATGGTCGGCGGCATCGAAGAAGCGATCGAGAAAGCCAAGAAACTGTAATCCCGGCGCCCGGCAACGGGCGCTAATTTAGGTTGAGGCAAGCAGATGGCTATGACAGTCCATTGCGATATCGTCAGCGCGGAAGGGGAAATCTTCTCCGGTCTGGTGGAGATGGTGGTTGCGCACGGTGAACTGGGTGATCTTGGTATCGCTCTGGGTCACGCACCGCTGATCACCAACCTGAAGCCAGGTCCGATCCGCTTGATCAAGCAGGGCGGGGAAACCGAGGTGTTCTACATCTCCGGTGGTTTCCTCGAGGTTCAGCCGAACATGGTCAAGGTTCTTGCCGACACCGTGCAACGTGCTGCCGACCTGGACGAAGCCTCCGCTCAGGAAGCCGTCAAGGCTGCTGAGAAGGCCCTGAATGAAAAAGGCGCAGATTTCGACTACGGTTCTGCTGCTGCACGTCTGGCCGAGGCCGCAGCTCAGCTGCGTACCGTCCAGCAGATCCGCAAGAAGTTCGGCGGCTAAGTCGCAGGCTTTCTGTGTGATTGCTTAAAAAGGGTAGCCTCGGCTACCCTTTTTATTTTCCGCCATTCACCCCCCCTTGGTCGCAGTCGCCGACCCCCCAGGATTGGTAGCCAGTCATGTCTCTCGAAATCGTTATCCTCGCCGCGGGTCAAGGCACTCGCATGCGTTCGGCGCTGCCCAAGGTGCTGCACCCGGTCGCCGGCAACTCCATGCTCGGGCATGTTATCCACAGCGCCCGGCAACTTGATCCACAGCGCATTCACGTGGTGATCGGCCACGGAGCGGATGCGGTGCGCGAGCGCCTGGCGGCCGATGATTTGAATTTCGTATTGCAGGACAAGCAGCTGGGCACCGGTCATGCCGTCGCCCAGGCCGTACCTTTCATCACGGCCGACACCGTGCTGATCCTCTACGGCGATGTGCCGCTGATCGAAGTCGAGACCTTGCAGCGCCTGCTCAAGCAGGCGGGGCCGGAGCAACTGGGCCTGCTCACCGTCGAGCTGGATGACCCGACCGGCTACGGGCGCATCGTTCGTGACGCCGGTGGCAAGGTCACCGCCATCGTCGAGCAGAAGGATGCCGACGAGGCCCAGCGCGCGATCACCGAAGGCAACACCGGGATTCTCGCGGTGCCTGGCAAACGCCTTGGCGACTGGACTGGCCGGCTGTCCAACAACAACGCCCAGGGCGAGTACTACCTCACCGACGTGATCGCCATGGCGGTCAGCGATGGCCTGATTGTTGCCACTGAACAGCCGGACGACGCCATGGAAGTGCAGGGCGCCAACGACCGCAAGCAACTGGCCGAGCTGGAGCGCCACTACCAGCTGCGCGCCGCGCGCCGGCTGATGGCCCAGGGCGTGACCCTGCGCGACCCCGCACGTTTCGACGTGCGTGGCGAAGTCACCGTCGGCCGCGACGTGCTGATCGACATCAACGTGATTCTCGAAGGCCGAGTGGTGATCGAGGACGACGTGGTGATCGGCCCCAATTGCGTGATCAAGGACAGTACCCTGCGCAAGGGCGTGGTGATCAAGGCCAACAGCCACCTCGACGGCGCGGTCATGGGCGAGGGCAGCGATGCCGGCCCGTTCGCCCGCCTGCGCCCCGGCACCGTGCTGGAGGCCCGTGCCCATGTGGGTAACTTCGTCGAACTGAAGAATGCCCACCTGGGGCAGGGCGCCAAGGCCGGTCACCTGACCTACCTGGGCGACGCGGTGATCGGCGCCCGCACCAACATCGGCGCCGGCACCATCACCTGCAACTACGACGGGGTGAACAAGCACAAGACCGTGATGGGCGAAGATGTGTTCATCGGCTCCAACAACTCCCTGGTGGCGCCTGTGGATATCTTGTCCGGCGCCACCACCGCCGCCGGTTCCACCATCACCCAGGATGTGGCTCCAGCCCAGCTGGCGGTGGGTCGGGCGCGGCAGAAGAACATCGACGGCTGGAAGCGGCCGGAGAAGATCAAGAAGGACTGAGGTTATCCACAACCGTGGAACCCTGTTCGCCGGCAAGCCGGCTCCTACCGATGGGTGTAGGAGCCGGCTTGCCGGCGTTTTTTTCACGCCCCCCGCTTGACGAAGTTTCGATCATAGGTTTTTATTGCGCCTGTTATCTTTCGAATCGAAACTTAAGCCGCCATGTCGAAACGCAACACTCCCCAACGCCGCCACAACATCCTTGCCTTGCTCAACGAACTGGGCGAAGTGAGCGTGGACGCCCTGGCCAAGCGCTTCGAAACCTCTGAAGTTACGATTCGAAAGGATCTGGCCGCCCTGGAGAGCAATGGCCTGTTGCTGCGTCGCTACGGTGGCGCCATCACCATGCCCCAGGAGCTGGTCAGCGACCTCGGCCAGCCTGTGTCGCTCTACAAGCAAGCCATTGCCCGCGCCGCGGTGCAGCGCATCCGCGAACACGCGCGGATCATCATCGACAGTGGTAGCACCACCGCCGCGATGATCCCCGAACTGGGCTTGCAACCGGGTCTGGTTGTCATGACCAACTCGCTGAATGTGGCCAACGCCCTGAGCGAGCTGGAGCACGAACCGGTGCTGTTGATGACCGGCGGCACCTGGGACCCGCATTCCGAGTCCTTCCAGGGCCAGGTGGCCGAACAGGTTCTACGCTCATACGACTTCGACCAGCTGTTTATCGGTGCCGATGGCATCGACCTGGCCCGCGGCACCACCACCTTCAACGAACTGCTGGGGCTGAGCCGGGTCATGGCCGAAGTGGCGCGTGAAGTGGTGGTGATGGTCGAATCCGACAAGATCGGCCGCAAGATTCCCAACCTGGAACTGCCATGGAGCAGCGTCCATACCCTTATTACCGATGATCGCCTGCCCTTAGAGGTCCGCGACCAAATCCAGGCCCGCGGCATAACTCTGATTTGCGCGGCTGTCAGCTAGGAGAGAAACCATGTGTGGAATTGTTGGCGCCGTTGCTGAACGCAATATCACCGCCATTTTGCTGGAAGGCCTCAAGCGCCTCGAATACCGCGGCTACGACAGCGCCGGTGTCGCGGTCTACACCAACGCCGGCAAGCTTGAGCGCATGCGTCGCCCGGGCAAGGTCAGTGAACTGGAACAGGCCCTGGCCGGCGAGCCGCTGGTGGGCCGCCTGGGCATCGCCCACACCCGCTGGGCCACCCATGGCGCGCCGTGCGAGCGTAATGCTCACCCGCATTTCTCCGGCGACCTGGCGATCGTGCACAACGGCATCATCGAGAACCACGAAGCCCTGCGCGCGCAACTCAGCGCACTGGGTTACGCGTTCACCTCGGACACCGACACCGAAGTCATCGCCCACCTGCTGGACCACAAGCTCAAGGACCTGGGCGACCTCACTGTGGCCCTGAAGGCCACCGTCAAGGAACTGCATGGCGCCTATGGCCTGGCCGTGATCAGCGCCAGCCAGCCGGACCGCTTGGTGGCAGCCCGCAGTGGCAGCCCGCTGGTGATCGGCCTGGGCCTGGGAGAAAACTTCCTCGCCTCCGACCAACTGGCCCTGCGCCAGGTCACCGACCGCTTCATGTACCTGGAAGAAGGCGACATCGCCGAGATCCGCCGCGACAGCGTGCAGATCTGGGACATCGACGGCCAGGCCGTGGAGCGTGAGGCGGTCCAGTACCGCGATGGCGCCGAAGCGGCGGAGAAGGGCGAGTTCCGCCACTTCATGCTCAAGGAAATCCACGAACAACCGTCCGTGGTGCAACGCACCCTGGAAGGCCGCCTGAGCGCCAATCAGGTGCTGGTCCAGGCCTTTGGCCCGCAAGCCGCCGAGCTGTTCGCCAAGGTGCGCAACGTGCAGATCGTCGCCTGCGGCACCAGCTACCACGCCGGCATGGTGGCCCGTTACTGGCTGGAAGAACTGGCCGGCATTCCGTGCCAGGTGGAAGTGGCCAGCGAGTTCCGCTATCGCAAGGTGGTGGTGCAGCCCGACACCCTGTTCGTGACCATCTCCCAGTCCGGCGAAACCGCCGACACCCTGGCGGCTTTGCGCAATGCCAAAGAGCTGGGCTTCCTCGCCAGCCTGGCGATCTGCAACGTCGGCATCAGCTCCCTGGTGCGTGAATCCGACCTGACCCTGCTGACCCAGGCCGGGCGCGAAATCGGTGTGGCCTCCACCAAGGCCTTCACCACCCAGCTGGTGGGCCTGTTGCTGCTGACCCTGTCCCTGGGCCAGGTGCGTGGCACCCTGGCCGCCGGCGTCGAAGCCGAACTGGTGGAAGAGTTGCGCCGCCTGCCGATCCGCCTGGGCGAAGCCCTGGCCATGGACGGTGTGGTGGAAAAGACCGCCGAGCTGTTTGCCGACAAGCACCACACCCTGTTCCTCGGTCGTGGTGCCCAGTACCCGGTAGCAATGGAAGGCTCCCTCAAGCTCAAGGAGATTTCCTACATCCACGCCGAAGCCTACCCGGCCGGTGAGCTCAAGCACGGTCCGCTGGCCCTTGTGGATAACGACATGCCGGTGGTCACCGTGGCGCCGAACAACGAGCTGTTGGAAAAACTCAAATCCAACCTGCAGGAAGTGCGTGCCCGTGGCGGCGAGCTGATCGTGTTTGCCGACGAACAAGCCGGCATGACCAATGGCGAAGGCACCCACGTGATCCAGATGCCGCACATCCACGACATCCTCTCGCCGATTCTCTACACCATCCCGCTGCAGCTGCT
This sequence comes from Pseudomonas sp. TKO26, assembly GCF_003225665.1. Taxonomy (NCBI): domain Bacteria; kingdom Pseudomonadati; phylum Pseudomonadota; class Gammaproteobacteria; order Pseudomonadales; family Pseudomonadaceae; genus Pseudomonas; species Pseudomonas sp. TKO26. The sequence continues at coordinate 149,400 of NZ_QKLN01000007.1, forward strand.
GTCCTACTACGTTGCCGTACTCAAGGGCACCGACGTCGACCAGCCGCGCAACCTGGCCAAGTCAGTCACCGTGGAGTGAGTTATCCACAGTCGGGCAGTGCCTGGCTTTGGATAACCGCAACCGCAAACAAAAAAGGGGAGCCTGTCCAGGCTCCCCTTTTTGCATGCGCCTTGACCTTCCGGCTGCGCTCGTCGTGTCCGGCAGCCTGGCTGGCGGACGGCATGGCCTTCAGCGCGAATGCTGTACCGAAACAATGTCGCCAGTCGATGCGTCGATATCCACCCTGAACATCGCCTGGTCACGCTGACGGCTGAACATGCAGGTAAAGATGCTGGGCGAATCGTGCGGAAATTGTTCGAACCAGCTGTAGACACCTGCCTCAAGCTGGCCATTGATCAGCAACTGGTCGGCAATTCTGATCTGCTGCTGGCGGTCGCCGGAAACCACATAAAGCGTCGCCGCCACGCCGGAGTCATCATCGTTCCACAGGATGGCGAGGTGCTGCCGATCCGGCACCACAATCGCCAGCAGGCCGCGGCTGTTGACCACGCTCAGGGGCTGATCCTGCCAGCGCCAGCAAGCTTCGACGACTCGGCAGGGAGCCCAGCCCAGAGCGATCATCTGGTCCACTGTCATGTGTTCGTCGATGACCTTGCCGTCTTCGCGGATCCGCTCGAAATCACTAATCACAACTTTCACTCCACAGGCAGCAAACTAGGCGTGCCGACAATTTTCAGATTTCTGTCACCGACGAACTCCACCTGCTGCACGCCGCCCTTGTAGTTCTCCAGCGGACCGGTGAGGCCACTGTGAATCTTTTGCGGTGCCGTGGTTTCGACGGTGATCACATGGGACACATCTGTCTTGAACCGATCGAGGATCACCAGTTTATCCCGCGCATAGGCCTGGCTGGGAATTGGCTCGGGGGCGGCGAAACCGCCGAAGGCTGGCTTGCCCTGCATGATGGCCTCGGCCTGGCCCTTGGCGACAACCATCTGGTATTGCCGTCCCGGCGGCACTATCTCGGTCTTGACCTGGGTGCCTTCCAACCACGCCGGCAAGTTGCCCTCGGCGATCATCGCCTCGTTGACCTGCGCGGCCGTTCGCACCTCTAGCACTTGCGACTGGTTGGCCAATCGCGCCGCATTGCGTTCGGCGCTGACCTTGGCCATTTTCGGCCCGGCGCCAAGCAGCGCCAGGCCGGCCATGCCTTGCAGCAGGTCACGGTAGCCCGGGCCGAGCCGGTCGCCGAGCTGCCCGAGCAATTCCATGCCGCCATAGATCGCGGCGCCCACCGCCACAGTGGTCAGCAGGGCCGCCAGGCCGGCCATGGCGGCCAGCACCAGTGCACCGGCGGCGGCGACCAGGCCCAGCGCCTCAAGGCCCGTGTGCAGCCAGCCCTCGATATCCAGTACGAACTCCACCTGCAGCGTCGGACCGCCGATGAAGGTGTTATGGCTGCCGGACTTGATATGCGCACCGCAAGTCATCTTGCTGCTCAGTCGTGCCGCCGGCTTGCCGTTGATGTACACCGTGGCGCTGCCTTCGGCGATGGTGATTGGGAAGGGCCAGGGCGGATGCGCGACGGGAAAGCCGCTGCAGGAACTGGACACGTCTTCGCCGGCCCGCATGGCATTGCGCAGGTTGACCAAGACGTTGGGACTGCCCCTTATGAGTGCACCGGTAGCGGGTTCGGGCAGATCGAAGATGGTCGACAGTCCCTTCACCAACTGGAACATCGACAGGCCACCGGCGGCGACCGAACCCGCCAGGATCACTGCCGCCAGGCCACCCGTTGCCGCGGTCGCGGCGATGATGGCCGCGCCAATGAGAGCGCCTGCCACCGCGCCGGCGAGCATGGCTGCAACTCCGAATCCATGGGCGATTTCATCGCCCAAACGTGCTGCGGCCTGTACATCCATGCTGAGATTGCGCCTCCGATACGACAAGCATCTTCCCTGGGGCCAGGTTGGCCCGAGGCGCGGATTATCAAAGAGTAGCCAGGGAAGGGGCAAGGCCAAAAAAGGCAGTCTGCAGCGAAGGAGGAAGGGCGCTTCACGCGCAAGGTTATTTTTGTGCGACAGTTTTGCATTCTCCGAGTCCGCGACGAATGTCAGTGGATGGCCCGAGGAATCCCGACTTGTGCACAGGTCTGGATTTTTATCCTGCTAATGGAAAACCAATGAAACTTCGCCTGATTCATGGATGGATGCTCCTGCTGATGGTGGCTGTCCTGATGCTGGGAGCCCTGACCCCAGTGCTGTCCAACAGCCTCTTGCTGTTGATGGATCGGGCCAACTTCATTCCCGCCGAATCGTCCATCTGGACCTTCGAGCCAACACGGATCAACCAGGGTGCTGCTTCCTATTGGCTGTATGGGGAAGACCGGCACTACTACTTCTATTTTTCCTACGCCGAAGATCAGCCTTACCGGCTGATTGCCAAGAACAACCCGTGCCCGGGATTCGACAGGCACGATGTCGGCACCTGGTGTATCCCCTGAAGCCAGGGCCCTGGATTATGCTGCGGGCTCGCGGCGCCCACCGGGCAGGCGCCGGCAGCTGAGGTAGGGCATGGACAGGTTCCAGGAAATGCAGGTATTCGTGTGCGTCGCCCAGGAGCAGGGCTTCGCCGCTGCGGCCCGGCGGTTGAACCTGTCGGCCGCCAGCGTGACCCGGGCCGTGGCCGCGCTGGAGCAGCGCATCGGCACTCAGTTGCTGATCCGCAGCACCCGCCGTGTGCACCTGAGCGATGCCGGGCAACGCTACCTGGAGGATTGCCGGCGCATTCTGGCCGAGGTCCAGGATGCCGAGGCCTCGGCCGCCGGTATCCATGCCCAGCCCCGTGGCCAGTTGACCCTGACGGCGCCGGTGCTGTTCGGCGATCTGTTCGTCACGCCTTTGCTGGTGCGCTACCTGCAACGTTATCCACAGGTGAGCGTCAACGCCCTGCTGCTGGACCGGGTGGCGAATATGGTGGAGGAGGGCATCGATGTGGCGGTGCGCATCGGCGAGCTGGCCGACAGCGGTCAGCACAGCATCCGTGTCGGTGAGGTGCGCCGGGTGGTGTGCGCCGCGCCGCAGTTCCTGGAGGCCCATGGGCGTCCGCAACATCCCGATGAGCTGCGCCAGGCACCGGTGATCGCGCCTTCGTCCATTGGTCAGGCCCGCAACTGGCAGTTCAATGACAATGGCCTGGTACTGAGCGTGCGCCCCGACCCGCGGTTGCTGGTCAGCGCCAATCAGGCAGCCATCAGCGCCGCCTGCCTGGGCTTGGGGCTGACCCGGGTGCTGTCCTATCAGGTCGCCGACAAGGTGGCGGCGGGGCAGTTGGAAATCGTTCTCGAGGCCTTCGAGCTGGCGCCCTTGCCGATCCACGTGGTGTACCAGGGCGGGCGCAAGGCGCCGGCGAGGGTGCGCAGCTTTGTCGACTTCGCCGTACAGACCCTGCGGCAACACCCATCGCTCAATCCCTGATCGGCTTTATTGCGCTGGATGAAATGATGGATTGCGATTTCTGGTGATTCTGTTGTTTTTCTCCGAGGACCAAGATAGGGCTCCCAGCGCGGCACTTCGACCGCGCCTCGTTTGCGGAGTCGACCATGTCTCAGCCACCCATCAAGTTCTACAACTTTCCCCGTTCCGGGCACGCCCATCGGGTCGAACTGATGCTGTCCCTGTTGGACCTGCCCAGCGAAACCATCTTTGTCGACCTGGCCAAGGGCGCCCATAAGCAGGCCGACTTCCTCGCCCTCAACGTCTTTGGCCAGGTGCCGGTGATCGATGACCAGGGCGTGGTGCTGGCCGATTCCAACGCCATCCTGGTGTATCTGGCCCAGCGTTATGGCCAGGGCCGCTGGTTGCCCAGCGATCCCGTGGGCGCGGCCCAGGTGCAGCGCTGGTTGTCGGTGGCGGCGGGGCCGATTGCCTTTGGACCGGCGGCGGCGCGGCTGATCACGGTGTTTGGCGCCTCGTTCAATGCCGAGGAAGTCATCGCCCGGGCCCATGCCCTGCTCAAGATCATGGACCAGGAGCTGGCGAGCCGGCCCTTCCTGGTAGGGCAGGAGGCAACCATTGCCGATGTCGCGGGCTACAGCTACATCGCCCACGCCCCTGAAGGCAACGTGTCACTGGAGCCCTACCCCCATGTACGGGCCTGGCTGGCGCGGATCGAGGCGCTGCCCGGTTTTGTGCCGATGCCGTCCACTGCGGCGGGTTTGAAAAGCGCCTGACGGCGGAACCGGTGGAGGCTTGCCCATGAACACCCAATCTCCCTGGCATGCCGGCGAACGGCAGCTTCAGACCCTGACCGGGGTGGCCGAGCGCATGCAAGCCTTCGGCGCCAAGGTCATCCGCACGGCGATGCCCGACCAGCACCGGCAGTTCTACCAGCAGCTGCCGTTGATCCTGGTGGGAGGGGTGGATGACCAGGGGGATCCCTGGGCGAGCGTGCTGGAAGGCCCGCCCGGTTTTGCCCAGGCGCCCCAGGCCAGTCTGTTGCGCCTGGACAGCCTGCCCGCCGCCGACGATCCGCTGGTCTTGCACGAGGGGGCGGCGGTGGGCTTGCTGGGGATCGAGCTGCATACCCGGCGGCGCAACCGCCTCAATGGCCGGATCGGCACCCTGGACCGTGACGGTTTCAGCGTCAACGTGGAGCAATCCTTCGGCAATTGCCCGCAGTACATCCAGTTGCGCGAGCTGCAGCAGGTGGCCCTGAGCGACCCCGCCAGTCGCCCGGCCCAGCGTCGCCAGGAGCTGGACCCGGCGGCCCGGGCGCTGATCACTGCTGCCGACACTTTCTTCGTGGCCAGCTACGTCGACCTTGATGGCCAGCGCTCGGTGGATGTATCGCACCGCGGTGGGCAGGCGGGGTTTGTCCGGGTCGAGGGCAACTGCCTGACCATTCCCGACTTTGCCGGCAACCTGCACTTCAACACCCTGGGCAACCTGCTGCTCAATCCGCGGGCGGGCTTGTTGTTCATCGATTTTCGCAGTGGCGAGCTGCTGCAGCTCAGCGGGCGCACCGAGCTCATTCTCGACGGGCCGCTGATCGCCGCTTTTCAGGGCGCCGAACGGGTATGGCGCTTTTACCCGGAACAGATGGTCCGTCGACCGGGCGCCCTGTCCCTGCGCGGGGAGCTGCAGGGCTTTTCCCCCAACAGCCTGCTGACCGGCAACTGGCCCCAGGCCGAGGCCCGTCTGCGGGCGGCGGCCCTGGGTCAGCAATGGCGGCCCTTGCGGGTGACGCGCATCGAGGACGAGAGCCGCAGCATCCGTTCGTTCTACCTGGAGCCGGCCGACTCTGCCGCAGCGCCAGGCTTCCTGGCGGGCCAGCACCTGCCGTTGCGGTTGACGATCGACGGCCAGCCGCTGATCCGGACCTACAGCCTGTCCAGTGCGCCTTCCGATGCTTTCCTGCGGATCAGCGTCAAGCGCGAAGGGCGCTTCTCCAGCCATATGCACCGGCAACTTGAGGTGGGCGACCTGCTGGAGGCGCGCTCGCCCCAGGGCCGCTTCAGCGCCGATCCTTTGGCAACGCGGCCGCTGGTGCTGCTGGCGGCCGGAGTGGGGATCACCCCTTTGCTATCGATGCTGCGGGAGGTGGTGTATCAGGGCCTGCGCACCCGTAGCAGGCGTCCCTGCTGGCTGATCCAGAGCTCGCGCAGTCTCGCCGAGCAACCCTTTGCCGCCGAGCTGCAAGCCCTGCAGGCGCAGGCCGGGGAATCGTTGCGGGTGCGGCGTCTGCTCAGCCAGCCGGAAGCGCAGGCGCGGCCGGGCGTCGACTTCGATCAGGCTGGCCGCATGGACGTTCAACAGCTACTGGCAGAGCCGGATCTGGACTTCGACAGCGCCGACTTCGTGCTCTGCGGCCCCGGCGCCTTCACTCAGGATCTGTACGACCGCCTGCGGGACCTGGACATCAACGATGAACAGATCCACGCCGAAACCTTCGGCCCCTCGACCCTGCGCCGCCGGCCCGATCCCCTGGCGCCAGCGTTCGAGCAGCCGCCGGCGGCCACCACGACGGTGCTGGTGCGTTTCCAGCAGGCGGCCAGGGAACTGAGCTGGCAGCCCGCCAGCGGCAGCCTGCTGCAACTGGCGGAAAGCGCCGGCCTGCACCCGGAGTTCAGTTGCCGGGGTGGCTCCTGTGGCACCTGCCAGACCCGGCTGGTCAGCGGTCAGGTCAGTTATCCACAGGTGCCACCGCAGCTCCCCGAGCCCGGCCAGGTGCTGATTTGCTGCGCCGTTCCGGCGGCTGTGGATAAAGACGCCGCGCCTTTGATCCTCGACCTGTAGCAGGGCAAAAAAACTCCTCGCCAGCGATTGCCGCCGGCCCCGGCCCTGCGTAGGCTGGCGCGATCTCAAGGCCGGGCATTGGCCTCGCAGCCGGCCCTCCAGGGTCTTTTTCGCGTTAAAGGGAATCAACGATTCATGCGCCCCCGGGCCGTTCTCCGTTTCTCTGCCCTGTTGCTCAGCGCCCTGCTGCTCAGCGCCTGCGGCAATGACCAGCAGCCGGCGCTGGACCAGCAACTCTACATCTGGCAACGCCAGTGGACCGCGGCCCACGCCGACGCCCTGGCAGGCTCGCGGGCCGACTTTTCCACAGTCCGGGTCCTGGCCCTGCAAGCTTTTCCACAGGCTGGCTGGAGCCGTGCGCGGATCGACGCCGCCTTGCTCAAGCAGGATGCCCGGCCGTTGATCGCGGTGGTGCGTCTCGACGGTCAACTGCCGTCCCTGGATCAGGACGAGATCATCCGTCAGGTCCGGCAATTGCTGGCGGATTGGCAGGAGCAGGGCCTGACCCTGGCCGGGGTCGAGATCGACCACGATGCCGGCAGCGCGCGCTTGCCCGCCTATGCCAGGCTGCTGGAGCGCTTGCGAGCGGCGCTGCCCAGTCACCTGGCCCTGAGCATCACCGCCTTGCCGGCCTGGCTCGACAGTCGCGAGTTGCCGGGCCTGCTGGCCAGGGTCGACAGCAGCGTGCTCCAGGTGCACGCGGTGAGCGATCCACGGCGCGGCCTGTTCGATCCACGGCAAGCCGAGCAATGGGCCCGGCGGTGGGCGCGGATCAGTGCCAAGCCCTTCTATCTGGCCTTGCCCGCCTACGGTGTCGCCTTGCTCCCCGGGGCCGAAGGCGCGCCGCTGGTGGAAAGCGAGGCGCCGCTACGGCGGGCTGGAGAGCGTCGGGAACTGATGGCCGATCCCGAGCAACTGAGCCAGCTGGGCCGCGCCCTGCGGGCTGATCCGCCGCCCCATCTGGCCGGTCTGATCTGGTTTCGCCTGCCGCTCAAGGGCGATGTGCGGGCCTGGAGCCTCGACACCCTGAAGGCGGTGGCCCGGGGTGATGCCCTGAGCGCTGAACTGGGCATCCGCCTGGAGGAACAGGACGGCCTGTTCGATATTCGTCTGGACAATTCGGGCAACCTCGATCGGCCCCTGCCTGAACAACTGACCCTGGCCGTTGCCCAATGCGACGGATTCGACGGGCTGGGCGGTTATTCCGCTGAGCTGCGCGACGGCCAACTGCTGTTGACCCGGCAACGCAGCGGCCGTCTGGCCGCAGGCGCCAGCCGCGCCGTGGGCTGGGCCCGCTGTACGAAAATTGACCAAGGAGCTGCGCATGTTCGTCCCTAGATCCCGTCACCTGCTGTGCCTGAGCCTGTGCCTGCCCCTGGCTCCGGCCATGGCCTGCGGGCCGACTTTCCCCATGCGCCTGCTGGACGACCGCCCACAGACGCTGGCGCAGCTGCCCGAAGGCAGTTTCAAGTTCGAGATCAGCCGTCTGGGTCAGCCCATCGTCGGGCTCATGCCGGTCGCCAACAACGGCTTCAGTGTCGATTACAGCCTGCCTGAGAGCTACTCGGTGCAAGAGCGCAACTGGGCCGAACAACAAGGGCTGGATCAGGCCCAGCAAACCCTGGTCGGCCAGTTGCGCAAGCTCGATGACGCACGCGAGGCGGAGCAGCAAGGGGCCGGCCTGCCGCCAGAGATCAAGCTCTACACCGCGGGCGCCGTGGCCTTCAGCGCCGGCGATCATGAGTTGGCGGCGGAGTATTTCCGCAAGGTGCTGGCGCTGCCCGCCGAGCAGCGCGCCCTGCGCAGTACCTGGGCCGCCTATTCCCTGGGGCGGGCCCTGTCCTTTATCAGCGAGCAAGCCAACGAACTGGACGATCAGGGCCGGCGTGACATGCGGCAGTCGGCGCGCCAGGCGTTCGCCCAGACCCGGCAGCTGAGCATCGACGCCTTCAGCGACCCCCTGAGCCTGGGCGTCGCAAGCCTGGGGGAGGAGGCGCGGATCCTCAAGAATCAGAACGACTGGAGTCAGGCCATCGATCTGTATGCCGTGCAGAACCAGCTGGGTTCAGAGGTGGGCTACAGCTCCCTGAAACAAGTGGTGGGCGAACTGAGCGGCCTGCCGGACGCGCAATTGCTGGAACAGCTCAAGCAGCCTTCCGTAGCCCGCTTGCTCACCGCTTCGTTGATCTCGCATCAGGGCTGGTCCTTCGGTGAGCGGCCGGAGTCGGAGGTAAAACTGATCAAGCTGCTGAGCCAGGGCACCGCCGGCAGCTTCGACAATGCCGACCGGCTGGCGGCGCTGAATTATCAGAATGGCGATTTCGCCACCACCCGGCAGTTGCTGGAGCATGCCGGCGACGGCGGCCTGGCCTGGTGGCTGCGGGCCAAGATGGCCCTGCGTGATGGCGACAAGGTGGCTGCCGCCGCGGCTTACGCCAAGGCTTCGGCCGCCTTCCCCCGAGACGAGAGCTGGGGCTTTCGCGGCGATTACGACGGCAATTACGAAGACCTCAAGCCGGGCTGCCGGGTAGAAGGCGAAAGCGCCTTGCTGGCCCTGGATCGCGGTGACTACCTGCAAGCCTTCGAGTTGCTCTACCGCAGTGGCGACATCTACTGGCACGACGCGGCCACCGTGGCCGAGCGGGTGCTGACCCTGGATGAACTCAAGCAGTTCATCGATACCCAGGTGCCGGCGCCAGCGCCGACTCCCAAGCAGCCGGATGCCTACTACGAAAGCCTGCCGATCGCCGCCCAGATTCGCGAACTGCTGGGCCGACGCTTGTTGCGTGAAGGGCGTTACGAAGAAGGCTGGGGCTATTTCGACAGCCCGGAACGCCAGGCCATCGCCAAGGCCTACGGCGAGAACCGACGCCGTGCCGAGTCGGCCTGGCTGCCTACGCGCCGTGCCGAGGCCTATTACCAGGCCGGCAAGCTGGCCCGGGCGTCGGGGATGGAGATCCTGGGTTACGAAATGGGCCCGGACTATCACAGCCTCTGGGGCAGCTACAGCCTGGAGATCCCGCCGGTGCAGGTCGGGCCCTTCATCAGTGCCGACGAAGTGCAGCGTCAGCAAGCCACCACCGCCGAGCCCGATGTGCGCTACCACTACCGCTACGTGGCCGGGGAGCTGGGCAACCGGGCGGCGGATTTCCTGCCCCATACCAGCCAGGCCTATGCCGCGGTGCTGTGCAAGGCGGCGCGCTGGACCCGGGGCAGCGATGCCGAGATCGAGTACTACCGGCGCTACGTGGAAAACGGGCCCTTCGTGGAATGGGCCGGCAACTTCGGCATGAACTGCCAGGAGCCGGACTTCGGCAGCGCCAACAAGCGTTACCTGACCCAGTGGCTGGACGGCTCCCGTTCGGCCCTGATGCAGCACAAGCTGGCAGCGGCCGGTGGCGCTGGCGTGCTGCTGGCTGGCGCCTATCTGCTGTGGCGTCGGCGCCGAACGGCCTGATGCTCCGGGGGCTTGCAGTGACGTCTGTTCGCCACTGAGGTGGGGCGGGGCTCAGGCCTGCTGGACAAAGGTCAGGCGCAGGGCGAAACCGATCAGCAGGCTGCCGAACAGCCATTGCTGCAAGCGTTGCGCCGAAGGGCTGCGTTGCATCCAGCGACCCAGCCCGGCCCCGGCCAGGGCGTAGCAGGCGTCGAACAAAGCGCCCACTGCCACCAGTAGCACCCCCAGGGTGACGAACTGCGGGACCACCGCCCCGGCCTGGGGATCGATGAACTGCGGCAACAGCACCGAGCAGAACAACAGCGCCTTGGGGTTCAGCAGGTTGGTCAGCAGGCCGCGCTGGATCGCCTGGCGCCAGCGCAGGGGCGTGGCCGCCGCGCCGGCGCTATCGAGGTTGGGCAGCAGGTTGGCGCGCAGGCACTGGATGCCGATCCACAGCAGGTAGGCGGCGCCCGCCAGGCGCACCACATCGAAGGTCCAGGGCGCGGCCTTGAACAGCGCCGCCAAGCCCAGGGCGGCCAGGGCCACGTGGCAGCCGCGGGAGATCGCCAGCCCCAGGGCAGTGGCCAGCGCCTGGGCCTTGCCCTGGCGGGCTCCGGTCTGCAGCAGCAGGATCATGTCGGGGCCGGGCAGCAGGTAGACCACCGCCAGAGCCAGGAAATACATCCACAGTTGCGCCACCTTGCACCCCCCTTCGTTGTCGAATCGGTGCGCCCAGTTTAGGGCCAGAGGGGTGAGCAGGTGCTTGCGTAATCAGCCAGCAATGCGGCAAAAATTGGCATAATCTTCCAGCTTTCACCGCCATGGCCATCTGGATATGCCAAACATGAAACTCGATGCCTACGATCGCAAGATTCTCGCCGCGCTGCAGCGCGATGGCCGCCTGAGCAATGTGCAACTGGCCGAGGAGATCGGCCTGTCACCGTCGCCCTGCCTGCGCCGGGTACGCATGCTGGAAGAGGCCGGGGTGATCCGCGGTTACCAGGCGACCCTGGACCGCGACGAAGTGGGGCTGGGGCTGACGGTGTTCGTCGGGGTCAAGGTGGAACGGCACAACGACGCCGAGGCCGAAGCCTTCCGCCAGGCGGTGTTGCAGTTGCCGGAAGTGATCTCGGCGTTCCTGGTATCCGGCGAATCGGATTTCCTGCTGCAGGTGGTGGTCCCGGACCTGCGGGGCTACGACCGCTTCCTGACCGGCCATTTGCTGAAGATCCCCGGGGTCAGCGACATCCGCAGCAACTTCGCCATTCATACGGTGAAAACCCCAGGGCCCTTGCCATTGGGGCACTTGCCCGGCTGATGATCCTGGCCAGCCGGGGCAGCGCCTCACCGGCATGCTCTAGCTACTGTGGCGAGGGAGCTTGCTCCCGCTCGGTCGCGCAGCGGCCGCAGAATCTGGCTACGCGGGGTGTCAGGTACTTTGCGTTGGCCGGGCCTGGGGCCGCGTTGCAGCCCAGCGCGAGCAAGCTCGCTCGCCACAGGGGCTCAGGTCCACCAGTAGCGCACCAGGTGGAAGAAGATCGGCGCGGCGAAGCACACCGAATCCAGGCGATCGAGCATGCCGCCATGGCCTTCGATCATGTGCCCCCAGTCCTTGACCCCGCGGTCGCGCTTGATTGCCGACATGACGATGCCGCCAGCAAAACCCAGCAGGTTGATCAGCAGGGCGATGAGGAACGACTGCCAGACATTGAACGGGGTGATCCAGAACAGCGCGCCGCCGATCAAGGATGCCAGCAAGATACCGCCGACAAAGCCTTCGACGGTCTTGGACGGTGACAGGTTGGGAGCGATCTTGCGCTTGCCAAAGAGTTTTCCACAGACGTACTGCAGCACATCCGAGAGCTGCACCACGATCACCAGATAGGCGATCAGCAGCAGGTTGCGGCCTTCATAGCCGGCGATGTCCAGGGTCAGCAGGGCCGGCACGAAGGACACGCAGAACACCGCGATCATCAGGCCCCACTGGACCTTGGAGGCGCGTTCCAGGAAGTGCGTGCTGTCGCCGCCCAGGGACGCCAGGATCGGCAGCAGCAGGAACACGTAGACCGGGATGAAGATCGAGAACAATCCGTACCAGTCGGAGTAGATCAGCAGGTACTGCAGGGGCAGGGCCAGGTAGAAGGCCGCCACCAGGGCCGGGTAGTCGCTGCGCCGGGTCGGGGTCAGGGTGAGGAACTCGCGCAGGGCGTAGAACGACACCGCGTAGAACAGCAGGATCACCGCCGCGGTGCCGAGCCAGAAGGCGACGCCGATCACCAGCACCATCACCCACCAGGCGTTGATCCGTGCATTGAGGTTGTCGATCACCGGGTTGGGCGTGCCGCGGGTGCGCCACTGCAGGATGAAACCGATCAGCGAGGCCAGCACCAGAATGGCGCCGATGCCGCCGAACAACATCAGGGTCTGCTTATCCATCTCAGCTGTGCTCCGGAGCCAGGGCCAGCAGCGCGGCGCGGCTGCGTTCGAGGAAGTGTTCCTTGCTTTCGTCTTCTTCCAGGGCCAGCGGCGCACCGAAGCTGGTGGTGCACAGCAGGGGCAGGGGCAGGAAGCGGCCCTTGGGCATGACCCGATTGAGGTTGGCGATCCACACCGGAATCACCTCCACCTGTGGATAACGTTTGGCCAGGTGGTAGATCCCGCTCTTGAACGGCAGCAGGCCGTCTTCCGGGTTGCGCGTGCCTTCCGGAAAGATGATCAGCGAGTCGCCCTGGTCCAGGGCATCGAGCATCGGCTGCAGCGGATTGTTATCCACAGCCTCCTTGCGCTCGCGGTCGATCAGCACTCCGTTGAATACCTGGTTGATGATGTAGCGGCGCAGGGCGCTTTTCTGCCAGTAGTCGGCACCGGCCACGGGCCGGGTCAGCTTGCGCAGGGCCGGCGGCAGCGAAGCCCAGAGCAGCACGAAGTCGCCGTGGCTGCTGTGGTTGGCGAAGTAGATCCGCTGCACCGGTTGCGGCGCGGAGCCCAGCCACAGGCTGCGGGCCCCGGTGATGCTGCGGGCGGCGGAGGTGATGAGATTGGCAACCAGGGGTTCGAACATGGGCATTCCTTATCCGGCGAAGGTCAGCCAGGGGCTGGCCAGGATCAAGCTCAACAGCGTCAACACCTGGGCCGCCAGCAGCAACGCCTGGCGGCGCAGCAGGCCAAGGGCTCCGCGGCTGCGTTGGTCCCAGGGCCGGCCGCCTTTTTCCGCGGGCTGCAGGCCTAGGGCGCCCAGGGCCTGATCCAGGGCCTGGGTGCTGTGTTCCAGAGACGTGGGGCTATCGGCCACGCGCTGAAACAGGTCGGCGTCGAAGGCCACCCGCAGCGCCAGGTACTTTTCCACCAGCCCCAGCAGTACCAGGGCCAGGCTGACGATCAACCCACCCAGAGTGACGCTGGCCAGCAGGTACTGAGCCAGGCCATACAGGGCACCGAGCAGGGTCAGGCCTGTGGATAACTGATCCAGGGCCCGGCCCCGGCGCAGCAGGCTGGCGACGCTGTATAACTGCATCTCACTGGACATGGGCCGGACTCTTGGCGTGGACCAGGGTCTGCAGCGCCTGCCGGTGGGCCGCTTGCAGGACGATCTGCGGGCGTGCCCGCTGGATCTGCACCACGGCTGCGTCCACCGTGGCGGCGCGCCCACTGTGCAGCAGCCAGGCGGCAATCGCCGTGGCGCTGCGCGAATAACCCAGGGCGCAGCACACCAGCAGCGGGCCTTGCTGATGCAGGCGTTCAATGGCTTGCGCCGCGGCCAGGCACTGCTCCGGGCTCGGTGCGCACAGATCGAGCACCGGCAGGCTCTGGTAGGCCTGCAAGCCACGGCTGTCCAGGGACAGTTCGGCGCACAGGTCGAGCACTGCGACAAACCGGCTGTCCTGCAACTGCGCCGGAGTCGGCAGACGCCCCAGCCAGACGTTATCCACAACCTGATCCGGCTGTGGATGGTTTTTTGTCCACAGCCGCGAGTTGATCCAGGCTGCTGCCAGATAGGGTGCCAGCAGCCAGCGGGCGGCCGGGCTCAGGCGGCCGTCCTGGCGCTTCTGGAACCCTGCGACGCCGAGCAGGGCGTAGTTCAGGGCCACCAGCAGCAGGGCCACGGCGGGCCAGATCAACCACAGCCCGGTGCCGCCCCAAGTGAAGGCGGCCACCGCCAATAGCGCCGCACCCAGGCCGTAGCGCCAGGCCAGCTGGCGCCGCCGCGGGTCGCGCGTCGGTTGTCCGCTGAACAGCGGGCTGGGGCGATCCAGCGGCCACAGCCAGACGCACAGCCAGCCGGCCAGGGCGCCAGTGGGCACATCGACAAAGTGGTGTTGATAAGTGGTCAGCACCGACACCCCGATCAAGCCGAACCAGCCATGCACCAGCCAGCGCCAGAAGCCCTGGCTATGCCGGGCGTAGCAGACCCACAGCACCACCAGCAGGGCGATGTGCAGCGACGGCGCCTGGTTGAAGGGCTTGTCGAAGCCGGCCAGCACCTCGAACAGCCAGCCGAACACCCCGTCCAGCTCCGGCCGGGCAAAGGTGAAGCGCAGCGGCCAGAGCAGAAAGCAACTGACCGCGATCACCTGGGCGCTCAGCAGGCGCAGGGCGTGGCGCTTGAGCTCATCCCGGCTGCGTGGCAGCAGCAGAGAGAAGCCGTAGAGCAGGTCGATGGACCAGTAGGGGACGATGGTCCAGGCCCAGAACGGCATGTGCCGCTCCCAGTCGAAGACCAGGCTGGCGACGTCGTCGCGCTGGGCGCTGACCCAGGTGGCGAAACCGTAGGTGCTGAAGAACAGCGGCGCCAGGAGCAGCAGCCAGAGCACCGCCGGTTTCAGCAGGCCCGGCTCCCGCGCCGGCAAGACGCCTGCGGCCATCATTGCACCCGTTGCGCCAGGGACACGCTGAAGATCCCCCATTCATCCACGCGCATGGTGATCTTGCGAAAGCCTGCCGCCTCCACCAATTGATCCATTTCCGCCTGGGTACGGCGGCGCATGACCCAGGCCTGGCCTTCGCGGTGGCTGGTCAGGGCACGGGCGATCAGTTCCAGCTGCGGGTGCCACGGCTGGCCGGTGTACACCAGGTAGCCGCCGGGTTCCACGGCGCTGGCCAGGCCGGCCAGGGAGCCGCCGACCATCTGGTTGTCGGCGAACAACTCGTACAACCCGGACACCACCGCCAGGGTCGGCTTGGGATCGAGGGCCGCCAGGTCCTCGCGGTCGAAGGCGTTGCCCTTGACGAAGCGCGCGATCTCGCCCAGGCCCTTTTCCTGGATCAATGCGCTGCCGTCGCGCACGTTGATGTCGCTGTAGTCGCGCAGCAGGATCGATTCCGGCAGTGGGCTGACCCCTTGCAGGGCTTCGAGGATGTAGCGGCCGTGGCCGGCGGCGATGTCGACGATGCGCACTTCGCTGTGCTGTTCACGGAGTTTTTCCATGGCCAGGCGCAGCAGCTCCTCCACGTGCAGCTTGCGCTGGCGGATGCCGCGCCAGCCGATGGAGTTCAGGTAGTTCTGGTCGATCAGCCGGCCCAGGGCGGAATGCCCGGTGGGCTGGTTGCGGTAGACGTAGTCCAGGGTGCTGCCGGAGTCGAAGCCGGTGTCGAAGCCCAGCTTGACCCCCGCCGACAGCTGGCTGCCCAGGCGCATGCTGGCGCGGGTGGCGCGCCAGTACAGGTCGCGCAGGGAGTTGTGCGGCAGCGGCGCGGCCAGGGCTTCGGACTCGGCGCAGGTGACGCCCAGGCGGTCGGCGTCCAGCAGGGCAGGGCGGTTCAGCGGGCGGGCGAAGTTCTGCAGGATGAAGCGGCGGATGCTGGCCATGGCCGGGGCGCGGCTCTTTTCCCCCAGGGTGTCGTGGAAGAAGCCGGGAAGGATGTGCTTTTCCTTGTGCAGGCTGCCCAGCCGCTCGAAGAACTGCTCCTGGGGCTTGCGGTGCACCACGAAGTCGGCACCGGAAATCAGCAGCTGGGTCGGCACTTGGATCGCCTGGGCGTCGGCCACCACCCGGTCCGCGGCTTCATACAGGCCCAGCAGCACGTTGACCGAGATCGCCTTGGTGATCAGCGGGTCGGCGTCGTAGCTGCGCACCCGTTCCGGGTCGTGGCTCAGGAAGCGCGCCTTGACGTAGCTGTTGACGAAGAAGTTGCCGCGAAAACGCCGCATCAGCGCCAGGCCGGGACGGGCGAAGGGCACGTACAGCTTGACCTTGAACGCCGGCGAGGCCAGCACCAGGGAACGGATGCGCGGCGCGTAGTCGTGGACCCAGGTGGACGCGATCACCGCGCCGACGCTCTGGGCCACCACGGCGATGTTTTCTTCGTCGATGCCGTGGGCGCTGCCCAGGTGGTCGCAGAAGGTCTGCACGTCGCGCACGCTGGTGGCGAAGCTCGGGCTGTCGCCCCGGGCACCCGGGGATTGGCCGTGGCCACGGGCGTCCCAGGCGAAGAAGTCGACCTGCGGCAGGTTCAGTTCGTCCACCAGATGGGCGATGCGCCCGGAGTGTTCGTGGCCGCGATGGAACAGCAGCACCGCTTGCCGCGGTTCGCCGGGGGCCACTTCGGTGGCCGGCCAGTGGCGGTAAAACAGTTCGACGCCGTCATGGGTCCGAAACGTCTGGTGTTGAGCGTCGCGCATTGCCATTTCCTTATGCAGAGGGAGCGTTGTGCTGAACTTCTTTGAGGCCCTGGCGGACCCGATTGATCAGGGTGTAGACCAGCAAAGCGGCAACCAGTGCCAGCACGCCGTTGATCCACAGGGCGCCGAGCCAGCCCAGGGCGATGCCGGTGGCCAGCACGCCGAGGATGAAGGCCCGGTCGCTCTTGCCCATGGGGCCGTCGTAGCGGCGTGAGGCGCCGACCATCGGCCCGAGCACCCCGGCGTATTCGCTGAACAGCGCCAGCAGGGTCACGGCCAGCACCAGCAGCAGGCTGACCCCCGGGAGCAGGGCGAAGGGCAGGATCAGCGCGCTGTCGGCGACCACGTCGCACAGTTCGTTGAGGTAGGCGCCCAGGCGCGACTGCTGGCCGAACTCCCGGGCCAGCATGCCGTCGATGGCATTGAGCGCCATGCGCAGGATCATCCACAGCGGAATCAGGGCGAACAGCCAGGCGTGGCTGGCGAACAGGGCGATGACGGTGCCGACCAGGAGTGAGATGACGGCGGCCAGGACGGTGATCTGGTTGGCGGTGGTGCCGTTGTCGTACAAGCGCTGCACCAACGGCCGCAGCAGGTTCTGAAAGCGCGGTTTGAGCTGGTAAATCGAGAGCATGATGGGACGGTTCCTTGTCGCACGCGGTGAGCAGGGCTGGATTATTGCCACAAATGCCAGGGGGCTGACATCAGAAGTTTCTGCACGAGCAAATGGCTGCCAGTTGTGTCTTCGACGCACGCCATGGATGAAAAGACATGACGTGCGACAAAAATTTCACTCGATGGGTTATACAGTAACGAATTGTTTCAACTTTATTCGGCCCGGGATTTATCCACAGGGCCGGGCCAGAGCGGCGGGGTGGTATGCAAGTCGATCTTCAGACACAGGGCGCCGAAGTGGCCGCCTTGCCACGGTTTCAGCGGGCGGCGGTTCATGCCGCGCGTTTGCAGCGTTGGGGCGCGGTCCTGCTCGGGCTGGCGGTGCTGGGTTTGGTGTCGGCGGTGTTTGTCGACCTGTTCGCCGCGCAGACGATCTGGCCGGCGCTGCTGGTCAACTTGTCCTGCGCCTTGCTGGTAGCGGTGGCGGGTTTGCAGTCGGCCTGTTGGCTCAGTCGCTGGCGGGAAGAGGCGATCAACCCTGCGCCGCTGGCGCTGCCCGAGGAGCCGCTGCGCACCGGCCTCTCGGCGACCCTGGCGCTGCGCTGGCGACGCCTGTTGCGGCAGATCGGCGCCCCGACCTTGTGGCTCGCCGGCTGGTCGCTGCTGATCCTGTATAGCCTGTCGCAGGTGTTCAACCTGAGCTTGCCCGCCACGGCCCTGGGCCTGAGTGCCAGTGTCGCCGCAGTGCTGGCGTTGCTGCTGGCCTTCGCCCTGCTGGTGCTGGAGCGCCAACTGGCCCAGGAGCCGGTCCTGGAATGGCCGGAGGCCGGCGCCCTGGCGCAACTGTTGCGGGTGTCGATCCTGTGTCTGCTGGTCAGTGCCCTGTGCCTGCTGTTCAGCAGCGACGCGGCGCTGTGGCCGGTGCGCCTGGCGGTGCTGACCGGGCTGCTGCCGGCGCTGGTGGCCGGGGAGTTGCTGCTGCGGGCGCTGTTGTCGCTGTTCAGTCCGCAACGTGAACAGCTTGAACCGCGCTTGCTGGCCCACAGCGTGATCGCCGACATGCTGCGCTGGCCGCCGCAACCGCTGCTCAGCCTGCAGCACGAGTTGCACAACAGATTCGGCATCGATCTGCGGCAGATCTGGGCGTTTACCTACATGCGCCGGGCGTTGTTGCCGGTGCTGGCGGTGGTGCTGGCGATTGCTTGGCTGTTGACCGGCGTTCATGAACTTTCGCTGCAGAATCGCGGCATTTATGAGCGCTTTGGCAAGCCGGTACAAGTCTTCGGCCCTGGCCTGCATGTGGGCCTGCCCTGGCCGCTGGGCCGGGTCATCAGGGTGGAAAACGGCGTGGTCCACGAGCTGGCCACCAGCGTTGGCGACAGCCCGCAGCCAGTCCAGCTGGCCCCGGCCGAAGGCCCGGCACCGGCGATTGCCAACCGCCTGTGGGACGCCAGCCATGTGAATGACAAATCCCAGGTCATCGCCAGTGGCAGCGGCCAGCAACAGAGCTTTCAGATCGTCAACATGGACGTGCGCTTCGTCTACCGCATCGGCCTGGACGACAGGGCGGCGCTGGCCGCGACCTATAACAGCAGCGATGTGCCGACCTTGATCCGCAGCACCGCCAGCCGGGTGCTGGTGCACGACTTTGCGTCACGTACCCTCGACGGCCTGCTGGGCGAAGACCGTACCGGGCTGGCGGACGACATCGGCAAGGCGGTGCAGGCCGATCTGAACAAGCTGGACAGCGGCGTGGAAATCCTCGCCACCGTGGTCGAGGCCATCCATCCTCCGGCCGGTGCCGCCAATGCCTATCACGGCGTGCAAGCGGCGCAGATTGCGGCCCAGGCGCTGATCTCCCGGGAGCGCGGCGCCGCCGCCGAGCAGACCAATCAGGCGCTATTGCAGGCCAGTATGGCGAATGACCAGGCCCGGGCCGATGCTCGCGAGGTCCAGGCCACGGCCCAGGCCGCCGACCTGCGCTTTGGCGCCGATCGACAAGCCTATGCCAGCGCCGGGCAGGCCTTTGTTCTTGAGCAGTACCTGAGCCAACTGAGCCGGGGGCTGAGCCAGGCCCGGCTGCTGATTCTCGATCATCGTCTGGGGGGCGACAGCGCGCCGACCCTCGATCTGCGTACATTCACCCCGCCCGCCGACCCTGTGGCGCGGGGCAAAGCCGCTCAGCCAGGAGCCGTCCATTGAGCCAGTCTGCCCACTCTCACGATCACGCCGCTCATGACCATGGGCACGGCCATCATCAGCATCACGGTCATCACCACCATCATCACGGCGCGCCAGCCGAGGCCGGGCCCTTCCCCTGGCGGCGCATGAGCTGGGCGCTGCTGCTGGTGCTGTTCGCCGTCGCCGCCGCGAGCCTGGTGCAGGTGCGCTCCGGCGAGGCCACGGTGATCACCCGTTTCGGCAACCCGGCGCGGGTGCTGCTGGAACCGGGCCTGAGCTGGCGCTGGCCGGCACCCTTCGAAGCGGCGATCCCGGTGGATCTGCGTCTGCGCACCACCTCCAGCGGTTTGCAGGATGTGGGCACCCGCGACGGTTTGCGCATCATCGTCCAGGCCTATGTAGCGTGGCGAGTGCAGGGCGACCCGGACAACGTGCAGCGCTTCATGCGTGCCGTGCAGAACCAGCCCGATGAAGCGGCGCGGCAGATCCGCACCTTCGTCGGCTCCGCATTGGAAACCACCGCCAGCAGTTTCGATCTGGCCAATCTGGTGAACACCGATGCCGGCCAAGTGCGGATCGCTGACTTTGAAGCGCAATTACGCAAGCAGATCGATCAGCAACTGCTGGCTACATATGGTGTGCAGGTGGTGCAGGTGGGCATCGAGCGCCTGACCCTGCCGTCGGTGACCCTCACCGCCACCGTGGATCGCATGCGCGCCGAGCGGGAAACCATCGCCACCGAGCGCACCGCCATCGGCAAGCGCGAGGCGGCGCAGGTCCGCTCTGCCGCCGAGCGCGATGCGCGGATTGTCCAGGCCGATGCCACGGTGCAAGCGGCGAATATCGAAGCCCAGTCGCGGGTGGAAGCGGCGCAGATTTATGGTCGCGCCTACGCCAGTTCGCCACAGCTGTACAACCTGCTGCGCTCCCTGGACACCCTGGGCACCGTGGTGACACCGGGCACCAAGCTGATTCTGCGCACCGATGCCGCACCGTTCCGGGTGCTGGTGGACGGTCCGCCGAGCCTGCCGAACAAAGCCTCCGGATCGCAGCCATGAGCAAGGTTCCACGTGGAACAAATGAACTGAGCAGCCCGTGGATTCAGGCCGGCCGTCTGGCGTTTATCGCGCTGTACGTGGTCACGGTGCTGGCGGCGGTGGCCTGGGCGATCTCCAATGTGCGGCAGATCGACCCGCAGGACCGGGCCCTGGTGATGCATTTTGGCGCGCTGCAGCGGGTGCAGAACGCCGGTTTGCTCCTGGCCTGGCCGCAGCCCTTCGAGCAGGTGGTGTTGTTGCCCGCCGCCGACCGGGTGCTGGAGCGGCGGGTCGAAGGCTTGCTGCGTTCCGAGGCTGCGCTGGAAGGGGACCGGGTGGCGAGTCTGGCCACGCCCTTGAACGACGCCCTGGCCGGTTCGGGGTATCTGCTCACCGGCGATGCCGGGGTGGTGCAACTGGATGTGCGGGTCTTCTACAAGGTCAGTGACCCTTTCGCCTACGTGCTGCAGGGCGAACATGTGCTGCCGGCCCTGGATCGCCTGGTGACCCGCAGCGCCTTGGCCCTGACCGCCGCCCGTGATCTGGACACCATCCTGGTGGCGCGTCCGGAGTTGATGGGCACTGACAATCAGGCCGCCGAACGCCGCGAACGGCTGCGGGGCGATCTGTTGCAAAGCATCAACCAGCGGCTGGCGCAACTGACCGCCAGCGGCCAGGGCATTGGCCTGGAGGTGACGCGAGTGGACGTGCAGTCGAGCCTGCCGCAACCGGCGGTAAGTGCTTTCAACGCGGTGCTGACCGCCAGCCAGCAGGCCGACAAGGCGGTGGCCAATGCCCGCACCGAGGCCGAGAAGCTGACCCAGAACGCCAACCAGCAAGCCGATCACAGCCTGCAGGTGGCCCATGCCCAGGCCAGCGAACGCCTGGCCCTGGCCCGGGCCCGGACCGCCACGGTGCAGAGCCTGGCCCAGGCACAACGCGATGGCACCGATCCGCAAATGCTCCTGCGCATCTACCGCGAGCGCCTGCCGAAGATTCTCGGGCAGGCCGGCTCGCTGACCACGGTCAACCCCAAAGACGATTCCCGCCTGATCATTCAGGGAGCCGAACAATGACTGCTTCAACCCAGGCGGCCCCCGCCAGCATGCTGACCAGCGCCGAGCAACGCAGCGCCGCGCGCCAACTGACCCTGGCCATGCTGGCCCTGGGGCTGTTGGGGCTGGGCCTGCTGTGGCGCTGGCAGGCCCCGGAGCAGGAGGGCGTGAGCCAGTTGCTGCTGGGTGTGGCGTCCTTGCTGGTGGCGGTGCCGGTGATGCGCTCGGCCTGGTTCAGCCTGCGTTATCCCAGCCTGCACGGCATTACCGATCAACTGATCGCCCTGGCCATGCTCGGCGCCTGGGCCACCGGCGATCTGCTGACCGCCGCCTTGCTGCCGATCATCATGATCTTCGGCCACGTGCTGGAGGAGCGCAGCGTGATCGGCTCCCAGGAAGCCATCGATGCCCTGGGCCGCCTGACCCGCAGTCTGGCGCGCAAGGTTCAGGCCGACGGCAGTGTGCTGGAAGTGGACAACGCCAGCCTCAAGGCCGGTGATCGGGTGGAAGTGCGCGCCGGCGACCGCGTGCCCGCCGACGGCCTGGTGCTGTCCGGTCAGGCCAGCCTGGACACCGCGCCGATCACCGGCGAGTCGGTGCCCCTGGAGGCCACGGTGGGCATGCAGGTATATGGCGGGGCGATCAACCTGGATGGCTTGTTGCGTCTGCAAGTGACCCGCACGGGTGAAGAGTCGACCCTGGGCAAGGTCATCGGCCTGATGCAGAGCGCTGAACGGGCCAAGCCGCCGATCACCCGTTTGCTGGAACGCTATGCCGGCAGTTATCTGGTGCTGGTGCTGCTGTTGGCGGCGGTGACCTGGTTCATCACCCGCGATGCCCAGGCCATGCTCGCGGTGTTGGTGGCGGCTTGTCCTTGCGCCCTGGTGTTGTCGGCCCCGGCCACGGCGATTGCCGGGATCGCCGTGGCCGCGCGCCACGGCATCCTGATCCGCAGTTCGGCCTTTCTTGAAGAGCTGGCGGACCTGACCTCCCTGGTGGTGGACAAGACCGGCACCCTGACTTTCGGCTCCTTGCGCCTGCAGGCCATCGACAGCCCCCGGGAAGACCAGCAGGGCATGCTCAATCTGGCCGCCAGCCTCGGCTCGGCCAGCAGCCACCCGGTCAGTCGGGCCCTGGCCGGGTTGGTGCCCCAGGAACAACAATGGCTGCTGAGTGACATCCATGAGCGCCAGGGCCTGGGCGTGGTGGCCCGTACCGGGGAGGGCGAAGCGGCCCTTGGCCGCCCGGAACTGTTCGGCCAGTTGGGCATCACTACCAGCCCGGTGCCGAAGCATGACGGACCGATTGCCGGGCTTGCGCTCAATGGCGAGTTCCTCGGCTGGCTGCTCCTGGCCGACAGCGTCAAGCCCGAGGCTCGGCACGCGCTGGAGGAGTTGCGCGAGCTGGGGCTGGGGCGGCAGTTGTTGCTCACCGGCGACCGGCAGAGCGTGGCGGACAGCCTGGCCCTGGAGGTGGGGATCAGCGATGTGCAGGCCCAGGCCCTGCCGGAAGACAAACTCAAGCGCGTGCTGGGGGAGATCGACACGGGCTTCCGGCCGATGGTGGTGGGGGACGGCATCAACGATTCCCTGGCGCTGAAAGCCGGGGTGGTGGGCGTGGCCATGGGCGCCGGTGGCGCGGACATCGCCCTGGCCTCGGCGGACGTGGTGCTGATCGGCAGCGACCTGCGGCGCCTGGGCACCTGCGTGCGCCTGAGTCGAGAATGCCGACGCACCCTGCAGGTCAATGTGATCATCGGCCTGGGCTGGACCCTGGCCATCGTCGCCTTTGCCGCCTTTGGCTGGCTGGGGGCGGCGGGGGCCATGATCGCCGCGCTGTTGCACAACCTCAGCACCTTGCTGGTATTGGGCAATGCCGGTCGCTTGCTGCGGTTCCAGGAACCGCTGCTCAAGCTGTAGGAGCCGGCTTGCCGGCGAAATGCGACTGAGCAGATTTTTTTCATCCCGGCTGTAACGCCGGGATGCCTCCTCTCTCTAGTGCCATGACGGGATTGCACAAGCTGCCCGTCGACCCCTTGCGACTATTGAGGAATAAAAAATGAACATGAAGAAAACCGCTGCCGGTGCTGCTCTGGCCTTCGCCGCCGCCACTATGTTTGCCGGTGTCGTGACTCAAGCGTCTGCTGCCGATGCCCAGGTGCATTGCTACGGCGTCAACGCCTGCAAAGGCCAGAACGACTGCAAGACCAAGGACCACGCCTGCAAAGGCATGGGCGCTTGCAAAGGCCAGGGCTTCAAGGCCATGACCCAGTCGGCCTGCGAAAAAGCCGGCGGCAAAGTCGGCGAGTAAGCGGCGAATCCGTGCTGCCGCAGTGGGGGCTGACGACCACTGCGGCCACGTTGCGAGGAGTTCGCTATGTCTGACCTTTGTTCCTGCCTGGGCTATGGCCTGGGTTTGCGCAGCGCCTATTACCAACAGATTCTCGATGAAGCACCGGACATCGACTGGTTCGAAGTGGTGTCCGAGAACTTCATGGTCGAGGGCGGCAAGGCCCTCTACTACCTGGACGCGATTGCCGAGCGTTACCCCGTCGTGATGCATGGGGTGTCGCTGTCCATTGGTGGTCCCCATGCCCTGGACCTGGACTACCTCAAGCAACTCAAGCAACTGGCTCGACGGGTGGATCCTGCCTGGATTTCCGATCACCTGTGCTGGAGCCGGGGCAATGCTCATCAACTGCACGATCTGCTGCCCTTGCCCTACACCGAGGAAAGCCTGGAATACGTGGCGGGCCGGGTGCGGCAGGTGCAGGAGGTGCTGGAGCGGCCCCTGGTGCTGGAGAACGTCTCCAGTTATGTGCGCGCCGCGGCCGATCAATTCAGCGAATGGGAGTTTCTCGCGGCCCTGAGCCAGCTCAGCGGCTGCGAGCTGTTGCTGGATGTGAACAACGTCTATGTCAGTTCACGCAATCACGGTTTCGATCCCTGGCAGTTCATCCAGGGACTGCCGGCGCAGCGGGTGCGGCAACTGCATCTGGCCGGGCACCAGGACTACGGCGATTACGTGATCGACACCCACGACCATCCGGTGTGCGATCCGGTCTGGGCCCTGTATCAACGCACCCTTGAACACCTGGGGCCGGTGGCGACCTTGCTGGAGCGAGATGATCATTTTCCACCCTTGCACGAGCTGCTGAGCGAACTGCACAAGGCCCGCGCACTAGGGCAACAGGCTCTGGCCGGGAGGCAGCAATGCGCCTGAATGACTGGCAACTGGCTTTTGAAACCTATCTGCTGGGTGAACAGGCCCAGGCGCGCGCGGCCCTGGAAGAGAGCCTGATCGGTGGCCCGACCCTGGATGTCGAGACCGGCCTGGCGATCTATCACAACGCCTACCTGGCCCGGCTGCAGGAGGTGATGGGCAGTGACTTCCCGGCCATCTGGCACTGGCTGGGGGATGTTGAATTCCAGGCATTGACGGGGGCCTATATTCGCCAGTGCCCGTCCCGGCATTTCAGCCTGCGCTGGCTGGGGCAGGGCTTTGCCGAGTTTATCCAGGGCCATCTGGTGCCGGAGCAGGGCGAGCCCCTGGCGGAGCTCGCGCGTCTGGAATGGGCCTTCACCCTGGCCTTCGACGCCGCCGAAGCCCAGGTGCTGACGGTGGAAGCCATGGCCGGGCTGGATGCCGAACAATGGCCGCAGCTGCAACTGCGCCTGGCGCCTTGTGTGCAGTGGCTCGACTGTCGCTACAACAGCCTGGCCCAGTGGCGTGCGGTCAAGGAGCAGGTGGATTTCCCCGACAGTGCCTTACTCGATCAGCAACAGGTGTGCCTGGTCTGGCGAGCGGAGCGGGTCTGCCGGTATCGCAGCTTGTCGGCCGAAGAGGCCGCAGCGCTGTGGGGCATGATCGAGCAACAGTGGAATTTCGCGGAACTCTGCGCCGAGCTGGCCGTCACTTATGCCGAGGGGGCCCCGCTGCAGGCGGTTACCTGGCTGAAACAGTGGGTCGAAGAGGGCCTGGTGGTTCGCCGCGAATCCTGAAAAAAACCTGGAAATTCGATAGCCAGCTATTTTTTCAAGATGGTCTACCCTCATTTCAGACGTCTGAAACAGGGGGGATTTTTCATGCTCGCGCAACTTCCACCGGCCTTACAGAATCTGCAATTACCCTTGCGCCTGCGGCTCTGGGATGGCCATGAGTTCAATCTTGGGCCGGAGCCCAGCGTCACCATCGTGGTCAAGGACCCGCAGCTGGTCGCGCAATTCACCCATCCCAGCCTTGACGCGCTGGGGGGCGCCTTTGTCGAGGGCAAGCTGGAACTCGAAGGTTCCATCAGCGAAGTCATCCGGGTCTGCGACGAGCTGAGCCAGGCCCTGCTGGATGAGGACGGCGACAATCAGCCGGTGCGCACCCTGCACGACAAGGCCACGGACGCGGCAGCCATTTCCTACCACTACGATCTTTCCAACGCCTTCTACCAACTGTGGCTCGACAGTGACATGGCCTACTCCTGTGCCTATTTCGAGACGGGCAGCGAGTCCCTGGAGCAGGCCCAGCAAGCCAAGTTCCGTCATCTGTGCCGCAAGCTGCGTCTGCAACCGGGGGACTACCTGCTGGACGTCGGCTGTGGCTGGGGCGGACTGGCCCGCTACGCTGCCCGCGAGTTCGGCGCCAGGGTTTTTGGCATCACCCTGAGCAAGGAGCAACTGGCCCTGGCGCGGGAGCGGGTGAGTGCCGAGGGCCTGGACGATCTGGTGGAACTGCAGCTGCTGGACTACCGCGATCTGCCCCAGGATGGCCGCTTCGACAAGGTGGTCAGCGTCGGCATGTTCGAACACGTCGGCCACGCCAACCTGGCGCAGTATTGCCGGACCCTGTTCAACGCGGTGCGCGAAGGCGGCCTGGTGATGAACCACGGGATCACCGCCAAGCACATCGATGGACGCCCCGTGGGCCGGGGCGCCGGTGACTTCATCGAGCGTTACGTGTTCCCCAATGGCGAGCTGCCGCACCTGGCGATGATCTCCGCGCAGATCAGCGACGCCGGGCTGGAGATCGTCGATGTCGAAAGCCTGCGTCTGCATTACGCCCGCACCCTGGACCACTGGAGTGAGCGCCTGGAAGACAACCTGGAGGCCGCCGCCCGACAGGTTCCCGAGCAGGCGCTACGGATCTGGCGATTGTACCTGGCGGGTTGCGCCTATGCGTTCGCCAGGGGCTGGATCAACCTGCACCAGATCCTCGCGGTCAAGGCCCATGCCGATGGCAGCCATGAGTTGCCCTGGACCCGCGACGACCTCTACCACCCTTAGGCCGACCCTGAGCGACGACTTAAAGAATCGGTGAAATCAGCCGCGCGACCCGCATGCCCAGTTGTTGCAGGCGGTGGGTCTGGCGGCTTTCTTCCTTGGCGATTTCCCGGGCCTTGGCGAAGTCGGCCTTGAGCATGTCCTCGACCTCGGTGGCGAAATCGTCATCCACGGTCAGCAACATCACTTCGAAATTCAGGCGGAAGGAGCGGTTGTCCAGGTTGGCGCTGCCAATGGCGCTGATCTCGTTGTCGATCAATACAACCTTCTGATGCAGGAACCCCGGCTGATAACGGAAGACCCGGACCCCGGCGCGCACCGCCTCGAAGGCATAGAGACTGGAGGCGGCGTAGACGATGCGATGGTCCGGGCGCGCCGGCAGCAGGATGCGCACGTCCACACCACGCAGCACTGCCAGGCGCAGGGCGGCGAACACCGCCTCGTCGGGAATGAAGTACGGGCTGGTGATCCACACCCGTTCGCTGGCGGCGTGGATCGCCTCGACGAAGAACAGCGAGCAGGTTTCGTAGGCGTCCGCCGGACCGCTGGCCAGCAATTGGCAAAGCACGCCGCCGTCGGGGTAGGCGTCCGGCAGGATCAGCGGTGGCAGCTGCCGCGCGGCCCAGAACCAGTCTTCGGCGAAGGACTCCTGCAGGCAGGCCACCACCGGGCCGCTGACCTGCACGTGGGTATCGCGCCAGGGGGCCAGGGGCGGTTTCTCGCCCAGGTATTCGTCACCGACGTTGTGTCCGCCGACAAACCCCAGCATGCCGTCCACCACCACGATCTTGCGGTGGTTGCGAAAGTTCACCTGAAAGCGATTGAGCCAGCCGCTGCGGGTGGCGAAGGCGTGTACCTGAACCCCGGCTTCGCGCAGGGTCTGCACGTAGCTGGCGGGCAGGGAATGGCTGCCGATGCCGTCGTAGAGCAGGTGGATCGACACCCCTTCGGCGGCCTTTTCCAGTAGCAGGCGTTGCAGGCGCCGGCCCAACTGGTCGTCGTGAATGATGAAGAACTGGATCAGCACTGCCGTATGGGAACGGCGGATGGCATTGAAGATCGCTTCGAAAGTGGCATCGCCATTGACCAGCAGGCGCAGCTGATTGTTGGCCAGGCACGGCATGCGACCGAGCTTGGGCATGGCGCGCAACGAGGCATAGGCCTGGGAGGCCCGGGCGGTCAGGGCTTCTTCGACCCAGGGGCGCCAGTTCAGCTCATTGATGGCCTTGTGCATTTCCACGTTGGCCTGGCGCCGGGCCTTGATGTAGGCGTCGAAGGTGCTGCGGCCGAACACCAGGTAGGGGATGAGGGTCAGGTAGGGCATGAACATCAGCGACAGGGCCCAGGCAATGGCGCCTTGGGCGGTCCTGACGGTGAACACCGCGTGGATCGCGGCGATCAGCCCGAGAAAATGCAGCAGCGCGATGAGATAGCCAAAGATGTGCGGGCCAAAATAATCCATGGGGCAGCCTTGCTCCTGAAGAATTCAATGCCTAACAGACCATGTTCCACAGCGAATGTCGCTATTTTATTCTGCATGCAACGCCGTGCCTTGCTTGAAGTCTAACGGCCACTACTGTCTAGGAGTCATTCGATGAAACTTCGTTTACTGGGTTGGGCGTTGGCGGCGGGAATGGCGCTGCCACTGGCGGCGCAGGCGCAGATGCTGCAACCGGGCTTGTGGGAACTGACCAGCAGCAACATGAAGGTCGATGACCAGAACCTGCCGGATCTGTCGCTGATCCTCGGCCAGTTGCAGCAGCAGATGACCCCGGAGCAACGGGCCATGCTGGAGAAACAGGGCGTGACCATGGGCGGCAAGGGCATTCGCGTGTGCCTGACGCCGGATCAGGTCAAGTCCGATACCATCCCGCTGCAGGACCCGCAGTCGGGCTGCCGGCAGCAGGTCACCGAGCGCAACGGCAACCAGTGGAAGTTTCGTTTCAGTTGTCCCAAGGCCCAGGGCAGCGGGGTGGCCAGGTTCATCAGTGACCGCGAGTTCACCACCAATGTGATCGGCACCTTCAATGCCACCGGCCTGCAGCAGAAGGGCAGCATGGACACTCGCGCCGTGTGGCTCGGCCAGGACTGCGGCACGGTCAAGCCCCGGGCTTCCTGATCCCGCCCGGTACCGGTTGGCCGACACCCGCCCGACATCTGGAACCGGGTCCTGGCCGACCAGCCGGCCCCACGCTAGACCATGCGCTGCAGTGCCTGCTCCAGGGTCAGTTGCCCCAGGTCTTCGCCCTTGCGGCTGCGCAGGCTGACGTAGCCTCCGGCTTGCTCCTTGTCCCCTATCACCAGCAGATAAGGCACTTTCTGCAGGCTGTGCTCGCGGATCTTGTAGCCGATCTTTTCGTTGCGCAGGTCGGCGCTGGCCCGCAGCCCATGCCGGCGCAGGCGCTCGGTGATGGCCTGGGCATGGTTCGCCTGGGCCGCGCTGATGTTCAGCACCGCCACCTGCTGCGGTGCCAGCCACAGGGGCAGGGCGCCGCCATGGTGCTCAAGGAGAATGCCGATAAAGCGTTCCAGGGAACCGAACAGTGCGCGGTGCAGCATCACCGGCTGGCGCCGTTCGCCGTGGTCGTCGACGTAGCTGATGGCAAAGCGCTCGGGCAGGTTGAGGTCCACTTGCAGGGTGCCGCACTGCCAGTCGCGGCCGATGGCGTCGCGCAGTACGAACTCCAGTTTCGGGCCGTAGAACGCGCCTTCCCCCGGGTTGAGCCGATAGTCGATCTGCATGCTTTGCAGTGCGCCGACCAGGGCGCCTTCCAGCTGATCCCAGACCTCGTCGCTGCCGATGCGATTGGCCGGGCGGGTGGATAGCTTCACCGCCACTTCGTCGAAACCGAACTCCTTATAGATGTCGAACACCAGGGCGATGGTGCGGGCGCATTCGTCCTGCATCTGTTGCGGGGTGCAGAAGATGTGGGCGTCGTCCTGGGTGAAGTGGCGCACCCGCAGCAAGCCGTGCAGTGCCCCCGAAGGTTCGTAGCGATGGACCTTGCCGAACTCGGCGATGCGCAGCGGCAGGTCGCGGTAGCTCTTCAAACCCTGGCCGAAGATCGCCACCGCGCCGGGGCAGTTCATCGGCTTGAGGGCGAAGGTGCGCTGGTCCTCGGTGCTGGTGGTGAACATGTGGTCGCGGTAGTTGTGCCAGTGCCCGGAGGTTTCCCAGAGGCTGCGGTCCATCACGTCCGGGGTGTTCACTTCCTGGTAGCCGGCCTGTTCCTGGCGCTGGCGCATGTAGCCGATCAACTGCTGGAACAGGGTCCAGCCCTTGGCGTGCCAGAACACTGAACCTGGCGCGCAGTCGTCGAAGTGGAACAGGTCCAGTTGCTGGCCCAGCTTGCGGTGGTCGCGCTTGGCGGCCTGTTCCTGGCGAACCAGATAGGCGTCCAGATCCTGGCGAGTGGCCCAGCAGGTGCCGTAGATCCGTTGCAACGGCGCGTTGTTGGCGTCGCCGCGCCAATAGGCCCCGGCCACCTTGGTCAGCTTGAACGCCCGTAACTGACCGGTGCTGCGCACGTGGGGGCCGCGGCACAGGTCTTCGAAATCGCCCTGGCGGTACAGCGACAGCACGGCCTCCTGAGGCAGATCGCGGATCAGTTCGACCTTGTAGTGCTCGCCCTGCGCGGCGAAGTGTTGCAGCGCCTGCTCCCGGGACAGCTCGCGGCGGTGCAGGCGGTGGTTGGTGGCGGCCAGGCTGTGCATGCGCGCCTCGATCAGGTCCAGATCCTCGGGAGTGAAAGGGCGCTCGTAGGCGAAGTCGTAGAAGAAACCGTCCTCGATGACCGGGCCGATGGTGACCTGAGCCGAGGGGTACAACTGCTTCACCGCCATGGCCAGCAGGTGGGCGCAGGAGTGACGCAGGATTTGCAGGCCATCGGCATCGCTGGCGGTGACGATGCTCAGGTGGGTGTCGCTGTGCAACAGGTAGTCACAGTCCACCAGGCGGCCGTCGACCCGTCCGGCCACGGCGGCTTTGGCCAGGCCGCTGCCAATGCTGGCGGCCACTTCAAACACGGACAACGGCTGGTCGTACTCACGGCACGCGCCATCAGGCAGGGTGATGCGGATCATCTTGGGTGGTCCTTGGGCTGGCTGGGGGATCAGCGATCGAAGCGCAGGGGCAGGCCCTGACAGTGGTCGTACAGGCGACCCTGGTGCCAGGCGAGCTGGCCGGACACCAGGGTGGTGGCGACGCTATGGCGAAAGCGCCGGCCGGCGAACGGCGTCCAGCCGCATTGGGCGAGAATCGGCTGCTGGTCCACTAGCAGGCCCGCGGGCTCGGGGCGGATCAGCACCAAGTCGGCCCAGTAGCCTTCGCGCAGGTAGCCACGGTCGGGAATGCCGAACAGATCGGCCACCCGGTGGCTGGTCTTTTCCACCAGGGTGGTCAGTGGCAGGACTCGGTCCGCCACCAGCTCCAGCAGGGCGGGTAGTGCGTGCTGCACCAGCGGCAGGCCCGCCGGCGCGCGGGTGTAGGGCTGCTGCTTCTGCTCCCAGGTGTGGGGGGCGTGGTCGCTGCCGATGACGTCCAGGCGCTGGCTGTTCAGGGCCTGGCGCAAGGCGTCGCGATCGGCCTGGGTCTTGATCGCCGGGTTGCATTTGATCAAGTGCCCCAGGCGCGAGTAGTCGCGGTCATCGAACAGCAGGTGGTGCAGGCAGACTTCGGCGGTGATGCGCTTTTCGGCCAGGGGCCGGTCCTCGAACAGGGCCAGTTCCCGGGCGCTGGTCAAGTGCAGCACGTGCAGGCGGGTGCCGTGTTTCTTCGCCAGGGCTACCGCCAGGGACGAGGAGCGGTAGCAGGCCTCGGCGTCGCGAATGCGCGGGTGGGCGGCGGCGGGAATCTGCTCGCCGTAGAGCTGCTGCCAGCGTTGTTGCGCGAGCTGGATGCTCGGGGTGTGTTCGCAGTGGGCCAGGAGCAGGGTGGGCACCTGGCGAAACAGCCGGTCCAGCACCTCGGGGTCGTCCACCAGCAGGTTGCCGGTGGAGGCCCCCATGAACACCTTGACCCCGGCGACCTGGGTCGGGTCCAGAGCGGCGACGGTGTCCAGGTTGTCGTTGCTGACGCCGAAGTGGAAGCCGTAGTTGGCCACCGAGGCCACCGCTGCGCGGCGTTTCTTGTCGGCCAGGGCGGCCAGGGTCAGGGTCGCCGGTGAGGTGTTGGGCATGTCCATGAAGCTGGTGATGCCGCCGGCCACCGCTGCCCGCGACTCGCTATGGATGCTGCCTTTTTCCGGCGCGCCGGGATCACGAAAGTGCACCTGGTCGTCGATCATTCCCGGCAGCAGCCACTGGCCCTGGGCGTCGATTTCCAGTTCGGCGCTGAGATGGTCGAGGCTGCCGATGGTCTCGATGCGCCCATGGCTGACCAGCAGGTCGGCGTCGAACTCGCGACCTTCGTTCACCAGTCGGGCATTGCGGATAAGGATTCGGCTCATGGTCAGAACTCGTTCTGCAGGGCCTTGTAGCCACGCACCAGATCGATGTTGGTGCGGGCCACGTCTTCGGAAAACTCCGCGGCACTGATGCTCACCGGAGGGAACTGCGCCAGGTCGGTCTTGGGGCCGATGCGGGTGGTGGAGGGCACATAGAAGCCCGGCGGCAGGTCGCGACCGTCCACCACCGAGTTGTGCCGGACCACGCTGCCGTCGCCCACCTCGCAGTTGAACAGCACGCTGTTGAAGCCGATGAATACCCGGTCGCCGACCACGCAGGGGCCGTGGACGATGGAGCGGTGGGCGATGGAGGTGTGCTGGCCGATGGTCACCGCCGCGCCGGATTTGGAGTGGATTACCACGCCGTCCTGGATGTTCGAGTTGGCACCGATGGTGATGGCTTGCATCTGGCCGCTGGCGTCCACTTCATCGGCGCGGATCACCGCGTAGGGGCCGACGAACACGTTTTCGCCGATCACCACCTTGCCGCAGATGATGGCGGTCTTGTCGACGTAGGCGGATTCAGCGATCACCGGCAGGTCGCCGGAAGGGTTTTTACGGATCATGGCGCGAGTCCTTCAAGGGGGAACTGATGACTTCCACCGCGCCATCGCGAATGGCGTTGTAGAAACAGTTGGGGCGGCCGGTGTGGCAGGCCGGGCCGTGCTGATCCACCTGCAGCAGTACGGCGTCGCCATCGCAGTCCAGGCGCGCCTCGATCAGGCGCTGGCGGTGGCCCGAGCTTTCGCCCTTGCGCCACAGGCACTGGCGCGAGCGCGACCAGTAGCAGACCTGGCCGCTGGCCAGGGTTTCGGCCAGGGCCCGGCGGTTCATCCAGGCCAGCATCAGTACCTCGCCGCTGTCGTGTTGCTGGGCGATGGCGGCGATCAGGCCGTCGCTGTTCCAGGGCAAGGCATCGAGCACCGCGGTCAGTGGCCAGCGACTGCCCAGGGCAGCGCTTTCCAGGTCCAGCAGCGATAGCGCAGGGCGTTGGATCATGGTTGGCTCAGGGCGTCGTACAGGGTGTTGAGGTTGGACTCGAACAACCCTATGAAGCTGCTGGCCGGGCCGCTGGCCGCCAGGGCATCGGAATACAGGGTGCCGCCGATGTGGGCGCCGCTTTCCTCGGCGATCTGCTGGAGCAGGCGCGGGTTCTTGATGTTTTCCATGAACACCGCCTTGACCTTGGCATTGCGGATCTGGGTGATCAGTGCCGCGACTTCGGCGGCCGAGGGTTCGCGTTCGGTGGACAGGCCCTGGGGTGCCATGAACTCGATGCCGTAGGCCTGGCCCAGGTAGCCGAAGGCGTCGTGGGAGGTGACGAGCTTGCGGTTGCCCGCAGGCAGGGCGCCGAGCTTGGCCTTGGCTTCGGCCAGCAGGCGGTAGATCTGTTGCAGGTAGGCCTGGCTGTTGCGCAGGTAGTCGGCCTGATGGGCCGGGTCCGCGGTAATCAGCGCCCGGGTGATGTTGTGCACGTAGAGTTCGCTGTTGGCCAGGTTGTGCCAGGCGTGCGGGTCGGGAATCTGTTCACCGTCCTCGTCCAGGGTGCGTGGAATCACCCCGCGACTGGCGGTGATCACCGGCGTATTGCTGGCCGAGCTGGCCACCAGGCGATCCAGCCAGGGTTCGAAACCCAGGCCATTCTTGATGATCAGCCGGGCCTGGAGCAGAGCCTTGGCATCGTCCGGCGTGGGTTCGTAGGTATGAGCATCCTCGTCGGCGCCCACCAGGTTGGTGATCTGTACATGCTCGCCGCCGACCTGGCGGGTCAGGTCGGCGAGGATGCTGAAGCTGGTCACCACGGCCAGCTTGTCCGCGGCCTGGGCCGTGGACCAGGACAATGGCAGCAGCAGGCTGAACAGCACGAGAAGAGCGCGCATCGGGAAACACCTCATGGGGATGTGAGCAAGGGCGGGCGGTACAGCAGGCCGTGCACCGGACCGAACACCACGGACAGCAGGTACAGGCAGCCGGCCACCAGGACGATGGCCGGGCCGCTGGGCAACGAGTAATGGAACGACAGCAACAGGCCGAGCCAGACCGACAGGCAGCCGAGCAGGGCGGCGATGCCCAGCAGCCTCGGCAGGCGCCGGCTCCAGAAGCGCGCGGCGGCGGCCGGCAGCATCATCAGGCCGACCACCATCAGCGCACCGATGGCCTGGAACCCCATCACCAGATTGAGCACCACCAGGGTCAGGAACAGGCCATGGGCCAGGGGACCCAGGCGGCTGACGCTGTGCAGGAACAGCGGGTCGAGGGTGTCCAGCAACAGGGCTCTGTAGATCAGGGCCAGGGCCAGCAGGCTGAAGGTCGAAACCAGGAGCATGGCGTCGAGGGTCGGTTCGTCCACCGCCAGGGCCGAGCCGAACAGCAGGTGCAACAGGTCCAGGCGTTTGCCCGCCAGCCCGAGAATCAGCACGCCGCTGGCCAGGGAAATGGGGTAGATCGCGGCGATGCTGGCGTCTTCCCGCAGGCCGGTGCGACGGGTGATCCAGGCGGCCAGCCCGGCCATGCCCAGGCCGGCGCCGAGCCCGCCGAGGGTCAGGGCCGGCAGGCTGAGGCCGGCGAACCAGAAGCCCAGGGCTGCACCGGGAAGGATGCCGTGGGCCACCGCGTCGCCGATCAGGCTCATGCGCCGCAGGATCAGAAACACCCCCAGAGGCGCAATGCTGCAGGCCAGGACCAGACCGCCGAGCAGAGCCCGGCGCATGAACAGGAACTCGCTGAAGGGTTGCCAGAAATGCGCGTCGAACTGCATCAAGCCACCTGCGTCTGCAGGGGCTGGGCAATCAGTTCGCGGCTTGGCGCGTACAGGCAGCCGGTACTTCTGAGCAGCAGGGTCTGGGGGATGTGCTGGCGCACCGCGGCCAGGTCATGGCAGACCAGCAGCAAGGTCCGGCCCTGGGCATGCCAGGCGTGCAACTGCTGCCAGAGCAGGGCCTGGCCTGCTTCGTCGAGGGCGGCGTGGGGTTCGTCCAGAAGCAGCAGGGGGGCTTCGGTGAGACTCATCCGTGCCAGCAGCGCGCGCTGCAGTTCGCCGCCGGAGAGTGCCATCAATGGACGCTGTTCCAGGCCGCTTAGGTGCCAGTCGGCGAGGGCGGTTCGCAGTTTGTCTCGACGAGTCCTGGCCGGCTCGTGCTTGCCCCAGAACCCGGCGGCTACCAGCTCTTCGAGACTGATGGGAAATTGCCGGTCCAGCTGTTGCTGTTGCGCTAAGAACGCCAGGCCACCTCGTCGCGGGATCGCCAGTTCGACCTTGCCGGCCAACGGCTTTTGCAGACCGGCCAGGACTTTCAGCAGACTGGTCTTGCCCGAACCATTGGCGCCGATCACCGCGCTCAGGCTGCCTGTGGGCAGGTGCAGATCCAGCGGCGGGGTCAATGGTTGGCCCGGCGCGCCCCAGAGCAAAGCTTGGCAGCGCAGCATCAGACCTCCCAGTTCCAGCGACTTTCCGCCACTGCATCATGGGCGTGCAGGCTTTCGGCATGCACCACCCGCAAGTGGAAGGCGTTGACGCCGGGGGAGCGACGCAGCGCTTGATTCAGGCGGCGGGCGGCGTCTTCGCAGAACATCAGGTTCTGTCCGTTGGCCAGGGCAAAGGCTTGCTCGTCGGCGCGTTTGACCGCGGTCTGCACGGCGGTGCCCAGGGCGCTTTCCGCGTCGTTGATCAGCGCAATCAGTGGCAACTCGTCGAGGAAATCGTCCAGGCGCAGGCGCAATTCGGCAGTGCTGCGTTGACTGTGGGGCGTGGCGACTATGCCTTGGGTCGAACCGAGCCAGGCCAGGACATCAGCGTGCCGCAGTGGCTGGTTGGCGAAATCCTCGACGAATTGCTGTTGGATCAGCTGTCGGGAAAGGGCGGCCGAGCAGGGGCAGGTGGAGGAGTAAGGCACGTCGATTTTTAGTTCCACGTGGAACATCGCGTTTTTCAGGCGTGCCTCGATGCTCAGCGGATAACGCTTCCAACCGGCCAATGGGCTGACCAGGGCCGGGCGTTTGAGCAGCAGATCGAAGTGAAGGCGCAGGTAGGCGCTGTGGGCCAGGCCATCATGGCTATCGAGAAAACGCTGCAATACCCGATGTAACAGCGCCGGGTTGAGGTTTTCCTGTTCGAGCATTTCCAGGGCCAGGTACAGGCGCGACATATGAATGCCTCGCGCTTCGCCATCGTCGAGGCTGACGCCGGCATCGGCCTTGGCAGCGGTTCGCTGGCCGTCGATCACTACAGGTAAGGCAATGCCGCACATGCCCACCCATTCCAGGGGCAAGGCTTGGCGTGAGGCCTGCGCGGCGATATCCGGCAGAGTCAGCGCGTTCATGGACAGGTCCGTCGTGGGAAATAATTCGACATGTTATATTATAACAATACGTCCGATGGGAAGTTTTTCCGCGACGGTCGTTCATCCTGCCTTGTGAGTACGGACGCTCCTTTTTTGCGGTATTTGCCATGCACAGACGTCAATTGCTCAACCTGCTGTTGGCCGGTACGGCCCTGATGTTTCCCTGGAGTGTTAGCGCCGCGCAGATTCGCCATGCCCGGCTGTGGAACTCGGCGGACAAAGTGCGCCTGGTGCTCGATCTGAGCGGGCCGGTGCAATACAAAACCTTCAGCCTCAGCGCCCCGGAGCGTCTGATCATCGACGTCAGCAGCGCTCGCCTGGGGGGCGACTTCAGCCAGTTGAACCTGGCCGACACACCGATCCGCGCAATCCGCTCCGGGCCTTTTGGCCAGGGCGACACGCGGATCGTCCTTGACCTGACTCAACCGCTGCAGCTCAACAGCTTTCTCCTGCCACCCCAGGATGGGCAGGGGCACCGACTGGTGCTGGACCTGTCCGCCCCCGGCAAGGCAGCGTTGCCGATCGCTGCGGCCAGCGCGCCTTTGGTCAGATCCCAGGCGGCGCCGGGCAAGCCGCATCCCAAGCGCGACATCATCGTGGTGGTGGACCCCGGTCATGGCGGCAAGGACCCGGGCGCGGTCGGGGCCAAGGGCGAGCGAGAGAAGGATGTGGTGCTGGCCATCGCCCGCTTGCTGGCCAAACGGCTCAAACGCGAGAAGGGTTTCGACGTGAAGCTGGTCCGCAACGACGACTTCTTCGTGCCGCTGCGCAAGCGCGTGGAGATAGCCCGCAAGCATCAGGCCGACATGTTCATCTCGGTGCATGCCGACGCGGCGCCGCGCCTGACCGCGTCCGGTGCTTCGGTGTACGCCCTGTCCGAAGGCGGCGCGACATCGGCCACCGCGCGTTTGATGGCGCAGCGGGAAAACGGCGCCGACCTGCTGGGGGCGAGCACGCTGCTCAACCTCAAGGACAAGGACCCGATGCTGGCGGGGGGGATCGTGGACATGTCGATGAACGCCACTATCGCCGCCAGCCTGCAATTGGGCAGTACCGTGCTGGAGAGCCTGTCGGGGATCACCACCTTGCACCAGAAGCGTG
This sequence comes from Pseudomonas sp. TKO26, assembly GCF_003225665.1. Taxonomy (NCBI): domain Bacteria; kingdom Pseudomonadati; phylum Pseudomonadota; class Gammaproteobacteria; order Pseudomonadales; family Pseudomonadaceae; genus Pseudomonas; species Pseudomonas sp. TKO26. The sequence continues at coordinate 186,798 of NZ_QKLN01000007.1, forward strand.
TGGAGCAGGCGGGTTTTGCGGTGCTCAAGTCACCGGACGTACCGTCGATCCTGGTGGAAACCGGCTTCATCTCCAACAGCCGCGACAGCCAGCGGCTGGTCACCGCGCGCCACCAGCAGGCGCTTGCCGATGGCCTGTTCAACGGCCTGCAACGCTACTTCGAGAAGAATCCGCCGGCCAACAGCTACCTGGCCTGGCTGCAGGAAACCAGGAACACCCGCCCCGTGTAGGAGCCGGCGAACCGGTCGTCGCGTGTTGTGCCGTCCCTGAGGGCGCTTTCGCTGGCAAGCCAGCTCCTGCGAAAGGGGTGAGAAAGAGGGGCTAGCAACCGCTGATGCGGCTGCAGGTGAACTGGCCGCGGCTGCCGCCGGAGCTGGAGAAACGGTTGCGGGTGGTCCAGCCTACGCGCTGGCTGTAGCCCACCCAGGCTTCGCCATCGGAAGCCAGGCCGGTGAAGAAGGTCAGTTGGCCGTAGCGGCTGTTGGTCTGCACCCAATAGCGTTTGCCGATCACCTCGAACCCGCGCAAGTAGGTGGTGCTGCCCGCCGTGGCGACGCTGTAGGCATTGCCCAAAGGATCGACGCAGGCCAGCAGGGTGGCGCTGCGGGTGCAGGTGGCCAGAGGGTTGGGTACGGCTGCACCGGCATGGCCGGAAAACGTCAGGATCAGGCTTGAAAGCAGGAGCGGCAGGGCGGGGCGCATGGCGATTCTCGTGGCGGCAGGGCTGCAGCATCGCGCCCTTCGTCGCGGGCGGCAAGGCAGGGTTGGCTAATTTGTGTTGTTATAATATAACATTGAATAAAGCCTGATCCGTGACCTGCCATGACTGAACAAGAGCTTCTCGCCGAACCCCAAGCGCATTACATGAACGACGCCCAACAGGGTTTTTTCCGCGATTTGCTGCTGGCCCAGCGCACTGAGCTGCAGGAACGCATCGCCGCGGAGTTCGATCAACTGCGCGAGCAGGAGCCCCACAGCGACCCCGCCGATATCGGCAGCGCCGAAGAACAGCGGCAGTGGCAACTGCGCCTGCTGGAGCGGGAAAAGAAGCTCCTGGACAAGATCGACGAGGCCCTGGAGCGCCTGGCCCGTGGTGAATACGGCTGGTGCGCCGACACCGGTGAGCCCATTGGCCTGCAGCGCTTGCTGCTGCGGCCCACCGCCACCCTGTGCATCGAAGCCAAAGAACGCCAAGAGCTGCGCGAACGCCACCAACGGGCGCTTTGACCCGCCGCGAACCTGATGAGGAAACACCCATGACCGAGCGTCTTCCCGTTACCGTGCTGTCCGGCTTTCTTGGCGCCGGCAAGAGCACCCTGCTCAATCACGTCCTGCGTAACCGCGACAACCTGCGGGTAGCGGTGATCGTCAACGACATGAGCGAAATCAACATCGATGGCAGCGAAGTGCAACGCGATGTCAGCCTCAACCGCGCCGAAGAAAAACTGGTGGAAATGAGCAACGGCTGCATCTGCTGCACCCTGCGCGAAGACCTGCTGGAGGAAGTGGGCAAGCTGGCCCGCGACGGGCGCTTCGATTACCTGCTGATCGAGTCCACCGGGATCTCCGAGCCGCTGCCGGTGGCGGAAACCTTCACCTTTCGCGATGAATCTGGCCAGAGCCTGGCGGATATTGCGCGTCTGGACACCATGGTCACCGTGGTCGACGGCAGGAACTTCCTGCTCGACTACCAGGCGGCGGAGAGCCTCGCCAGTCGCGGTGAAACCCTGGGCGAAGAAGACGAGCGTTCGATCACTGACCTGCTGATCGAGCAGGTGGAGTTCGCCGACGTGATCCTGGTCAGCAAGATCGACCTGATCGGCAGCGACGAGCGCGAGGAACTGCTGGCGATCCTGGCGCGGCTCAACGCCCAGGCGGAAATCATCCCCATGGTCATGGGCCAAGTGCCCCTGGCCAAGATCCTCAACACCGGGCGCTTCGACTTCGAACGGGCGGCCCAGGCGCCGGGCTGGCTGCAGGAGCTGCGCGGCGAGCATGTGCCGGAAACCCAGGAGTACGGCATCGCATCCACGGCGTACCGCGCCCGGCGTCCCTTTCATCCGCAGCGCTTCTTCGACTTCATCAACCGGCCCTGGGTCAACGGCAAGCTGCTGCGCTCCAAGGGCTTTTTCTGGCTGGCCAGCAAGTACCAGGAGGCGGGCAGCTGGTCCCAGGCCGGGGGCTTGATGCGCCACGGCTTTGCCGGGCGCTGGTGGCGCTTCGTGCCCAAGCAGCAATGGCCCCAGGACGAGGAAAGCACCGCAGCGATCCTGCACAACTGGACGGCGGAAACCGGCGATTGCCGCCAGGAGCTGGTGTTCATCGGCCAGAACATCGACTTCGCCCGGCTCTGTGCCGACCTCGATCTGTGCCTGTTGGATGACGAGGAAATGGCCCTGGGTGTCGAGGGCTGGAGCCTGATGACCGACCCTTTCGGCTCCTGGCATGAAGAGGAGGCGGCCTGATGCTGACCCTGAGTTCCCCGGTGACTCCACTGCGCATTCCATTGGCGGCCAAGAGTTTGCTGCTGCCTTGTGCGGTGCCGCTGGTTTCCCGGCGCACAGCCATTGGCCCGACCCCGGCGGTCCTGGCCGAAGTGCTGGACGATGAGGTCAACCTCGGCCTCTGGCAGCGCCAGTTGCCGGCGCACATCGAGGACTTTGGCCAGTTGCTGTTGTCGCTGAACCAGCCCTTGGCGGAGTCCCTGTCCCTGGAGCTGCCGGACGAGGAGGCCTCACCGAACCTGCAGGGCCTGGCATCGGGTTTCAGTGATTTGCACGGCTATGAGGGCTTTATCGCCGACGTTTCCTGGCTGGTCAGCGCCTTTGCCTGCCTGCTGGGCGCCAAGCGCGTGGGCTTGCGCCTGCGGGTTCTGGACAAGGCCATGTGCCCGCGCTTTCACGTCGACCATGTGCCGGTGCGCCTGATCACCACCTACGCCGGGATTGGCAGCCAGTGGTTGCGCGAGGGGGCGATGGATCGCCGCCGGCTGGGGCAGGCGGAGGGCGAGCCCCGGGATCCGGCGCTGATCCAGCAGATCGGCAGCGGCGAGGTGGCGCTGTTCAAGGGCGAGAAGTGGCACGGCAACCAAGGGTTCGGGCTGATCCACCGTTCGCCGCAACCGGCGCCGGGAGAGCGGCGGCTGATCCTCACCCTTGATTGGCTGGGGTGACCCGCGAGCGTTCGCGGGCAAGCCCGCTCCTGCGGCGGTCGGCGGATTTTCGTCACGACGGGGAAGGGCGTAGCATCAGCGCACAAGCTTGCGGAAGTCCTTCCATGCTGCAGAACATTCCCACCCATGTGATCGCCGGCCCGCTGGGCGCCGGCAAGACCAGCCTGATCCGCCACCTGCTGAGCCAGCGTCCGGCCCAAGAGCGCTGGGCGGTGCTGATCAACGAGTTCGGCCAGATCGGCCTGGATGCGGCCTTGCTGACTCGCGATGAAGACGGCATCGCTCTGGGCGAAGTGGCCGGAGGTTGTCTGTGCTGCGTCAATGGCGCGCCGTTTCAGGTCGGGCTTGGGCGGCTGTTGCGCAAGGCTCGGCCGGACCGCTTGCTCATCGAGCCTTCCGGCCTGGGTCACCCGGCGCAGTTGCTCAGGCAACTGAGTGTTGCGCCCTGGCAAGGCGTGCTGGCGGTGCAGCCCTGTGTGCTGGTGCTCGATGCCCAGGCCCTGGCCGCCGGCAAGCCGCTGCCCCAGGCCCAGCAGGACGCCCTGGCCAGCGCCGGTTTGCTGGTGCTGAACAAGGACGAACTGCTCAGCGACAGCGATCGGCTGCGGGTACTGGAGCAACTGCCGGACCTGCCGCTGTTCTGGACCCGCCACGCCGCCTTGCCCCTGGCCGAGTTGCCGGGCCTGGAAGTCAGCGCCGGGGCGGCGCTGGAGCAACTGGATATTCCCCAGGGACTGGCACAGTTACCGGCGTTGTGGAGCGATCCGGCGCAACCGATCTGCCTCAGTCAGTCTCAGCAGGATGGCTGGAGCATTGGCTGGCGCTGGCACCCGAGCCAGCGTTTCGATCTGGTCCGGGTCGAGCACTGGTTGCAGAACCTCGACTGGCGCCGGGCCAAGCTGGTGATCCACAGCGATCAGGGCTGGCGCTCGGGCAACGGGTTGGATAACTCACCGCTGAACTGGCTGCCCAGTGAATGGCGCCGGGATTCGCGCCTGGAGTTGATCTTCAACGCCCCTCAGGACATGGCCGCCCTGCAAGCCAGTCTTGCTGCCTGCCGCCTGTAGGCGCATCTCACTGCTTGAACTTGCGATGCTCTTCGCGCCACTGGCTCAGCTCGATCACCTCGGCGCTGGGCAGTGGCTCCTTGGCCTCGAACGGATAGGGCGCCAGTTCGATATGGGCGCTGTGGGCGCCGAACTGGGTGATGGTCCCGGCGTGGCGGGTTTCGCCGGTCACGGTGAACTCGAAGTTGTAGATCCGCGCCAGGCGCCGGCGACCATTGGCGTCCTTGACCAGGCCGATGCGCTTGAGCGCGACGTTGCCGTCCAGCAGCTCGATATCGAGTCGGGCGCAGTGCTGCTTGACCCGCTCCAGCGCCCGCTCGCGCAGGCCGTGGTTGTGCCACAGCCAGGCGGCGCCGGTCGCCAGTAGCATCAGCACAAAGATGTTTCCAAGGGTCAGCATGAAGGTTTGCTCCAACGAAGTGGCATCAGCTTAACTGCGTCTCCGGTCTGTCGTACAGGCTGCGTTTAGTCGCATACTGCGCGGCTTGAATTCCACCGGTTTTATGGAAAATCCTGCATGAAACGTACGCCCCACCTGCTTGCGATCCAGTCCCATGTGGTTTTCGGCCACGCCGGTAACAGTGCTGCGGTGTTTCCCATGCAGCGGGTCGGGGTGAATGTCTGGCCCCTGAATACCGTACAGTTTTCCAACCACACTCAGTATGGTCACTGGGCCGGAGAAGTGCTGGCGCCGCAGCAGATTCCCGAGCTGGTGGAAGGCATCGCCGCCATCGGCGAGCTGGGCAACTGCGACGCGATTCTCTCCGGCTACCTGGGCAGTGCGGCCCAGGGCCGGGCGATTCTCAGCGGTGTGGCGCGGATCAAGGCGGTCAATCCCAAGGCCCTGTACCTGTGCGACCCGGTGATGGGCCATCCGGAAAAGGGCTGCAGCGTGCCAGCGGAAGTCAGCGACTTCCTGCTGGACGAGGCGGTGGCCATGGCCGACTTGCTGTGCCCCAACCAGTTGGAGCTGGACAGCTTTTGCGGGCGCAAGCCGCAATCGCTGTTCGATTGCCTGGGCATGGCCCGTTCGCTGCTGGAAAAAGGCCCCAAGGCGGTGCTGGTCAAGCACCTGGACTACCCGGGCAAACTGGCGGAAGGCTTCGAGATGCTGCTGGTGACCGCCGAGGGCAGCTGGCACCTGCGGCGTCCGCTGCTGGCGTTTCCGCGGCAGCCGGTGGGCGTGGGTGACCTGACGTCGGGTCTGTTCCTGGCCCGGGTGCTGTTGGGCGACAGCCTGGTGGCGGCGTTCGAATTCACCGCCGCGGCGGTGCATGAAGTGCTGCTGGAAACCCAGGCCTGCGCCAGCTACGAGCTTGAGCTGGTGCGGGCCCAGGATCGGATTGTCCATCCGCGGGTGCGGTTCGAGGCCACGCCGATCGGTTTCTGATTCAAACGGCGGGCCGCTGCATCAGGCCTGCTCGGAGAACTGCACCGTTGGCGCCGGCTGCCGGAAGCCGCGGGTGTGCGCCGCCAGGTACAGCACGCCCAGGGCGAACCAGGCCAGGCCAATCCCCAGGGTCAGGGCCGAAAGGCTGGTCCACAGCCAGACGATCAGGCCGAAGCCGATCAGCGGCAGTAGGCCGTATTGCAGCAGCCGGGCTCTGGTGCGCGGCTGACCCTGGCCCAGATGGCTCTTGATCACCGCCAGGTTGACCACCGAAAACGCCACCAGTGCGCCGAAGCTGATCATCGACGCCAGGGTGGTGAGGTCGATGACCACCGCCAGCAAGGACACCAGCGACACCAGGACAATGGCCAGCACCGGGGTCTTGTAGCGCTCGGACAAGGTGCCGAACATTCGCCGCGGCAGGATGCCGTCGCGGCCCATGCTGAACAGGATGCGCGACACCGACGCCTGGGACGCCAGGGCCGAACCGGCGGCGCCGGCCACATAGGTGGCGGTGAAGAACATCTCCAGGAAGCGTCCGCCGGCGTGCAGCATCACCTCGCTGGCCGCCGAGTCGGCGTCCTTGAAGCTGCTGCCGGGGAAGGCCAGCTGGCTGGTCATGGCCAGCAGGATGAACAGCAGGCCAGCCCCCAGGGTAGTGATGACGATGGCTCGGGGGATGTCGCGGCGCGGGTCGCGGGTTTCTTCGGCCAGGGTCGATACCGCGTCAAAGCCGAGGAACGACAGGCACAGCACCGCCGCCCCGGCCATCAACGGCAGCAGCCCGCCCTGGCTGCCATCGCCAACCCAGGGCGCGCTCAGGTCCAGGCTCTCGGCCCCGGCCAGCTGACGAATCACCAGGGCCACGAACACCACCACGAACACCATCTGCGCACAGACGATCAGGTTGCTCATGCTCGACACCGAGCCGATGCCGCGAATGTTCAGCAGTGTCACCAGGCTGATGGTCGCCACCACGAAGACCCAGGCCGGCACCGCGGGAAAGGCCAGGTTGAGAAACAGACCGATCACCAGGTAGTTGATCATCGGCAGGAACAGGTAATCCAGCAGCAGCGACCAGCCGGCAAGAAAGCCGATCCCCGGCCCGAAACTGAGGCTGGCGTAGGAATAGGCCGAGCCGGCAATCGGGTATTTTTTCACCATGACGCTGTAGGAAAGGGCGGTGAAGAGCATGGCCAACAGGGTCACTACATAGGCAGCGGCCGTCCTGCCGCCGGTGATCTGGGTGACCACGCCGTAGGTGGTGAAGACGGTCAGCGGGACCATGTAGACCAGGCCGAAGAACACCAGGGCCGGCAGCCCGAGGATGCGCCGCAGGGAGGTGCCCTGGGCACTGTGGGTGAAATCGCTGGGGGCGAGGGTGGGATTGTCGGAGAGCGTATTGGCGCTGGGCATTGTTATTGTTCTCACGCGTTCGTGGGTTCGAAGGCTCCCCAAATGGGGAGTGCGCTTGTGCCTTGCCCAACGATTCTGGCAGCGGTGCCCCCGGGGCATAACTCTCTATGTGGTCAAAAAGGGATGAATGTGGCCATTCGGGATGACCGTAGAAGACTGCCTGAAGCGACAGCGGCAAAGCAGGACGAGCGCGGGAGGCTCTGCAGGGCGTGGTGATGGGACCGTCCGTGGTCCGGCTGAATCAGCGCGTGTGCCTCAAGGTCACGGGCCGTCGGCCTTGATTTCCTGGTAGCGCTTTTCCAGTTCCTGACGGATCTGCCGGCGCTGCTGGGCCTGGATATAGCGACGCTTGCCATCGGCCGTTTCCGGCTGCAGCGGCGGCACCGGGGCCGGTTTGCGCTGGTCGTCCACCGCCACCATGGTGAAGAAGCAGCTGTTGGTGTGGCGCACCGAGCGTTCGCGAATGTTCTCGGTCACTACCTTGATGCCCACCTCCATGGAGGTGTTGCCGGTGTAGTTGACCGAGGCCAGGAAGGTCACCAGTTCGCCGACATGCACCGGCTCGCGGAAGATTACCTGGTCCACCGACAGGGTCACCACGTAGCGACCGGCATAACGGCTGGCGCAGGCGTAGGCGACTTCATCGAGGTACTTGAGCAGGGTGCCGCCGTGCACATTGCCAGAGAAGTTGGCCATGTCAGGGGTCATCAATACCGTCATCGACAGCTGGGCGTTTCCGGGTTCCATAGCACGCTCACGGTTCTGGGCAGGGGTTGCTGGAGCACCTCTGCGGGTGCTGGGTTCAAGGTTTTCAAACCATCGATAACGGGACGCCGGGCCAGGCCGCGTCGTCACGCCCTGGTGGATCTGTTTCCTAATATTGCACCGCCTTTCTGCCGGAAGTCGCGGTGTTAACCTGCAAGACACCCGTTCCAGGGCTTTTTCCGACACTCCTTCAGGATTATTCCTACTGCCGATCAGAGCTTTCTAATTAGGCGATCTGCGCCGCCCCGCTTTCAAGGAGAACCCTGGCCATGCATGCCATCAGCTTCATTCAGGACCTGGCCGTGATCATGTTGGTCGCAGGCGTGGTGACCATTCTCTTTCATCGACTCAAGCAACCGGTGGTGCTGGGCTATATCGTCGCCGGCTTCCTCATCGGCCCGCACACGCCGCCCTTCGGCCTGATCCACGATGAGCAGACCATCAAGACCCTGGCCGAGCTGGGGGTGATCTTCCTGATGTTCTGCCTGGGGCTGGAGTTCAGCCTGCGCAAGCTGTTCAAGGTGGGGGCCACGGCCTTTATCGCGGCGTTCCTGGAAATCGTCCTGATGATCTGGATCGGCTATGAAATTGGCCGCTGGTTCGACTGGAGCACCATGGATTCGCTGTTCCTCGGGGCGATCCTGGCCATTTCCTCCACCACCATCATCGTCAAGGCGCTCAACGACCTGAAGATGAAGAACGAGCGCTTCGCCCAGCTGATCTTCGGCGTGCTGATCGTCGAGGACATCCTCGGCATCGGCATCATCGCCTTGCTGTCGAGCATCGCGGTCAGCGGCACGGTGAGTTCCGGCGAGGTGTTTTCCACGGTCGGCAAGCTCTCGTTGTTCATGATCGTGGCGCTGGTGGTCGGCATTCTGCTGGTGCCGCGCCTGCTGGCCTACGTGGCCAAGTTCGACAGCAACGAGATGCTGCTGATCACCGTGCTGGGGTTGTGTTTCGGCTTCTGCCTGCTGGTGGTCAAGCTGGAGTACAGCATGGTCCTGGGGGCCTTCCTGATTGGCGCGATCATGGCCGAATCCCGTCAGTTGCTGAAGATCGAGCGCTTGATCGAGCCGGTTCGCGATCTGTTCAGCGCGATCTTCTTCGTCGCCATCGGTCTGATGATCGATCCGCAGATCCTCCTGCAATACGCCTGGCCGATTGCGGTGATCACCGTGGCGGTGGTCCTGGGCAAGCTGTTTTCCTGTGGTATGGGGGCCTTTATCGCTGGCAACGACGGCCGAACTTCGTTGCGCGTGGGAATGGGCCTGTCACAGATTGGCGAGTTTTCTTTCATCATCGCCGCCTTGGGCATGACCTTGCAGGTCACCAGCGACTTTCTCTACCCGGTGGCGGTGGCGGTGTCGGCCATGACCACCTTGCTCACGCCCTATCTGATCCGCGCTGCCGATCCTTTGTCGTTGAAGTTGGCGGGGGTTGTGCCCCAGCGCCTGAGCCGGGTGCTGGGGATGTATGGCGAGTGGCTGCGCAGCATCCAGCCACAGGGCGAGGGCGCGCTGCTGGCGTCGATGATTCGCAAGATCCTGCTGCAAGTGGGGGTGAACCTGGCGCTGGTGGTGGCGATCTTCTTTTCCGGCGGTTATTTCGCCAGGCGTATTGGTGCTTACCTGGAGGGCTGGGTCAGTGATCCGAGCTGGCAGAAGGCGTTGATCTGGGGCGCAGCCCTGCTGCTGTCGCTGCCATTCCTGATCGCCGCCTATCGCAAGCTCAAGGCGCTATCGATGCTGCTGGCGGAGATGGGGGTCAAGGCGGAAATGGCCGGGCGCCATACCCAGCGGGTGCGTCGGGTGATCGCCGAGGTGATCCCGATCCTGTCGCTGCTGGTGATCTTTCTGCTGTTGGCGGCGCTGTCGTCGAGCATCCTGCCGACGCTGGAGTTGCTGGTGCTGATTGCGGTGGTGGCGGCGGCGGTGGCCGCGGTGCTGTGGCGCTGGTTCATCCGTGTGCACACGCGGATGCAGGTGGCGTTGATCGAAACCTTCGATCACAGCAAGGACAACGGCGGGCATTGACCTTGCCGCTCGCCAGCAGGGCGCTGGCGAGCCTGTTCATGCCTGGCGTCGGCTCAGCTTTCCAGCCAGACGTCCCGCGCCCAGTGCCACACCGATTCCCAGGATTCCTCGGTGATCAGCTCTTCTTCGCCGGACCACAGCACCACGGTGCCGTCTTCCTCGACGCAGTAGTAATCGTCGCCGTCCTGGCAGATCGGGATCAGCTCCCGCGGCACGCCCATGTCCCAGGCGGTCGCGGCCACTTCCGGCAGGTAGGTGTGGGATTGCGGGTCGGTGACGGTGACCGGCTCCAGGCTGCCGTAAACCACATCGCTGACGGTCAACAGGAACTCTTTGAAGACGAACGGGATATTGATGAACAGCTGTTCCTCAATTTCCACCAGCAGGTCTTCGTCCGGCAGTTCCAGGGGGACGGGTACCGGTTCGTTGGCTTCTCGGAGTTGTTCGATGACTTCTTCCACGGCCTGGGTCCTCTTAGCTCTATGGCGCGGTTGTTTGACGGCGGTTTATACAGTAGCTCGCTGTAAGTGCAATCGTGAAATGCAAAACCCCGACTTGAGTCGGGGTTTTGCCTTACTGCTGTGACAACGGCATGAATCAACCGTTCTGGCGGATACCTGCCACCAGCCATGGCTGGTTGTCGCCCTGGGCACGTTCCATGTTCCAGCTTTCGCTGAACACTTCGCCCTGGTCGAAGCGCGAGGTCTTCGACACACCGCTGAAGGTCAGGGTGGCGATGGTCTTGTCGGCGCGGTCATCCACGCCTTCCAGCTGCACTTGCAGGTTGTCGATGTAGGTGGACTGGAAGCCGTCGCCCAGATCGGCACGTTCCTGCTTGAGGAACTGCAACATCTGCGGGGTCACGAACTCGGCGATCTTGTCCATTTCATTGGCGTCCCAGTGTTGCTGCAGGGACTGGAAGTGGTTGCGCGCCGCTTCAATGAAGCTTTCTTCGTTGAACCAGGCCGGAGCGTTGATCACCGGACGCGCGGCAGGAGCTGCCGAGCCACCGAAGATCGAGCCGCCAGCCGGTTGCTGAGGTTCGAATGCCTCGCGCTGCATGGGCGCGTGGCCTGCCGGAGCGAACTGCTCCTGCTGCTTGCGACGACGCGCGGCGATGAAGCGGAAGATCACGAAGGCAATGACCGCCATGATCAGGATGTCGAAGATCTGCATGCCCTGGAAGCCGCCGCCCATGAACATGGAGGCCAGCAGGCCACCGGCGGCGATGCCGGCCAGAGGGCCGAGCCAGCGCGAAGCGCCACCGGCCTTGGCCGCGGCACCTGCAGCACCGGCTGCGCCAGCGGTGGCGGCAGCGGCAGGCGCGCCCGGAGTGGCGGGGGCCGCCTGGCGAGCCTGGTGGGTCGGGGCAGCGCCGGCGCTTTTGCCGCCACCGAAGCGCTTGGCGTTGGCGTCGAGGCTCATCGTCAGGCCGATGCACAGCGCCATGGCGATGCTAAGAAAACGTTTCATAAAGGGGGTTCCCATTTGTGGATGGCACGCGCGCCATATTGCACAGGTGAAGTGTCAGTGGCGAGCGGCATAATGTTTCGGGCTTTTGCCTGAAAGGCTCGGTTCAGCTCCGTTCGCCGGCATGCTCGCCGATAGGCTTTTTGTCCTCAAGGACGCGGCTTTGGTTCAATCCCGCCGCCGTTCAGCGACGCAGTGCCAGCAGCACCACGCCGGCGGTGATCAGGCCGATTCCGCCCCACTGGCGCAGATCGAGTTTCTCTCCCAGCAAGGCCACGCCGATGAGGGCCACGAACACCACGCTGAGCTTGTCCACCGGTGCTACCAGGGAAGCCGGGCCGAGTTTCAGGGCGCGGAAATAGCACAGCCAGGAGGCCCCGGTGGCCAGTCCCGACAGCAGTAGGAACAGATAGCTCTTGGTGGAAATCGATCCCAGGGACTGATATTGGCCCGTTGCGTACAAAATCAAGGCCAGGCTGACCAGTACCACCACGGTGCGCAGCAGGGTGGCGAAGTCTGAATTGACGTTTTCTATCCCGACTTTGGCGAAGATCGCCGTCAAAGCCGCGAAAGTTGCCGAGAGCAGCGCCCAGAATGTCCACGAGGAAAAAAAGCCTGAACCCATGTTCGCGCTGCCTTTCTGCACTGACTGTAGGAGCCGGCTTGCCGGCGAAGAGGCTCTTCGCCAGCGAGATTCGCCGGCAAGCCGGCACCTACGGACCGTTTGGGGTTAGATGGCTTCCAGCTTGGCGTAGCCGAGCATCAGCCATTTGCTGCCTTCGCTGAAGTTGACCTGGACTCGGGCCTGGGCGCCGGCGCCTTCGAAATTGAGGATTACGCCGTCGCCGAACACTGAGTGGCGCACCGCCTGGCCGAGACTCAAGCCGGTGTCCGGAATCTCGCTGCCGCCGAACAGGCTGCTGGTGCTTTGCGACTGGCCACCGCCGAAAGGCCGGCTGACGCTGTTGGACAGGCGTACTTCCTGAATCAGCCCCTTGGGCACCTCGCGGACGAAGCGCGACACCTTGTTGTAGGTTTCGCTGCCATATAGACGACGGGTTTCCGCATAGGTCATCACCAGGTTCTGCATCGCCCGGGTGATGCCGACATAGGCCAGACGGCGTTCTTCCTCAAGGCGGCCGGGCTCTTCCAGGCTCATCTTGTGCGGGAACAGGCCTTCTTCCATGCCCACCAGGAACACGTAGGGGAACTCCAGGCCCTTGGCGCTGTGCAGGGTCATCAGTTGCACGCTGTCTTCATGCTCGTCGGCCTGGGTATCGCCGGCTTCCAGGGAGGCGTGGCCGAGGAAGGCCGCCAGCGGCGTCAGGTCTTCGTCTTCTTCGCTGTTCTCGAAGTTGCGCGCGGCGCTCACCAGTTCCTCAAGGTTTTCCACCCGGGCCTGGCCTTTCTCGCCTTTTTCCGCTTCGTGGTAGGCGATCAGCCCGGACTGTTCGATGACGGTCTGGGTCATCAGGTGCAGGGGCATTTCCAGGGTCTTGGCGGCGAGGTTCTCGATCAGTTCGATAAAGGCCCCGAGGGCGCCCGCGGCGCGACCGGTCAGGCCTTTATTGGCCACCAGCTGGCGCATGGCCTCCCACATTGATACATCGCTGTGGCGCGCGTGTTCGCGGATGGCTTCGACGGTTTTTTCGCCGATGCCCCGGGCCGGAACGTTGATCACCCGCTCCAGGGCCGCGTCGTTGCCACGGCCTTCCAGCAAGCGCAGGTAAGCCATGGCGTTCTTGATCTCGGCCCGCTCGAAGAAGCGCTGGCCGCCATAGATGCGGTACGGAATGCGCTCGCGCAGCAGGGCCTCTTCCAGCACCCGGGACTGGGCGTTGGAGCGGTAGAGAATGGCGATGTCGCTGCGGGCCAGGCCAGTCTTCAGCGCGCTCTCGATGGTTTCCACGACATAGCGGGCTTCATCGTGCTCGTTGAAGGCGGCGTACAGGTTGATGGCTTCGCCATCGCCGCCGTCGGTCCACAGCTCCTTGCCCAGGCGTCCGGTGTTGTTGGCGATCAGGGCATTGGCGGCCTTGAGGATGCCGGCGGTGGAGCGGTAGTTCTGCTCCAGGCGGATCACTTCGGTGTCCGGGAAGTCGGCGGAATACTGGTGAATGTTCTCGATTTTCGCCCCGCGCCAGCCGTAGATCGACTGGTCGTCGTCGCCCACCACCATCAGGCTGTCGCCACCCTTGGCCAGCAGTCGCAGCCAGGCGTACTGCACGGCGTTGGTGTCCTGGAACTCGTCCACCAGCACGTGGCGGAAGCGCTTCTGGTAGTGCGCCAACAGGCCGGGGTGGTCGCGCCACAGGTCCAGGGCCCGCAGCAACAGCTCGGAGAAGTCGATGACCCCGGCGCGCTGGCAGGCGGCCTCGTAGGCTTCATAGATGCTGCGCATGGTGGCCAGGAACAGGTCGCCACTGGCCTGGATATGTTGCGGGCGCAGGCCTTCGTCCTTCTGCCCGTTGATGAACCACTGGGCCTGGCGGGCTGGCCAGCGTTGCTCGTCCAGGCCCAGCTCGCGGATCACCCGCTTGACCAGGCGTTGCTGGTCGTCGCTGTCGAGGATCTGGAAAGTCTGGCTCAGGCCGGCTTCCTGCCAGTGGGCCCGCAGCAGGCGGTGAGCCAGGCCGTGGAAGGTGCCGACCCACATGCCCGCCGGGTTGATGCCCAGCAATTGCTCGATGCGGTGGCGCATCTCGGCTGCGGCCTTGTTGGTGAAGGTCACCGACAGGATCGAGTGGGGCGAGGCGTTCTCGACCTGGATCAACCAGGCGATACGGTGCACCAGCACACGGGTTTTGCCGGAGCCAGCACCGGCCAGGACCAACTGACGACCCACGGAGGCGGCTACGGCCTGGCGTTGGGCATCGTTGAGGGAGTTCAACAGGAGGGAGAGATCATCGCGCATCGGGGCATTCTAGGGGGCCGCGCCACCCCGGGCAAACCCGGCTTTGCATTAGCCGATAAAACAACCGCGGGTGACGACCGGTCGGTCATGGGTCGCAGCCTTTGGCGCTTCAAGTCCGGGCTGTTGCCCCGTGGATTGATGGGGGATCGGTTTTATCGAATTTATGACTTGGAGCAGTTTGGCTCGCGCCTTTGCTTGTGTATGCTCCGCCGACGTTTCAGGCTCAACCATTATAAGAACACTGCCTATGACTCATGATTCCGACCTGTCCGGACCCTTGGTGGAACCGCGGGTTATTCTTCTGCGCTACGCCGTCGAGATGGCGGTGGAACGCACGCGTCTGCTGTATCAGGGCTCGCTGCTGCCGACGCTGTTCATGTTGCTCAACGGCCTGGTGTGCACCTGGCTGCTCTGGAGCCCGGCGCGCTATTTGTTGCTCAGCGTGTGGATGGTCTGGCTGTTGGCCCTAGTGGCGTTGCGGGTGATCCAGGTGGCGGCCTTCGACTCGGCAATCCCCAGCCGCCAGGCGCAGCCGGTCTGGCAGCGCATGTTTCTGCTGGGGTCGACGGTCAGCGGCCTGACCCTGGCCTGCGCCGGCATCGCTCTGGTGCCCACCGACAGTTTTCTCCAGCAGGCCTGGGTCTTCGGCCTGATCGGCGCGGCCATTCTTTCGGCCAGCGTGGCCTATGCGGTCAGCCTGCAAGCCTTTCTTTCCTTCACCTTGCCTTGCCTGCTGCCGGCGATCGCCTACCTGTTCTGGGGTGGCGACGAGCAGCAGCGTGGCTGGGGCTGGCTGGGGCTGATTCTCCTGGGGTCCCTGAGCGTGGTGGCCTGGCAGGTCAATCGCCTGATCCAGCGTGGCTTGCTGCGACGCTTTCAGAATCAGGCCTTGATCGAGCACCTGCAGGACGCCCAGAGCCGCAGCAACCAGCTCAACCGCGAGCTGGCCCGGGAAGTGGAGCAACGCCGCCGCGCCGAGGAGCAATTGCGCGAGGCCCAGGCCGGACTGGAACACCGGGTGGCTCAGCGCAGCCTGGAGCTGGACGCGGCCAACCAGGCCCTGAGCAAGAGCGAGGCGCGTCTGGCCCTGGCCCTGGATGCCAGCGAACTGGGCTTGTGGGACTGGAACCTGCAGACCGACGAGGTCCATCACACCCAGCTCAAGGAGCTGTTCGGCCTGGAGCCGGAAGACGTCACGGCGATGCTCAGCCACCTCAAGCCGCGTCTGCATCCCGAGGATCTGCCGGTGCTCAAGCGTGCCCTGGTGGAGCACCTCAAGGGCCGCAGCGAGGACTATCAGGTGGAGTACCGGGTGCGCCATGGCGATGGCCGCTGGGTGTGGGTCGAGGACCGAGGTCGAGCGGTGGAGCGCAGCCCCGGCGGACGGGTGCTGCGCATGGTGGGCACGCGGCGCGATATCAGTGCCGACAAGGAGCTGGAAGTGCAGCGCGACCTGGCCGCCACGGTGTTCGAGGCGGCCAGCGAAGGGATTGTCATCCTTGACCCCGATTACGCCCTGATCGCCGCCAACCAGGCCTTCAGTCTGGTCACCGGCTATCAGGTCGAAGACATGCTCGGGCGCAATGTGGTGGAGCTATCCTGCAGCCGCGACGCCCGTCGTCACTACCCAATGATCCATCAGGCCCTGGAGCAGCACGGCAGCTGGCAGGGCGAACTGGTGGAAACCCGCAAGAACGGCGAGCTTTATCCGCAGTGGCTGCAACTGAATGTAGTGCGCGACAGGCGGGGAAAAGTCCGGCATATCGTGGGCTTCTTCGCCGATCTGTCGGCCCGGCGTGAATCCGAGGAGCGCATGCGCTACCTCACCCACTATGACGAGCTCACCGGGCTGGCCAACCGCTCGCTGTTCCGCGAGCGCCTGCGCGAGGCCCACCAGCGGGTGCGCCAGGGCAGCCGCAGCCTGGCCTTGCTGCACATCAATCTGGATCGCTTCAAGCTGCTCAATGACAGCCTCGGCCATGAAATGGCCGACCAACTGTTGCAGAAAATGGCCCGGCGGCTGGTCAACGCGCTGCCGGAAGCCGACACCATCGCGCGCTTGTCCGGGGACGAGTTCGCCGTGCTGTTCGATGCCTACGGCAGCCTGTCGAGCCTGACCCGGGTGGCGACCCGCTTGTTGAGCAAGTTGCGCCTGCCGATCACCGTTGAAGGCCACGAGTTGGTGGTCAGCGCCTCCATTGGCATCAGCATGCTGCCGGACAGCGCCAGGGAGGTCGCCGCCCTGGTCAGCCAGGCGAACATGGCCATGGCCCACGCCAAGCACCTGGGTGGCAACAACTTCCAGTTCTATACCGAAAGCCTGCAAGCCAGCACCCTGGAGCGGCTGCAACTGGAGAACCAGTTGCGCAAGGCCATCGAAGAACACCAACTGATGGTCTTCTACCAGCCCAAACTGTGCCTGGCCACGGGCCGCCTGAATGCCGCCGAGGCGCTGGTGCGCTGGGACCATCCGATCATGGGCCGGGTGCCGCCGGGAGACTTTATCGGTCTGGCGGAAGAAACCGGGCTGATCGGCCCCATTGGTGAATTCGTCTTGCGCCAGGCCTGCCGGCAGGCCTGTGAATGGCAGCGCCAGGGCCTGGAACCGATTCGGGTGTCGGTCAACCTGTCGGTGTATCAGTTGCGCCAGGGCAAGCTGGTTAGCCTGGTGCGCCAGGTGCTGGAGGAAACCGGCCTGGAGCCGCACCTGCTGGAGCTGGAACTGACCGAAAGCCAGTTGCTGGACAGCGTCGAGCACATCATCGCCACCTTCCGGCAACTACGCGCCCTGGGGGTGAAGCTGGCGATTGACGACTTCGGCACCGGCTACTCGTCCCTGAGCTACCTCAAGCGGATTCCGGTGGACTACGTGAAGATCGACCAGGCCTTTATCCGTGGGCTGGCCGATGGCGGCGAGGATGCCGCGATCACCCGGGCGATCATTGCCATGGCCCACGGGCTGTCGCTGAAGGTGGTGGCCGAGGGCGTTGAAGAACCCGGTCAACTGACGTTCCTGCGGGCCGAACACTGCGATGAAGTGCAGGGCTATCTGATCAGTCGTCCGGTGGACGCCGAAGGCCTGGCGCTGCTGTTGCAGGCCCAGGCGCGCTAGCCTTCATGGGCATGCGCCAGAACGGCTACATAAGTCGTACCCGGCTGAAAATGGGGGGTAGGCCGGCAACTTCGTGATGCATTGAGCAGGCAAAAAGACGATTCCTGTAGTATAACTACAAGCCTGCTACATCTCCGGCGTCAGCCAATAACAATGAGTCCAGCCCTTTGAACCTGTTGCAGCACATCGCCCAGTCACGTCATTTGTTACGCAAATCGGAACTCAAGGTCGCCGATCACGTGCTCCTTGATCCGGCGGCGGTGATGCACAGTTCCATGGCGGATCTGGCCCACAGCGTGGGCATCAGCGAACCGACCATCGTGCGCTTTTGCCGAGCCATCGGCTGCTCCGGTTTCCAGGACCTCAAACTCAAGCTGGCCCAGAGCCTCGCCGCCGGCGCCAGTTTTGGCCAGTTCGCGATTCATGAAGACGATTCCGTCGCCGACTACAGCCTGAAGATCTTCGACACCACCCTGCACACCCTGATGGAGGTTCGCGAGAAGCTCGATCCGGTGGCCCTGCAGCAGGCGGTGACCGCCATGTCCCAGGCCCAGCGCGTGGAGTTCTACGGCTTTGGCGCCTCGGGCGCGGTGGCGGCGGATGCCCAGCACAAGTTCTTCCGATTGCTGCTGACCGCGGCGGCCTATTCCGACCCGCACATGCAGGCGATGTCGGCAGTGACCCTCAAGCCCACCGACGTGGCGATTTGCATTTCCCAATCCGGGCGCTCCAAGGACCTGCTGATCACCGCCAACCTGGTGCGTGAAAGTGGCGCCTCGCTGATTACCCTGTGCCCGAGCCAGACGCCTTTGGCCGAGCTGTCCACGGTCAACCTGGCCATCGACGTGCATGAAGACACCGAGATCTACACCCCGCTGACCTCGCGTATCGCCCATCTGGTGGTGATCGACGTGTTGGCGATGGGCGTGGCCATGGCTCGTGGCCCGAGCCTGGTGAACCACCTCAAGAGCGTCAAGCGCAGCTTGCGCAGCCTGCGCCTGTCGCCCAAGTCGGTCAAAGCCCTGGACGATTGAGTTTCTCTGGCCGGTGATGAGGCCTCAGGGTTGTGCATCGCGCTGACGGACGCCTTCGCTGGCAAGCCAGTTCCTACAGATAGGTAGGCGCTGTGAATGTTCATCGTCCTGTAACCGACCCGCCGCCAAAACGTAACCGCCGACGTCCATCGTGAAGCTTCCGTACTCGCATTGGGAGACTCGAAATGGCCCGGCCTTACGAAGAGAGCAACAGCGCCGTCAAGACCCGTCGTCAGCAGGAAGACCAGCGCCGCATGGAGTTTCGGCGTGCGATCGAACACCGCTTCGAGCTGCGTCAGTTGCAGCAGGAAATCAACGATTACCCCGAGCTTGAGGCGGTCAATTACTGGCAGGCGGCACCCGCGGCTTCCCGTCGAAGCGTTCAACCAGCCCGCTGATCTGTACCCGTTCGCTGCGGATGAATCCCAGGAACGCATGCGCTACCGGTGACAGGCGTTTGGCTTTGGCCTGTACCAGGCACCAGCTGCGCAGCAATGGCAGCTCTTCGACCGGCAACTCGATCAAGCCGCCGGTCGCCAACTCAAGGTTCAGGGCGTGGCGCGTCAGCAAGGCCACGCCCAGGCCCGCCCGCACGCACTCGCGCTGAGCCTCGGCCGATGACACTTCGAGAATCTGGGTGAAGTGCACGCGCTTCTCCTTGAAGTACTCCTCGCAGGCCAGGCGCGTGCCCGAGCCCGGTTCGCGCAGCACCAGGGTGTAGGGCTCCAGGTCCTGCAGGCGCAGCGGGCCCATGTGGCTCAGGGGATGATCCGGTGGCGCTACGGCAACGATGGGGTTGTTGAGAAACGGCAGGAATTCCAGCTCCATGTCCTGGGGCACCATGGACATGATCACCAGGTCGTCGCGGTTGTCCGAGAGTCGGCGGATCACCTGGGCGCGGTTGACCACGGTCAGTTGCAGGTGGACTTCCGGATGCTGGCGCTTGAAGGCGGCGAACAGGTGCGGGACGAAATACTTGGCGCTGGATTCCACCGCCAGCTTGAGCTGGCCCTGCAGCGAACCCTGCATGTCCGAGAGCTGCATGTCGAGGTTTTCCAGGCGTCCGAAGATGTCCCGGCTGGCCCGTTGCAGGGCTTCGGCGGCTTCGGTCATGTAGAGCTTCTTGCCGACGTAATCGAACAACGGCTGGCCGATCAGTTCCTCCAACTGACGGATCTGCAGGCTGACTGCCGGCTGGGTGAGATTCATTTCATCGGCGGCGCGGCTGTAGGAGCGCAGATCACAGACTTCATTGAAAATCTGCAACTGACGCAATGTCAGTCTCATCAAGGACTTACGCATTTATGGAGTGCTCGCGCCTGGGGCTTGTGGCACGACTATAAGTCTTTACTTATGCCCAACCCAATAATTATTGATTTTTGTTAATCCCTCTTCAGGGCTAGTGTGACGCGGCGACTGACCTGAAACATTTGGTCACGCGCCGACTCGGTCTAGCGGGTCGTTTGTTCCAACGGCTCAAGGGAACCTCCAAGTGATAAAAAAGATCCTGATCGCCAACCGTGGTGAGATCGCCGTGCGAATCGTGCGTGCCTGCGCCGAGATGGGCATCCGTTCGGTAGCGATCTTCTCCGACGCCGATCGCCATGCCCTGCATGTGAAGCGCGCGGATGAGGCCCACAGCATCGGTGCCGAGCCGCTGGCCGGCTACCTGAACCCGCGCAAACTGGTGAACCTGGCGGTGGAAACCGGCTGCGATGCCCTGCATCCCGGCTATGGTTTTCTTTCGGAAAACGCCGAACTGGCGGACATCTGCGCCGAACGTGGAATCAAGTTCATTGGCCCGTCGGCGGAAGTCATCCGCCGCATGGGCGACAAGACCGAAGCCCGCCGCAGCATGATCAAGGCCGGCGTACCGGTGACCCCGGGCACCGAAGGCAACGTCGCGGATATCCACGAAGCCCTGGCCGAAGGCGACCGCATCGGCTACCCGGTGATGCTCAAGGCCACCTCCGGTGGTGGTGGGCGCGGGATCCGTCGCTGCAACAGCCGTGAAGAGCTGGAGCAGGCCTTCCCCCGAGTGATTTCCGAGGCCACCAAGGCCTTCGGTTCGGCGGAAGTGTTCCTGGAAAAGTGCATCGTCAATCCCAAGCACATCGAAGCGCAGATCCTCGGTGACAGCTTTGGCAACGTGGTGCACCTGTTCGAGCGCGACTGCTCGATCCAGCGCCGCAACCAGAAGCTCATCGAGATCGCCCCGAGCCCGCAGCTGACCCCCGAACAGCGCGCCTACATCGGCGACCTGTCGGTGCGCGCGGCCAAGGCCGTGGGCTACGAGAACGCCGGCACCGTGGAGTTCCTGCTCGCCGAGGGCGAGGTGTACTTCATGGAAATGAATACCCGGGTGCAGGTGGAACACACCATCACCGAGGAAATCACCGGCATCGACATCGTCCGCGAGCAGATCCGCATCGCCTCGGGCCTGCCCCTGTCGGTTAAGCAGGAAGACATCCACCACCGCGGTTTTGCCCTGCAGTTCCGGATCAACGCCGAAGACCCGAAGAACAACTTCCTCCCCAGCTTCGGCAAGATCACCCGTTACTACGCCCCCGGCGGCCCTGGCGTGCGTACCGACACGGCGATCTACACCGGCTACACCATTCCGCCGTTCTACGACTCCATGTGCCTGAAGCTGGTGGTCTGGGCCCTGACCTGGGAAGAAGCGATGGACCGTGGCCTGCGCGCCCTCGACGACATGCGTCTGCAAGGGGTCAAGACCACCGCCGCCTACTACCAGGAAATCCTGCGCAATCCGGAGTTCCGTAGCGGCCAGTTCAATACCAGCTTCGTCGAAAGCCACCCGGAACTGACCAACTACTCGATCAAGCGCAAACCCGAAGAGTTGGCCCTGGCCATCGCCGCCGCCATCGCCGCCCACGCAGGCCTATGAATAAGCAGCGGCAAGCTTTCAGCGGCAAGCGGCAAGCAACAGCCGATTGGCTTGTTCTTGCAGCTTGTAGCTTGGAGCTTGCCGCCATGAGGAGATACCCATGACTAAAAAGATCTTCGTTACCGACACCATCCTGCGTGACGCCCACCAGTCGCTGCTGGCGACCCGCATGCGCACCGAAGACATGCTGCCGATTTGCGACAAGCTCGACAAAGTCGGCTACTGGTCCCTGGAGGTCTGGGGTGGCGCCACTTTCGACGCCTGCGTGCGCTTCCTCAAGGAAGACCCCTGGGAGCGCCTGCGCCAACTGCGCGCCGCGCTGCCTAACACTCGCCTGCAAATGCTCCTGCGCGGGCAGAACCTGCTGGGCTATCGCCACTACAGCGACGACGTGGTCAAGGCGTTCGTGGCCAAGGCCGCGGTCAACGGCATCGACGTATTCCGCATCTTCGATGCGATGAACGACGTGCGTAACCTGCGGGTCGCCATCGAGGCAGTGAAGGCCGCCGGCAAGCACGCCCAAGGCACCATCGCCTACACCACCAGCCCGGTGCACACCATCGAGGCGTTCGTGGCCCAGGCCAAGCAGATGGCCGCCATGGGTTGCGACTCGATCGCGATCAAGGACATGGCCGGCCTGCTGACCCCTTACGCCACCGGCGAGCTGGTCAAGGCGCTGAAGGCCGAGCTGTCGCTGCCGGTGTTCATCCACTCCCACGACACTGCGGGCCTTGCCGCGATGTGCCAGCTCAAGGCCATCGAGAACGGCGCCGACCACATCGACACCGCCATCTCCAGCTTCGCCTGGGGCACCAGCCACCCGGGCACCGAGTCCATGGTCGCGGCCCTCAAAGGCAGTGAGTTCGACACCGGCCTGGACCTGGAGCTGCTGCAAGAGATCGGCTTGTACTTCTATGCCGTGCGCAAGAAGTACCACCAGTTCGAAAGCGAATTCACCGCGGTCGATACCCGGGTGCAGGTCAACCAGGTGCCGGGCGGGATGATTTCCAACCTGGCCAACCAGTTGAAAGAGCAGGGCGCGCTGAACCGCATGGGCGAAGTGCTGGCGGAGATTCCGCGGGTGCGTCATGACCTGGGCTACCCGCCGCTGGTGACCCCGACCTCGCAGATCGTCGGCACCCAGGCGTTCTTCAACGTCCTGGCCGGCGAGCGCTACAAGACCATCACCAACGAAGTGAAGCTCTACCTGCAAGGCCGCTACGGCAAGGCCCCGGGTCAGGTGGACGAGAACCTGCGGCGCCAGGCCATCGGCAGCGAGGACGTGATCGATGTGCGTCCGGCCGACCTGCTGCAACCGGAAATGACCAAGCTGCGCGGCGAAATCGGTGCCCTGGCCCATTCCGAAGAAGACGTGCTGACCTACGCCATGTTCCCCGACATCGGGCGCAAGTTCCTCGAAGAGCGTGAGGCCGGCACCCTGGTTCCGGAAGCGCTGCTGCCGATCCCCGAAGCCGGCGGTGTCAGCAAGCCGGGCGGCGAAGGCGTGCCGACCGAGTTCGTCATCGACGTCCACGGCGAAACCTATCGCGTCGACATCACCGGTGTCGGGGTCAAGGCCGAAGGCAAGCGTCACTTCTACCTGTCCATCGACGGCATGCCGGAAGAAGTGGTGTTCGAGCCACTCAACGAATTCGTCGGCGGCGGTGGCAGCAAGCGCAAGCAGGCCAGCGCGCCGGGCCATGTCAGCACCACCATGCCGGGCAACATCGTCGATGTGCTGGTCAAGGAAGGCGATGTGGTCAAGGAAGGTCAGGCGGTGCTGATCACTGAAGCCATGAAGATGGAAACCGAAGTCCAGGCTGCGGTGGCCGGCAAGGTGGTGGCGATTCATGTGGCCAAGGGCGACCGGGTCAACCCGGGCGAAATCCTGATCGAAATCGAGGGCTGAGTTCAGGCCCTCATCTGTAACGGTTTACCTCGGGGGAGCTACGGCTCCCCTTTTTTTTTGCTTTTTTGAAGTGTCATTTAATGCATTTTCGTGGAGGTAATATTTTATATAAATGCATTTTGGTGCATGTATAGGCATGGTTACCTGGAATAACTGCAATATAATGCGCGGATGATTGAGGCGGAACGTCTATTGAAGTGCAGCAAATTACAGGTACCCCAATGCTCCGGCTGACGTTGCAGCTCTACGGCGCAGGGGCGTGGGCCGATGCCATGACCCTGAGTTTCGACAACCCCGCAGAGGGCTTTGCCAGCCCTTGCAGCTTTGGTTATGTCCCGCAGTATCTGGTGGACAACCTGGAAGCTGTTGCCAGCCCGTTGGGCCGTTCGGTCAGTGCACATATACCTCTGGGGTGGGAGTCCTGGCGAGAAGACCGGGCGCCGGCCTTTCTTTATGACCTGGTCGCCACGCCGGCGGCGCGCGGCTTTTTGCTCCGGCAGATGGGTCATGAGCGGCCCGATGGCGTGGGCAGCGAGTTGTTCCTCCTGGCCCGAAGCACGGCGGCGCCGATTGGCCATCTGCGGATCAAGGAGTCGCTGGCAGGGCTGCACAGGCGCCCGGCCCTGGGCTTCACCCGGGAACAGGTGGTGACCCTGGACAACCGGTTTCTTGAATACGCCCATGAGCAGGCGGCGGCTTTTGGTGGCACGGCGAGCCTCGGAGACGAAGCGCCCAAGCTGTTGCTGACGGAAAACCGCGAGGGCTTGCTGTACCCCGATGCGCTGCTCGATGACGCATATGCAGCGCGTCACTGGTGGGTGAAGTTCCCCCGTAACCCGGCCTCGCCGAATGCCTGCGACATCCTCAGAAGCGAGTTCCACTACTACCGGGCGCTGCACCAGTTGGGGATCGAGACGCCGGCGGCTTCCGGGCTGGCCCTGGAAGAGGGGCGCCGGCCAAGCCTGTGGATGCAGCGGTTTGATCGTCGGCCAACGCCCGCCGGAGTCGAACGCCTGGCGGTGGAGTCGATCTATTCCCTGGCCGGGCTGGTGGGCCATGGCCAGGGCATGCGCCATACCGAGGTCCTGGGGATTCTCGCCGAACTGTGGCGCGCCACCGGCCAGGAGACGTCGATCCCCGAACTGGTGGCGGACTACCTGCGGCGCGATCTGCTCAACAAGATCCTCGGCAACACCGACAATCACGGCCGCACGCTTTCGGTGGTGCGCACGGATACCGGGGTGCATCTGGCGCCGATCCATGACCTGGCGCCCAAGGTCATGGATGACCAGGGGATTGCCCGCACCACCAAATGGCCCGGGCGCATGGAAGTGGCCGGGGACGTCGACTGGCGCCTGGTGTGCGCCAGCCTCAAGCCGCTGCTCGATCCTGAGGCCGCGTTGACCCGCCTGCGCGCGGATGCCGAACAACTGCGGGCCCTGCCGGACCTGCTGAGTGCCGGCGGCTTGCCCGAAGCCACCCTGAATCATCCGCGCATTCACTTGCGCCACCTGGACCGACGCCTGCAGGAGTGGGGATTGCGATGAACATGACGCTGGAACAACGCGGGGCCCTGATCGACCACATCCAGCAGGAAATGGCGGCCGGTCGCCTGCCGCTTGGCGAGGCGGTCAAGCGCCTGCGTACCGAAGTCACCGGGCTGCATCAGAGTCAGTTCGCCCGCATGTGCCGGATCTCCCTGCGCACCCTGATCCATATCGAACACGGTGACGGCAACCCGACCCTCAAGTCACTGACCGCGGTGTTCAAGCCGTTCGGCCTGCAGATGGGGGTGGTGAAAGTGCAGAGAACCAGCCGCGCCCGTTCGCTGCTCGATGAGCTTGAGCGTTCGGCAAGCAGCCCGGGTGCTCCCGGGCCCTCGCTTGAACCTCAACCGCGCTTGGCGTAGCCCTTGCCGTAATGCCTTTCCATCCGCGCCTGGATCAGTTCCAGGCCGATGGACAGCAGCCAGTAGATCAGCGCCGCGGTGCTCAGCATCTCGATGTAGCGGTAGCTGGAGCGGCCATAGGACTGGGCCAGGAACATCACCTCCCAGACCCCCATCACCGAGATCAGCGACGAGTCCTTGAGCATCGAGATGAACTGGTTGGTGGTCGGCGGAATGATGGTGCGCATGGCCTGGGGCAGGGTCACCTGCCAGAAGATCACACTGTCGCTCATGCCCAGGGCCAGGGCCGCCTGGCGTTGGCCGTGGGGCACGCCGAGGAGGCCGGCACGGAAGATCTCGCTGAGGTAGGCGCCGTAGTTCAGCGACAGGGCGATGATCCCGGCGGTAATGGCGCCCGGCACCACCCCCAGTTGCGGCAGGCCGAGGTAGATCAGCAGGATCTGGATCAGCAGCGGCGTGCCGCGAAAGAACGAGGCGTAGAAGCTGGCGATGCCGAACGCCACGGCGCTCGACGACAGGCGCGCCAGGGCGGTGACGAAGCCCAGCAGCGACGAGGCGACGATGGAGCAGGCGCAGAGGAACAGGGTCAGCGCCGCGCCCTGGAGAAAGCCGCTGGGGGACAGGTGCAGGCCCAGCAGGTTTGGCAGCTTGTCGAGGATGATCGAGAACTTCAGGTCGAAGCTCAGGAAGAAGCTGGCGAACAGCCCCAGCAGCGCCGCCCAGGTCAGATACAGGCGGCTGCGAAAACCCAGCAGGCGCTTGAGCAGCGGTTCAGCCACCGGTTGCGGTGGCCGGGGCGGTGGCGTGTAGGCAGTCATTGGCTGATGTCGGCGCCGATCCACTTCTGCGACAGCTTGCTCAGGGTGCCGTCCTGCTTCAGCTGGGCGAAGACTTCACGCACCTTGGCATTCCACTGCGCATCGCCTTTCTCGATGGCCACCGAGTTGGGCTCGGCGTACAGCGGCTCGCCGGCCAGCTTGAAGCGCGAATCCTGGGTCAGCCGCGGTTGCGCGGTGACCAGGTTAGTGAGGATCGCATCCAGGCGCACGCCCGGGCCCAGGCCGAGGTCCTGGAAGGCCACGTTGTCGGTGTCGTAGGGGGCGATCTGCACGTTCTCGAAGGGATATTGCAGTTGGGTGTCCTCGGCGCCTTCGATCACCAGGTTCTTGTTCAGGTAACTCTCGTAGCTGGAGGCGGCGGTGAGGCCGACCTTCTTGTCGCTCAGGTCCTTGGTGCTGTGGATCCGCTCATCCTTGGCATTGACCACGATCACCGCCGGCGAGGCGTAGTACTGCACCGGGAAGTCGAAGACTTCGGCGCGGGCCTTGCTCGGGGTCATGGAGCAGATGCAGATGTCGTAGCGCCCGCTCCAGCGGCCGGCGGCGATCACGTCCCAGGATGGGGTTTCCAGGCGCAGCTTGACCCCGAGCTTGTCGGCCACGGCCTTGGCCACGTCGACATCGAAGCCGTCCAGCTGGTTTTGCTCATTGAGGAAGGAGAAGGGCGGGTAGCTTTCCATCAGCACCCCGACCAGTTCCTTTTTCTGCTCGATGCGCTCCAGGGTGGCGCCGGCGAAGGCTTGGGAAGAGGCGGCAAATACGGTCAGGCCGAGGGCCAGCAGCGGTTTGATATTCATCGGAATCCTGACTGAAAAAGAGTTGTTATTAACCGAATGGTGCGTATTTAATAGTTATAAGAACGACTCCGGTAGTGAGTTATTTTCATAAGCATATGAGTAAAAAGCATATGGGCGCAGGTAGCACGGTAATTCTGGATGGCGGTATGGGTCGTGAGTTACAGCGCCGTGGTGCGCCGTTCCGGCAGCCCGAGTGGTCAGCCCTGGCGTTGAGCGAAGATCCCCAGGCGGTGGAGGCGGTGCATGCGGCCTATATCGCCAGTGGTTCCAACGTGATCACCAGCAACAGCTACGCCGTGGTGCCGTTCCACATCGGTGAAGAGCGCTTTGCCGCCGAAGGCCAGGCCCTGGCGGCCCTGGCCGGTGAGTTGGCGCGTCGCGCGGTGGAGGCCTCCGGCAAGCCGGTGCGGGTGGCGGGTTCGTTGCCGCCGCTATTTGGTTCCTATCGACCGGATCTGTTCGATGCGTCCCGGGTCGAGGAAGTGCTGAGCCCGCTGGTTAACGGGCTGGCGCCGTTCGTGGACCTGTGGCTGGCGGAAACCCAAAGCTCGATCGCCGAAGCGCGGGCCATCCACGCGGGACTGCCCGAGGACGGCAAGCCGTTCTGGCTGTCCTTCACCCTGAAGGATGAAGATGTCGATGAAGTGCCGCGCCTGCGTTCCGGCGAGCCGGTGACTGACGCGGCGGCGGTGGCGGCGCAACTGGGGGTGCAGACCCTGCTGTTCAACTGCAGCCAGCCGGAAGTGATCGGCGCGGCGGTGGATGCGGCCCGTGACACCTTCGAGCGCCTGGGGGCGCAGATCCACATTGGCGTGTACGCCAACGCCTTCCCGCCGCAGCCCGAGGATGCCACCGCCAACGACGGCCTGTGCCCGCTGCGCGAAGACCTGGATCCGCCGGGTTATCTGCGATGGGTAGCGGACTGGCACCAGCGCGGAGCCAGCCATGTCGGCGGTTGCTGCGGCATCGGGCCGGAGCATATTGCGGTGTTGGCGCAGAAGCTCGGTTGAGTCCTTCGCTGGCAAGCCAGCTCCTACAGGGTTCGGGTTCACCGCAATTCCTGTAGGAGCCGGCTTGCCGGCGAAAATCCCGCTTACCCGCGACACTCCGCCAGCGACTTGAGCTGCCCCGCGCCGCTCTGGTTCTCATCGCTGAGCCATTGCTCGAAACCCTTGGCAATCGCCGGCCATTCCCCGTCCAGGATCGAGAACCACGCGGTATCGCGATTCTGCCCCTTGGCCACCATGTGCTGGCGAAACACACCCTCGAAGCTGAAACCCAGACGTTCCGCGGCGTAGCGCGAGCGGGCATTGGCGTTGTTGCACTTCCATTCCAGGCGTCGGTAGCCCAGGGCGAAGGCTTCATTGGCCAGCAGGTACACCGCCTCGGTGCTCTTGGGCGAGCGCTGCATCGGCGCGCCGAAGGTCACGTGGCCGATCTCGATGCGGCCCTGGGCCGGGACGATGGACATCAGGCTGATAAGGCCCTGGGCCTGGCCACTGGCGCGGTCGATCACGGTGAAGAAATACGGATCGCTGGCAAGGGCGTGGTTGCCGAGCCAGGCATCGAACGCCGGGCGCTCGGGGAAGGGGCCGTAAGGCAGGTAGTCCCACAGCACGGGGTCGGCATCGGGGCCTTGCAGCACCTGAAACAACTCATCGCCGTGGCGCGCCGGGTCGAGCCTTTCCAAACGGATGAAGCGCCCTTCAAGCAGGGTGGCCGAAGGGGCGGGGACGCCTTTCCAATCGGCAAGTGAAATCGACATGCAGTGGCTCCTTGGCAATTCAGAGGGGTTTGCGGAACTGGATGAAGCCCGGGCGCTCGGCAATGCGCTCATACAGCTGGATGGCCGTGGCATTGGTTTCGTGGGTCAGCCAATGCACCTTGGCGCAGCCGTCCTGCTTGGCCTGGGCATAGACGAATTCGATCAGTTGGCGGCCGACACCGGTGCCGCGCTGGTCCGGGGTCACCAGCAGGTCCTGCAGGTAGCAGGCGTTCTCGATGCTCCAGTTGGAGCGGTGGTAGATGAAATGCACCAGGCCCACGGCGCGCTCGCCGTCCCAGGCCAGGGCGGCGTGGGTCGGTTCGCGGGCATCGAGAAAACGCTGCCAGGTGCTCTGGGTCACGGCGTCCGGCAGCTCGGTTTCATAGAAGCGCAGGTAGGCTTGCCACAGAGGCAGCCAGGCGGCGTGATCGGCGGTGGTGACGGGGCGGATCTGGATCTGGCTCATGAAAGCTCCTTTATTGTTGTGGGCGGGCACTCAGCCCATCAGTTGCGACAGTTGCTGGTCGCGCAGGTCGGCGCTGGCCGCCAGGCCGTCGCGTACTCCGGCGATATCTTCGGCATTGCGGTTCTGGCTGAGCTTGCGCTTGCCTTCCAGGCGCTGGATCGGCAGGGCGAAACCGACAATCGCCTTGAGCATGCCGTCGACATAGTCGGCCGGGGCATCGGCCACCTTCCACGGTTGCGGGCGGCCGGCCTCATGGCGCTCGGTCAGGCCTTCGACCACCTGCAGCAGCCGCTGCGGATCGGTGAACACCTCCGGCTGGCCGTAGGCGTGCACCGCCACGTAGTTCCAGGTCGGCACCACTTTGCCGTGTTCGGCCTTGCTCGGATAGAAGGAGGGACTGACGTAGGCATCTTCGCCCATGAAGATCAGCAGAGCCTCGGCGCCACTGGCCAGCTCGGTGCACTGCGGATTGGCCTTGGCCAGGTGCCCGTAGAGGGTGCCATTGGGACCTGCCGCGGGATCCAGCAGCAGG
The DNA here is from genome assembly GCF_003225665.1 of Pseudomonas sp. TKO26. Classification (NCBI taxonomy): domain Bacteria; kingdom Pseudomonadati; phylum Pseudomonadota; class Gammaproteobacteria; order Pseudomonadales; family Pseudomonadaceae; genus Pseudomonas; species Pseudomonas sp. TKO26. The sequence goes on from NZ_QKLN01000007.1 coordinate 216,296, forward strand.
GGCAGGTGGCTGGCCTGCAGGCCCAGGGCGCCCCAGGTCACCAGGGTCGCCAGACGGCTGCGTTGCATCACCCCGTGCAGGCGGGAAAGGTCTTCATCGACGAAAGCGCGAGGCAGGTACATGGAAAAACTCCTTGGCGAGTGGCTGCATCCTAGGCAGGCTAATGGTTCGTTGTAAGAGCCATCTCTGGTCTATTTCATAGGTCCAATTCCCGGGTGCCCCGCGATGAACAGTGCTTTGCCTCCGCTGTCTTTCAACCCTGCCGGGATCGAGCTGGATCGCCGCCAGGGCCTTAGCCGCCAGCTATACCAGGCCCTGCGTCTGCGGGTGCTGGACGGGCGCCTGGCCAGCGGCACGCGCTTGCCCGCCAGCCGTGATCTGGCGGCGGCGCTGGGGATTTCCCGCAACAGCGTGGTGCGCGCCTATGACCAGCTGTATGCCGAGGGTTTTATCGAAGGGCGGGTCGGTGATGGCACCTACGTGGCCCAGTTGCCGGAAACCCGACTCCCCATCAAAAAACTATCCACAAAAGTATCCACAGGGTTGTCAACAGGCTTACCCACAGGGTTATCCACAAAATCGACCGAAATAACTGGTGATCCATCCAGTAAAGTTATCCACAGCAGTGGTCTGCAACGCCTGCAAAAGCATCATCTGAGCACGCCACCCAGTGGCCCGCCGCGGGCTTTTCGGGTCGGCGTGCCGGCGTTCGATCTGTTCCCGTTCGAGGTCTGGGCCAAGCTGAATGCGGCTTTCTGGCGCAGGCCGAACCTGCACCAGCTGTGCTACGGCGATTCCGCCGGCGATTCACGGCTACGCAGCCTGATCGCCGCTTATCTGCGCAGCGCCCGGGGGCTGCAATGTAGCGCTGAACAAATTGTGATCACCAGTGGCGCGCAACAGGGCATCAGTCTTTGTGCACAGCTGCTGGTGGAGCCCGGCGACGTCGTGGCTGTGGAAAACCCCGGCTATCGAGCGGCCGGTCACGCCTTCGCCGTGGCCGGGGCGCGACTGCAGGGCGTGGCGGTGGACCAGGACGGCATCGACTGTCGTCAGTTGGAACAACTGGAGCACTGCAGTCTGGCCTATGTCACCCCGTCCCATCAGTACCCCACCGGGGTGATCATGAGCCTGGCCCGTCGTCTGGAGTTGCTGGCCTGGGCCGAGCGCAGCGGCGGCTGGATCGTCGAGGACGACTACGACGGCGAGTACCGCTACAGCGGCGCGCCCCTGGCCCCGCTGGCGGCGCTGGACCGCCAGGGGCGGGTGATCTACGTCGGCACCTTCGGCAAGGTGGCGTTCCCGGCACTGCGCCTGGGCTACCTGGTGTTGCCGCCGGGCCTGGTGCAGGCCTTTGCCCGGCGCCGGGCGGTGGACGTGCGCCATTCCGAAGTCAGCACCCAGGCGGTGATGGCCGAGTTCATGGCCGCCGGGCACTTCCAGCGACATATCCGGCGCATGCGCCGCGCCGCCCTGAGCCGGCGCAACACCTTGCTTGCCGGCTGGCCCGAGACGATCCCGGGCGTCGGACCACTGCCCACGGTGGCCGCCGGGTTGCACCTGACCGTGCGCGTGGACAGTCTGGCCCGGGAGCAGCAACTGCTGGAGCAGGCGGCCAGTGTCGATGTCGAGGTCAACGGTCTGAGCAGTTACTGGTTGCCGGAAACCCGGTTGCCCGAGGACCAACGGGCCGGGCTGGTGCTGGGCTTCGCTGCGGTGCCCGAGGCTGATATCCAGTCGGCCCTGGGCCGCCTGCGTCAGGCCTGGCGAGTCTGACCGGGTATACTCGCGGCCATTTCCTCGCCCGAGATAGCTCATGAGCCAGACCCTCCCCACGGCGCCGCAACGCACATTCGGCGCCCCCCTGTTCGCCTTGTTGCTACTGCTGGCCGGCGCCTTGTTCCTGCAGGCCCAGGTGGGCGCGCGACAGGTGCTGCTGTTGCTGCTCGGCGCCGCCCTGGGGCTGACCCTGTACCACGCGGCTTTTGGTTTCACCTCGGCATGGCGGGTGTTTATCCGCGATCGGCGCGGTGCCGGCCTGCGGGCGCAGATGGTCATGCTGGCCCTGGCGGTGCTGCTGTTCTTCCCGGCGCTGGGGGCGGGCAGCCTGTTCGGCCAGCCGGTGGTGGGGCTGGTGGCGCCGGCCGGGGTGTCGGTGATCGTCGGTGCCTTCATTTTCGGCATCGGCATGCAACTGGGGGGCGGTTGCGCCTCGGGCACCCTGTTCACCGTTGGCGGCGGCAATGCGCGGATGCTGGTGACCCTGGCGTTCTTCATCTGCGGCTCGCTGTTTGCCACCCAGCATGTGCACTGGTGGTTTGCCCTGCCGTCGCTGCCACCGATCTCCATCGTCCAGAGCTTTGGTGTCGGCCCGGCCCTGGGCTTGAGCCTGTGCCTGTTCGCGCTGATCGCCTTGCTCACCCAGACCCTGGAAAAGCGCCGCCATGGCAGCCTCGAAGCCCCGGTGGCCAGCCAGTACCAAGGCTGGCGCCGGTTGTTGCGCGGTCCCTGGCCACTGGTCTGGGGCGCGGTGGCCCTGGCCTTGCTCAACTTCGCCACCCTGGCCCTGGCCGGGCGCCCGTGGGGCATCACCTCGGCCTTTGCCCTGTGGGGCGCCAAGGTCGCAAGCGGACTCGGCGTGGACGTGGGCAGTTGGATGTTCTGGCAGGGCGCGGCGAACGCCAAGGCCCTGGCCGCCCCGGTGTGGCAGGACATCACCAGCGTCATGGACATCGGCATCGTCCTGGGGGCCTTGCTGGCGGCGGGACTGGCGGGACGTTTTGCGCCCAACCTGAGAATCCCCACCCGTTCCCTGGTGGCGGCGGTGATTGGCGGGCTGCTGCTGGGCTACGGTTCGCGCCTGGCCTATGGCTGCAACATCGGCGCCTACTTCAGCGGCATCGCCTCCGGTAGCCTGCACGGCTGGCTATGGCTGGTGGCGGCCTTTATCGGCAACGGCGTCGGCGTGCGCCTGCGGCCCTGGTTCTTCACCGAAGAACGCAGTCCCCAAGGCCTCACCGGCTGCTGAGCACTTGTCGTGGCGAGGGAGCTTGCTCCCGCTCGGCCGCGTAGCGGTCGTCAAGCCGGCTGTCGCGGTGTATCAGGCAGAACCGGGAAACCGCCTGGGCTTGCTGCGCAATCCAGCGCGAGCAAGCTCGCTCGCCACAGGGAGCGCGGTTCCCGTTCTGGATGAGGGTCAGGTCCCGGACTTGATCTTGGTCCAGGCCCGGGTCCTTGCCCGTTCCGCATCGCGGGGCAACGGTTGCAGGGTGTACAGGGTGCCCATCGCCGCTTCCGTCGGATACAGGTTGGGGTTGTGGCGGATCGAAGGGTCCACCAGTTCGGTGGCGTCCTTGTTCGGGTTGGGATAACCGACAAAGTCGCTGACCGGGGCAATCACCTGGGGTTGCAGCAGGTAGTTGATGAAGGTGTAGGCATCTTCCTGGTTCTTGGCGCCCTTGGGGATCGCCAGCATGTCGAACCAGATCGGCGCGCCTTCCTTGGGCAGGCGCATGTCCACGGTCACGCCGTTCTTGGCTTCCTTGGCGCGGTTGGCGGCCTGGGAGAAGCTCCCCGAGTAGCCCACCGCCACGCAGATGTCGCCATTGGCGATGTCGGCCATGTACTTGGATGAATGGAAGTAGGTGACGTATGGCCGGATCTTCATCAGCAGCGCTTCAGCCTTCTCGTAGTCCGCCGGCTTCTTGCTGTTGGGGTCCAGGCCCAGGTGCTGCAGGGCCAGGGGCAGGATTTCCGATGGCGAGTCGAGCAGGGCCACGCCGCACTGCTTGAGCTTGCTGATGTTCTCTTCCTTGAAGATCAGGTCCCAGCTGTCCACCGGCGCCTTGTCGCCGAGGGCGGCCTTGATTTTGTCCGGGTTGAAGCCGATCAGGATGGTGCCGTACATGTAGGGCACGGCGAATTGGTTGCCCGGGTCGTTGGCCTCGATCAGCTTCATCAGCTTGGGGTCCAGGTGGTTCCAGTTGGGCAGCTTGCTGCGGTCCAGGGGCTGGAACACCCCGGCCTCGATCTGCTTGGCCAGGAACACGTTGGACGGCACCACCACGTCATACCCGGAGTTGCCGGTCAGCAGCTTGGCCTCCAGGGCTTCGTTGGTGTCGAAGATGTCGTAGACCAGCTTCACCTGGCTGTTCTGCGCCTTGAAATCCTCCAGGGCCTTGGGGGTGATGTAGTCGAACCAGTTGTACACCCGCAGGGTGCGCTCTTCGGCGTGGGCGGCGGTGCCCAGCAGGCAGGCGCACAGGGCGGGAACGATAAAGCGTTGGCGTCTTTGCATGATGCGTGTCCCTCACTGGGCGCTTTGAAAACCTTCGAGAACGTTCACGGCGTTGATGCCGATTTCTGCTACCGCGTAACCGCCTTCCATGACGAACAGCACGGGCTTGCCAAGGGCGGCGATGCGCTTGCCCATGGCCAGGTAATCCGGGCTGTCGAGTTTGAATTGCGAGATCGGGTCGTCCTTGAAAGTGTCCACGCCCAGGGACACCACGATGATGTCGGCGTCATAGCGCTGGATCTCGTTACAGGCCTGCTCCAGGGCCGCGCTCCACACATCCCAGCCGCTGCCGGCGGCCAGTGGGTAGTTGAAGTTGTAGCCTTCGCCCGGGCCTTCGCCGCATTCGTCGGCATAGCCCAGGAAGAACGGGAACTCGGCTTCCGGGTGGCCGTGGATCGAGGTGAAGAGCACGTCGCTGCGCTCGTAGAAGATCGATTGGGTGCCGTTGCCGTGGTGGTAGTCGACGTCGAGGATCGCGACTTTCTTGTGGCCCTGGTCGAGGAACGCCTGGGCGGCGATGGCCGCGTTGTTCAGGTAGCAGTAACCGCCCATCAGGTCGCTGGCGGCGTGGTGTCCCGGTGGCCGGCACAGGGCGAAGGCACTGTGGGCGCCATTCTGGATATGGGCCTGGGCGGTCAGCGCCACTTGCGCCGCGCTGTAGGCCGCTTGCCAGGTGCCGGCGGTGATCGGCGCGCCGCCATCGAAGCTGTAGTAGCCCAGCTGACCATGCAGGCTGGTGGGGATCACGCTGCGCAGGGTGCGCGCCGGCCAGGTGTAGGGCAGCAGGTCGCCGTCGATGCCCTGGGCCGCCCAGCGCTCCCAGGCGCCTTTGAAAAAGTCCAGGTAGGCGCGACTGTGGATGCGCTCGATGGGCTCCAGGCCGAAATCCTTGGGCGCCTGTACCGGCCCCAGGTTCTGATGTTTCACCCGATCCAGCACATGGTCGGCCCGGGACGGCATTTCGAAGCAGGGCATCAGTTGCCCGTCGATGAGTTCACAGCGGCCATGGTGCAGGTGGTGATCGTCCGAGTAGATCGTCAGCATTTTCTTGTTCTCCGTAGGCTGATTCGGTGGCTCACAGTCTTGCGGGGCACGGAGTTTCGGAGAACGGCAGGAGCGGCCAAAAGGGGATCAATCTGGCCAAAGTGTTTGACCGAAATTCGCCCCTTAAAGAGGCGCGGCGCCCCATTGCGGGGCGCCGCGGGTTTCAGCCGGCGGGCGCAGTGGGAACGTAGCGCTGCAGGACCTGGAGCATGTCCTCGCGTTTGTTCCGGGCGATGGCTTCCAGCAACAGGGTGTAGCCCTTTTTCTCGCAGTGCTGGCCGACAGTCGGGTCGGCGCCTTTTTCCAGCAACAGGGTGAACAGCGCCAGGGTGTCCTGCTGGCTGACGTAGGGGGCCTTGGCGTCGGCGGCGGTCTTGTCGGCCACCAGGGTCAGCAGGCTTTCGCCAACGGGCTGGTTGTAGCAGGTGCCGCGGCCGTAGCTCAGGTTGAGGTTGGCGCCGGCCGCTATCAGTTGCTGCACGGCCTCGTAGTTGCTGCCCGAGAACGCTTGGTACAGGGCGGTTTCGCCATCCCTTGCCGTGCGCAGGTCGAGGTTTTGCGGGTACTTCAGCAGCCAGCTGAAGCCTTGCAGGCTGCGTTTGTTCTCGGCCATCTGCATCAGCGGTGTCACGCCCTGGCTGTCCGGCTCGTCGACGGCGACACCGGATTCGATCAGGAACTTCAGGCGTCCGCCCTGGCTCAGGTCGGGGCTGTCGCCCAGATCGCGGCGCATGGCCAGGGTCGCCAGGGTAGTCCAGTTGTACAGGCCGCTGGTGTGGGCGCCGTGTTCAAGCAGCAGCCGGGCGATGTCCAGGCGCGGTGCGTCCAGGGCGTGCAACAGGGCGCTGCGGCCATCGTCGGCCATGACCTCACCGCTGACGCCACTGGCCAGCAGGCGCTGCACTTCGGCCAGGTCGCCGGCATCCACCGCGTCCACCAGCGGCCAGAAGGCCTGGCAGTCCCGGGGGTTGGCGGCGTTCAGGCCCAGGCGCTGCAGCACCCGGGGCGGGATGCTCATCTGGCGTTGCAGGCGCAGGCCGCAATACACCCGATAACCCTCGATGGCCCGGCCCTGGTGGATGTTGTCCAGGGTGCGTTGTTGGTAGATCGCCCAGTCCAGGTCCGCCAGGTTGAGGTAGGTCGGCATCCGCCCTGGGTCGCGGCGCAGCACTTCCTTGAGCCAGGGGCGGGCGGTTTGCAACTGCCCGGCTTCGCTGCTCCAGTAGGCGATGTCGTTGAGCAGGCCTGGGTATTCGCGGCGCTCGGTGGCGATGCTGCGAACGTCATGGACGGCGAAGAAGTCCTCCACCTGGCGGATGCCCGGCCGTTTGTCCTTGGCGCTGCGCAGTTGCTCGTGCAGCGCGCGGAACTCCTTCCAGATGCTCTCCGGGGACGCCGCCGAGGCATAGGCGTTGAGGGTGATCGGCCCCTTGCCCTGGGTGAAGGGACGGAACCAGCGGGGAAACGTCTGCAGGGCCTGCAACCATTGCTGCCCGGTGTCCTCGCTGATCGGTTGCAGCGGGGTGAACGTCATCTGGCTCAGGTCCTGGCGGTGACTGATAGCCAACAGCGGGTGCTGCGGGTCGCGCTGGTCGATCAGCAGGTAGCGTTGGCTGAGTTGCCAGTCCGAGGGCGTCGAACAGTCGAAGTCCAGGGGCGTCAGGGTCAGCCCCGTGTCCAGCTCATTGCTCGGTGGCCAGTGGTCGCTGACCCGCAGCGGGGTGTCCGTGGGCGCGCAGGCCCTTAGCTCTTCGGGGCTGAACAGGGCAATGGGTGGCGACTTGTACACCCGCTGCTGGTACTTCAGGTCCTGATAGGCGTTGAGGTAGAACAGCCCGCGGTACTGGCTCAGGACGATTCGCGCCGGCACCTGCGCCAGGCCCGGCACGGGGAACGGCTTGATCTGCAGGGTGGCGGTTTCCGGGTAGTCGAGAACGAAGGAGCGGGCCATGCCCGACCATTTGATCCCGGCCAGGTCCAGGTCGAAGGCCTGGACGGCGGGTGCGCCTGTCAGCACTAGCAGCGCCAGGCCCAACCCGTGCAGGCCGAGGCGCCGGGCGGTGTCTGAGAATAGCTTCAACGTTGCAGTCCCTTGCCGATAGAAAGCCCGGCAATGTAATGCAATCGGCGCCGTTGTGCCGGGCTTTGTTGCAGGGGCGCAGCGGGCTCGGCGCCACGCCTCAAAGGCGGAACGCCGTCGCCGGCGGTGGCGGCGCAAAGCCTTGCAGCACCTTGAGCATGTCGTCGCGCTTGCGCCGGGCCATGATCTCCAGCAGCCAGGTGTAGCCGTTGTTCTTGCAGTAGCGGCCGACGTTGGGGTCGGCGCCTTTTTCCAGCAGCAGGGTGAACATGTCCAGGCTCTGTTGCTGGCTGACCCAGGGATTGATGACCTCGGGCGAGCCCTGTTCGGCGACGATCATCAGCAGGCTTTGGCGACTCGGCTGCTGTTCACAAACATAGCGGCCATAGCTCAGGTTGAGGTTGGCGCCGGCCTCTATCAGTGCTCTGGCAGCGGCGTAGTTGCCGCCCCTGAGCGCCAGAAACAGTGCGGTTTCGCCGTCTGGCCCGCTGCGCTTGTCGAGGTCCTGGGGGTGTTGCAGCAACCAGTTGAAGCGCTCGATGTCGTCGCGTTCCTTGGCCATGGCCTGCAGCACGGTGCCGCCCTGGACATCCTGTTCATCGATGGCGGCGCCGGCCTGCAGGAGGAAGTTCAGGCGCTTGGCCTGGCTCAGGTCCGGGTTGTCCTTGAGGTCGCGGCGCATGGCCAGGAACACCTGGGTGCGGCCGTTGTACTGGCCCTGGGGGCGGGCGCCATGGGCCAGCAACAGCCGCGCGAGCTCCAGGTCGGGCTTATCCAGTGCGTGCAACAGCGCCGGGCGTCCATCGGCAGCGATCACGTCGCCGCGCAGGCCACTTTGCAGCAGGCGCCGGACTTCGTCCGCGTCACCCTGGTCCACCGCCGTCACCAGCGGCCAGGCGCTTTGGCAGGCGAGTTCGCTGGGTGTCTCCAGGCCCAAGCGCTGGGTGACCCTGGCGGGCACCCCGAGCTGGCGTTGCAGGCGCAGCCCGCAGTACCGCCGATAGTTCTCCAGGGCCCGGCCCAGGTGCCTGGAGTCTCCCGGCTGCTGCTCGTACAGGCGCCAGTCCAGGTCAGCCAGGTTGAGGTAGGTCGGCATGCGCCCCGGGTCGCGGCGCAGTACGTAGGCCAGCCAGGGCCGGGCGCTCTGCAAGCGGCCAGCCTCGGTAGCCCAATAGGCGATGTCGTTGAGCAGGCCGGGGTAGCTACTGCGCTCGGCGGCGATCGCGCGAAAGTCATGGCGGGTGAAGAAGGCTTCCACCCGGACGATGCCCGGCGCCTTGTCCTTGGCGTCGCGCAGTTGCGCGTGCAACTGGCGGAACTGGGCCCAGACCTGCTCCGCGCCGGGCTCCGGCGCATAGGGCTTGACGCTCAGCTGGCCGGTGCTGGGGTCAAAGGGTTCCAGCAATTTTGGGTATTTTTGCAGGGCCTGTTGCCATTGCTGCTGCAGCTCGGGGCTGATCGGTTGCTGCGGGATGAAGTCGATCCGTGCCTCGCCCTGGCGCTGACCGATGGCCAGCAACGGCCGCTGGGGATCGCGGCTGTCCACCAACAGGTAGCGATTGCTGAGCGGCCAGCCCGGGCTCTGGCAGTCGAAGCTCAGTTTGGTCAGGCTCAGGGCGGATTCCAGCTGCTTGCTCGACGGCCAGTTGTCCGTAACCTCAACGGGGCGCTGCTCGGGCACGCAGGCCTGTAGCGCCTGGTCATCGAACATCGCCAGCGCTGGCGACTTGTAGACCCGTCGCTGGTACTGCGCGTCTTCATAGGCGTTGAGATAGAACAGCCCGTGGTACTGGCTGAGGATCAACCGGGCCGGAGCCTGGGCCAGTCCGGGCAGGGGAAAGGGTTCGAGTTGCAGCGTGGCGGTTTCCGGATCGTCCAGAAGGATGCTGCTCTGCAATTCCCACCAGCGGATCTTGGACAGCTCGAAAGCCTGGGCGAGGGGGATGCCAGCCAGTAACACCAGCGTCAGACAGAGCCCGCGAATGCCGATGCGCAGGGCGATGGCGTCGGTGAATGGATTCAAGCTTGCAGTCCCTTGCCGGTTTCGAAGGTCGGCAATGTAATGCAATCCGCAGCTTTATGCCGGGGTTTGTCTCAGGGTCGGAACTGGCTCGGCGCCACGCCGCTCCAGCGGATGAAGGCATGGCGAAAGCTCGCGGTTTCGCTGAAGCCCAGGGCCTCGGCAATCCGGTAGATGGGCATCTGGTCTTCGCAGAGCATCTGCTTGGCCCGCTCGAAGCGCAGCTCGTCCAGCAGTTCCTGATAGCTGCAACCCAGGTCGCGCAGATGGCGGCGCAGGGTCCGGGCCGAGCAGTTCATCTGTTCCGCCAGCCCCTCCAGCCCCGGCGCGGCGTCCAGTTGCGCCGCCAGCAACTGGCGGATGCGCCCGAGCCAGGCCTGGCGCCCGGTGAACTCGGTGTTCTGCTTGCGGCAGCGCTCGGCCATGGCCTGGTGGGTAATGGCATCCGCCAGGGGCAGGGGTTGTTCGAGCCAGTGCTGGTCGAAGGCGAAGGCACTGCTGCGGGCATTGAATTGCAGCGGGCAGTCGAAGGGTTCGCCGTAGCGTTGTTGATAGTCCGGTGCCGGGTAGTCGAAGCGTGCTCCCAACAGTGGCAGCGGGTGGCCCAGCAAGTCGTCGCAGATGACCTTCAGCGACACCAGGCAGAACTCGGTATTGAACGCCGCCAGGGCCGGATTTTCGCGGTAGCCGGCGGCGGTGAACCAGATGCGCGGGCCGTCGGCTTCCAGGCTCAGCTCGAAAAGTGTTCCCAACAGCGCCGGATAGCGCATGGCCAGGCGCAAAGCGTCACCTAAGGTGGCACTGGTGAGCAGCGCATAGCCGAGCATGCCGTAGGACGAAACATGCATGCGCCGGCCCAGCTCCAGGCCGATATCCCGTTGCAGGGCCACGGCGTTGGCGCACACCAGCATTTCCTGATTGGTGGTGATGCGGGTGTCGGCGCGGCTCAGGTCGGCGGGGTTTATCCCGCTGCCGGCCAGCAGCGCATCGCCGTCCTGCCCCTGCTCCTTGAAGGTGTCGAGCACCAGGGAAACGGCATTGAGGGTGGTGAGGTGCGAATGCAGCATGCGCAGATTCCAGCCAGGGAAAGACCCTTGACCGGAGCAAGTTGCATGCCGCCCTGCCTGTGTAGGCGCTGGCTTGCCAGCGAAGAGGCCCTCAAGACCGCCTTCGCCGGCAAGCCGGTTCCTACGGGTGGATCAGGCCAGCTCGCCGCACAGGTCCAGTTCCACCAGGCGCCGTACTTCGCTGATTTCCAGCCCGGCTCCCAGTAGCGCGTTGAGCTTGCCGAACGCCGCTTCGCGAGTCATGCCACCACCGGACAGCACACCCACGCCGCGCAGGCGGCTGCCGGCTTCGTAGATGTCCAGCTCCACACCGCCTTCATGGCACTGAGTCACGGCGACCACCACAATCCCGCGCTCATGGGCGCGCTTGAGGCTGGCGAGGAACGCCGGGTTGTCGCTGGGGCCGGTGCCGTTGCCGAAGCATTCCAGCACCAGGGCCTGGATACCGCTGCCTAGCACGCCGTCCAGCAGCTCGGCGCCGATGCCGGGGAACAGCGGCAGCACGCCGACCTTGGCCAGTTGCCTGGCCTGGCGGTATTCCAGCGCCGCAGGAAGCGCTTCGGCTTTGGCGCCGCCGCCATTGCGTCGCAGGGCGGCGAATGGATGGCGGCCGAAGCTGCGAATTTTCGCGCAGCGGGTCGGGGCCAGCAGTTCGCCGTGGAAGTACAGGTGCACCCCCGGCGCCAGGCCCTGGCCCAGGGCCAACAGGGCGCCACTGAGGTTTTCCCAGGCGTCGCTGTCGGGCACGCCGGCCGGCAGCATCGAACCGGTGAACAGCACCGGCGCCGGCAGGCCCAGCAGTTGGAAGTTCATGGCGGCGGCGCTGTAGGCCAGGGTGTCGGTGCCGTGGAGGATCAGCACGCTGTCGCAGCCCTGGTCCACGGCCTCGACCACCGCTGCACGCAGGCGCTGCCAGTAGTCGGGGGTCATGTTGGCGCTGTCGATCAGCGGCGCCATCTCGCGAAAGCGCCACGCCGGCACCCGCAGATCGGGCTGGCTGTCGAGGTAGGCGCGCATCCGCACGTCGAAACCCGACGCCGGCGCCAGGCCGTCGGCGCTGGCCTGCATGCCGATGGTGCCGCCGGTGTAGAGCACCATGACGTGCTGGGCGGCAGGGTAGGTCGAAGGGGTCATGGGATTCTCCGAAACGGTGGGTTCCTGTGGCAGCGGGCAGGCCCGCTCGCACATTTATCGCACTGTAAACCACGGGCGCAGAGGATGCGCCCGTGGTTCACCCGTCAGCGTTGCGCTGCGGGCACGCCTTGCGGCTCGGCCTGGGTGGCCGCCGAAGTTTCGGCAGGCCAGGCCTTCAGGTCCAGGTCCAGATCGGCGAATTTACGCGAGTCGAACACCGGCTGGTCGACGCCGGCGCGGCGCTGCTCGTCGTAGTCGCGCATTACCCGCAGGCCGACCTTGAACAGCATGGCCAGGGCCATCAGGTTGACGAAGGCCAGGCAGGTCATGGTGATGTCGGCGAAGGCGAACACGGTCGACAGGTCCTGCATCGAACCCCACACCACCAGCGCCAGCACCAGGCCACGGAACAGCATCAGCACGATACGGTTGCGGGTCAGGAACTGCAGGCTGTTTTCGCCCAGGTAGTAGTTGTAGAGGATGCAGGTGAAGACGAACAGCGACAGCGCGACGCTGACGAACAGGCGACCCCAGTCACCGACCACGGCGGCCAGCGAGTTCTGGGTCAGGACGATACCGTCGCCTTCGAAGCCTGGGGTGTAGAAGCCCGACAGCAGGATCAGCAGCGCGGTGCAGGTGCAGATCACGAAGGTGTCGAGGAACACGCTGAAGGCCTGGACCACGCCCTGGGCGCCCGGGTGCTTGACGGCGGCCACGGCGGCCACGTTCGGCGCACTGCCCAGGCCCGCTTCGTTGGCGAACACGCCACGCTTCACGCCCATGACGATGGCGCTGCCGAGCAGGCCGCCGAAGGCTGGATCGAGGCCGAAGGCGCTCTTGAAGATAGTCTCCAGCATGGCTGGCACGTGTTCGATCTGGGTGCCGATCACGTACAGGGTCACGCCGATGTAGGCCAGGGTCTTGACCGGGACCAGCAGGTCGGACACTGCGGCGATGCGCTTGATGCCACCGATGAAGGTGATGGCCAGCAGTGCCGCCAGGACGATGCCGGTGTGTTTCGGATCGAAGGCAAAGGCGTTCTGCAGCGAATGGGTCACGGTGTAGGACTGCAGGCCGATGAAGGCGAAGCCGTAAGTGACCAGCAGCAGGATCGAGAAGACTACCGCCATGCCTTTGAGCTTCAGGCCGTGCTGGATGTAGTAGGCCGGGCCGCCGCGGTACAGGCCGTCGCCTTCGGCGCGCTTGTAGACCTGGGCCAGGGTGCACTCGAAGAAGCTGCTGGACATGCCGACCAGTGCGGTCACCCACATCCAGAACACTGCGCCCGGGCCACCCAGGGTCACGGCGATGCCGACGCCGGCGATGTTGCCCGCGCCCACCCGGCCGGCGAGGCTGAGCATCAGCGCCTGGAACGAGCTGAGCTGGCCAGCGTTGCCTTTCAGGCTATCGCGGAACACCGCGAACATATGGAGGAAGTGGCGCAATTGGACGAAACGCGAGCGGATCGTGAAGTAGCTGCCGAGCCCGACGATGAGCACGATCAGTACTTTCCCTGAGAGGAAGTCGTTGATGACTTCGAGCATGGATTATTCCTCGCTGTTTTTTGTGTAGGCAAAAGCAGAACGGACGGAAACATTCAGTTACACCGCTGATTGCACGCACGGCAAGGCGGTGGGGCGAGCGTTCGTCCCGGTTCTATATTTCGCGGGTTGTTATTAGTTCGGGTTTCCCGTGGGGGCGAGCCTCGTTACCGACGGCTGTCCACGTGAAGAGGGGGCGCACTATACCGGTGCGCGGGCTCGCCGTCTGCATGTTGCGTGTCGAGCCGAGGAACGGCAGTGCCGACGGCGGGCTGAAACGGTTCTTGTCACGCCCTGCAACACCCCGCGAACAGGGGCCCCAAGGGGCCCGCATCAGCCCCGCGATACCTTTGCCAACCGTAGGAGCTGGCTTGCCAGCGAAGGGGCCCGCTTGAGCGGCGCCCGTCTTGAGGGCTGGTTCGCCGGCAAGCCTGCTCCTACGGGATTACAGCCAGAATTCCTCTCGGCGTTCTTGAAAGTCCTGCAGTTCACCTTGCTCCAGTAATTGCCGGATCCACGGCCCCAGCAGATCCAGCGAGCTGTCCAGGGGCGTGGGCCGCTGCCAGCGCAGCGGCACCTGGGCGAAGCGTTGCTGGTTGGCGCTGACCTGTTCGAGGATCTGCCGGTCCTGCTTGAGGATCACCTTGAACAAAGGCTGCAGCACGCCGCGCTTGAGCCAGCCCGGCAGGCGGCCCCGGGCCGTGGCGATGCGCGCGAACAGCCGCAGTTGGCCCTCGGCGGCCGGGCTCAGCCAGGCGCTGACCAGCAGGTTGAGCCGGCCCTGGCGGTCGCGGTATTCGATTTCCGCCAGCCCCGGCAGGCGGAAGCGGCCCATGCTGAGGCCGCGTTCACCCTCGAACAGCCGCGAAATCAGCCCGGATTGGGTGCCTTCTTCGCTGTACTGCGCTTCAACCCCGTCATCCAGCTGATGCACCCAGGCGCGAATGCGCTGGCGCTGGCGGTCGTGGCGAATCCACCCGGCGTGCACGAAATGGGTGTGGAAGCCGTCGAGGAAGTTCTCCGCGGCGTCCTGCAAGCTGCATTGCACCCGGTCGCTGATCCAGAACACATCCAGGGCCTGGGCCTGTTCGGCGGCGGCCACCGGTGGCGCGCTGGGTCGCTCGCTGGCCAGGCTGGCCCACACCAGCCCCTGGGCTTCGCAGCTGTGCAGGGGTTGCAGCAACGGCTGGCTGCAACGCTGCTGCGCCTGGCCGGGCAACTGGGTGCAGCGGCCCTGGGGGTCGAAGCGCCAGCCGTGATAGGGGCACTGGATTTGCCCGTCGCGCACCCGCCCGGCGCTCAGTGGCGCGAAGCGATGGGGGCAGCGGTCCGGCAGTACGGCGGGGGCGCCGTTGGCGGCGCGGAACAGCACCAGCGGCACGCCGTGCAGGGGGCAGGCCAAAGGGTGCTTGCGTAGCTGCTGGCTCAGGGCGACGGGCCACCAGCCCGAGTGACTGTTCACAGTTTGAGCTTCCTCATCAGCGGTACGCCTATCCGTTGCAACAGCAGGCCCATCAGTTGCCACACCAGCCTGCGCGGCCGGGGCAGGTGGGCGACGTGGATCAGGCTGTATTCGATCTCGGGCTGGCCACCGCGCAGGCGCTTGAAGGCCGCCGCGCCGGAGCTGAAGTTGAGCACCTGCCGTCGTTCCGCCGCCTCTTGCAGGCACAGCCTGGTCAGTTGCCGGTACAGGCCGGCGCGCTGGGGCAGGGCGGTGTCGTAACCGACGATGGGGGTGCTGATCAGGCTGCTGTTGGCGAACCAGCCCAGGGCACCGTCGATGCGCCCCTCGGCGTTGCGCAGGGCGCGCACTTGCAGCCAGCCCTCGGCCTGCCCGCGTTGCAGCCATTGGGCGCTGTAGTGGGGGTTGAGGCGGCTGTATTTATCCAGGTACAGCAGGTTGTACAGCTGCTCGATGCGCTGGAAGTCGGCCTCGTCCAGCTCGCTGCCGGGCACCACCGTATACGGGCTGCGGCGCAGCAGGGTGGCGTCCAGGCGGGTGTTGTGGTGGCGCAGGAAGGCGGAGTTCTCGCCCTCGCGGCCGTCGAACAGGTACACCTGGCGGCTGGGAATCGCCAGGTAGCCCAGGGCTTGCAGGCGCTTGCGCAGCTCGTGGTTGCTGAAGTCGTTGAGCGAGCGAAAGCCGAAGCCGTGGTCGGGAAACTGTCGGCGCAGCAGTTCGGTGATGGCCGGCAAATCCGCGCCGTCCCAGTCGGGTGGGTAGAGGTTGGTGGACAGCAGCCAGTTGTTGACCTGCACCAGCCGGTCGACCTTGGCCGCGCTCAGCAGCCGGTCCACGCCCTGAGTCAGCAGCTTCAGCGGCCAGGCCAGCCAGGGCCGTTTCAGGCGTTGCAATTCTTCCCGGGCGTAGCCGCTGTAGGCGGTTTGCGGCGACACCACGTAGCAGTTATCCACAGGGTCGTGGCCGTGGTTGATGCTTACCGGAAACTGCTGGTGGCCGGTGTCCAACAGCGCCAGGGCGGTGCTGACATTGCCGATCAGCGCGCCGCCGGCGCAGGTGCGCACGTACTGCCGGGCGTGGCTGTCGTCGGCGCTCGGCGCTTGCTGGGCCAGCTGTTCGGGCATCAGCAGCTTCATCGGCGCGGTGCTCCCAGGGGCTGGCCGTTCCACTCGATGTCGGCGGTGGAGGCGGCCAGCAGCCCGCAGCGGCGGGTCAGGGCGCGGCCGATGATCTCGCCCAGGCTCAGCAGCTGGGCAGTCAGCGGGCCGCGATCGCCGTCCTGCACTATCACGTCCCGGGCTTGTTGGTAGTCGTGCCAGAACGCCCGGCTCAAGAGCCGTTGCGGCGCCGCCAGGAGCAGCATGGCCAGGGCGATCATCCGGGGTTCCAGGGTCGCTTGCAGCGTCTCGCTGGCTTCGCTGCCGAGCGCCGCCACCAGTTGCAGCCGCTGGTCGTCGAACAGGTGCACGCCGCTGGTGGCCCTGGGGTTGCACTCCAGCACATGGAAGCGGCCTTGCTGGTCCTCGATAAAGTCAAAACCCACTTGCCCGGTGTAGCCGGTGGCCCGGCCGAACTGTTCCAAAAAGGCGCGGATCGGCGCCGGGGCACCGCTGTGGAAGTAGATCCCCGAGCCGCGTCCGACCCGGTAGCGCGGCTGGTAGCTGCTGTGGGCGCGCAACTGGCCGTCCACCAGCACGCTGAAACTGCAATGTTCCTGGCCGGGGACAAACTGCTGGGCCACCCAGGGCGCCTCGGTGCTGGGCCGGACCTTGGCCAGTTGCGCCGGGCTCGGGCGGATCAGGGTCTGGGAGGCGAAGCGCGAATAGGCCGGCTTGAACACCAGGGCGTCGTGCTCGGCCGCCAGAGCCTGCACCCCGGCCGGGTCGTGCAGCACCTGGGTCGGTGGCGCGGCCACATCCCAGCCTCGGGTCATGGCGGCGAAATCGCCCTTGTGGTGCAGGCGGTGCAGCAACTCGAAATCGCTGGTGAACACCCGGCACAGCGGGCGCAGGCGCTCCAGGCCGTGGGCCAGGTAGAACACCTCTTCGCAGGTGGGCAGCAGCAGGTCGATGGCCTGTTGGCGGATCACC
This sequence comes from Pseudomonas sp. TKO26, assembly GCF_003225665.1. Classification (NCBI taxonomy): domain Bacteria; kingdom Pseudomonadati; phylum Pseudomonadota; class Gammaproteobacteria; order Pseudomonadales; family Pseudomonadaceae; genus Pseudomonas; species Pseudomonas sp. TKO26. The sequence continues at coordinate 233,031 of NZ_QKLN01000007.1, forward strand.
CCGGCCAGGGCTTCGATCCAGGCATCCGGGTCGTGGCGCGGCTCCGGCAGGCGCACGAAGTGCCGGGCGGCGCGGCTGAAGCGGCTCAGGGGTTGGGCCAGGGAGTCGGCCACGGTCACCGTCCAGCCGGCTTGGCTAAAGGCTCGGGCCCATTCCAGGCAGGCCGGGGCGCGGGCGCCGAGAATCAGTACATGCATGGCAGTCCCTCGGGCAGTTGCAGCATCAGCAGGCGGCGTCTCTTGGTCTGTGGCGGCGGCGCTTGCCAGTGGCCGAAGCTCAGGCTCGGCGGCGCTAGCGTCTGTTGTGCACACAGCTCGGCCAGTGCCTCGCGCAAGCGCTGGCACAGCTGGTGGTAGTCGCCCGAGGCGCGCAGGTTGATCTGCCAGAGCAGGCCGCGCTGGTGAATCTCGTATTCCTCAAGCGCTGCGCCAAGCATCAGCAGGGCCCGGCGCAATAGGTCGGGGTAGAGCGGTGCCAGCGTCTGGCCGTCGAGCCGGGGCAGCCAGAGAATCTCGTCGGCGCGGCCTTCCACGGCGGCGATGGCCCGCTCCGCGCGGCCACAGGGGCAGGGCGCCTCGGCCACCCGCAGGATGTCATTGAGGCGATAACGCACGATCAACTGCGTACGCCGGGAGAAGTCGGTGATGATCGGCTGAAAGCGCGTGCGCTCAGGGTCCAGCCACTGCGGCTCGATGTGCAGGTGGCTTTCATTCAGGTGCAGGGTGCCGGCCTCGCAGCTGTAGCCGAGAAAGCCTTCGCTGGCCTGATAGATCTGCCGGGGCTGGCGCCCGAAGGCTTGCCGGACCAGCTCGGCGTCAGTGCGTTCCAGCACTTCGGCCACCGACAGAATGTGTTGCGGGCGGATCGTCAACTGCCCGGCCAGAGCGGCCTGGGCCAGCCCGCGCAGCACCGTGGCCGGCGCCACCAGCACGTCCGGTTGCTGCTGGTTGAGGCGCTCCAGGGATGCGCCCAGCCCCAGGGTCAGGTCATGAAAGGCAAAGTCGATGCGCCGGCTGGCCAGGGTGGTGTACAGGCGGCTGTTGGCCCGCAGGAAAAAGGCGATGCGCAGCGGCGCCAGCCACGGGCACAGCAGCCGGGGCAGCAAGGCCCGGGGCAGGGTCCGCGCCAGCAGGATGCCGGCCCAGCGCTGGCGCTCCAGGCTGCTGACCAGGAACACCCCCTGGGCCCCCGAGGTGCCGCTGGACAGGCCCACGGTGATATCCCCCAGGGTCGGGCTGAAGTCCCGTGACTGTTCCGCTTCAAGGGCCACCGGCAGCACCTGCTCCAGGCGCAGGGCGCGGGTGTTGAAGCCGGCGAAGTCGCTCATCAGCGCTGCCTTGTCCATGATCGGCAGGCTCTGCAGGCCGTCGTGGGTCAGGCCGTTAAAGCGCTGCCCAAGGGGCAGGACCTTGGCCATGAAGTGCCGCAGGCGCCGGGCTTGCCAGGCTTCCAGCCGCTCGCGGCGGCGAAAGCGCAGCACGTAGCGGCTGAAGACGAAGGCGCCGATGCTGCGCAGGGTGCCCAGCAGGCGTTCACTGTTCATCGGCAAACGCCTTCCAGGCCTGGGTGCAATGGGACGGCAGCACCGCCACCGCTGGCTCGCGGCGGATCAACTGGCCCAGGCCGCGATAGGTGCGCACGTAGTGCTGACGGTCGGCGCTGGCAAACCACAGCGCCGGCGCGGCAGGCAGGCGCTCGGCGCGACAGGCCGGCACCGACCAGCAGGCGTCGGCCACCAGGAACACCGGCCGGCCCTGGGCGTCGGGGATGAACAGTCCCAGTTGCCCTTCACTGTGCCCCGGCAGCGGCACGCCGATCAGGCTGCCATCGCCGAGCAGGTCCAGGCCTTGCTCGAAGGGCGCCATCCAGCCCGGCAGGGCGCAGCTGGGGCTGGCGTCGGCCAGGCGCAGGCGGGCGCTGAAGTCGTCCGGCAGCAAGCCCGGCAAATGGCCGCCGAGGGTGGCGCGCCAACGCTGGCCGCGCAGGCTTTCTATATGCCGGTAATCGGCTTGCAGGGCGATGAAGCGCGCATTGGCAAAATCCCGCAGCCCGGCGATGTGGTCGGCGTGGAAGTGGGAAATGATCACCTGGCGAATATCCCCCGGGCCGATGCCCAGCTCATGCAACTGCGCGCCCAACTGTTCCACCACGGGCAGTTGCACCGGCACCGCGCTGCGGTACAGGCGTTCGGGCAGGGCGCGGGTGGCCTGGAAGAAGTGTTCGGCGTAGCCGGTGTCGTACAGAATCCAGCCGTGCTCGGGGTGCTGGATCAGCCCGCACAGCGCCGGAAACTGCACCGGCGCCAGGCGCCCGCCACGGTCGGCCATGCATTCCAGGTGCTGGCACCAGCCGGCCCGGAGGATCTTCAAGCGCACGCTGCGGCTCATGGTCGTTGCCTCTGTTGGGCCCGCCACCATTGGGCGTGCTGGAGGATGCCCTGTTCCTGGCTGATCACCGGGCGATAGCCAAGCTCGCGCTGGATGGCGCTGATGTCCAGGGTCTGACTGAAGGCCAGGACGCCGGCGCCGTAGCGGGTGATCAGGGGCTCGGCGCCGTTGCCCAGGCGCGCCTTGAGTTCCAGCAGGTGCGCCACGCCATGCACCAGGGGCCAGGGCAGGCGGCGGGTGCGCAGCGGCAGCTGGAAGTGCTCGGCCATCTGTTGCAGCAGGTCCTTGAAGGCCAAGGGGGTGCCGTTGCTCAGGTTGTAGACGCACAGCGGGCGCGGCAGGGGCTGGGTCAGGGCGAGCCATACGGCATGCACCAGATTGTCGACGCAGGTCAGGTCCAGCTGGGCCCGGCCGCCGCGCATCAGCGGAATCGCCCCGCGTTGCATCACCCGCAGCAGGCGCGGCATCAGGGTTGCGTCCCAGGGGCCGAACACCGCCCGGGGCCGCAGGATCACGCATTCGGGCAGCTTGGCGTCTGCCAGCAGGGTTTCGGCCTGGGCCTTGCTGCGGGCGTAGTCGTTCACCGGTGGTGGCAGCGGCTGGTCCTCGCGGATGCCCAGGCGGTCGCTGAAGTTGAAATACAGGCTCGGGGTGGAGATATGCACCAGCCGCGGGATGCGGTTCTTGCCGCAGGCGTGGATCACCTCGGCGGTGGAGTCGAGGTTGGCCCGGGCAAAGGCCTGGGGCGAACCCCAGGGCGAGGACAGCGCGGCGCAATGCACCATGGCGTCATGCCCCTGGCTGGCATCAGCCAGCAGGCGCTTGGTCAATGGGCTGCCGTGCTCCAGGGGCAGCCAGCGTACCGGCGCTGGGCTGTGGGCAATCACCTCGGCCGCGGCCTCGGGGTTGCGTCCGCTGAACTGCACTTGGCAGCCTTCGGCGGCCAGCTTCCAGACCAGATGCCGACCGATAAAACCGGTGCCGCCGGTGACCAGGATCTTCATCAGAACTCCAGGATCATGCCGCCGAGGGACAGGCCCGCGCCGGTGCCGATCAGCAGCAGGGTCTGCCCGCGTTGAATGCGCCCGTCGCGCACCGCGATGTCCAGGGCGGTGGGCAGCGAGGCCGCCACCTGATTGCCGTGCCGGGCAAAGATATCGATGACTTTGTCCGGCCCCAGGCTCAGGCGCTTGGCCGCGTGCTGCATGGCCTGCTGGCTGGCTTGATGGGGGATGACCCAGTCGATATCCCCCAGTGTCAGCCCGGCTTGCTGCAGCAAATCGTCCAGCAGCTCGGGCAGGTGCTTGGCGGCGAGGCGGAACACGCCCTTGCCCTGCATGGCGAAGCTGGTCAGGGGCTCGAACGGCACCTGGATGCGTCGCGGATGAAAGCGTGAACCGCCGGCGGGGATCTGGCACAGCGCCGCGCCTTCGGCGTAGGTCTTCAGGCGCGAGGCGAGGAGCTTCTGCCCGCCATGGCCCGGGCCCAGGACCACCGCCGCCGCGCCATCGCCGAAGATCCCGCAGACTTCCACCTGCCGCCAGTCCAGCCCGCAGGAGGCGATGTCGGCGCACACCAGCAGCACGCGTCGGTAATGCCCGGCCTGGATCGGCCAGGACAGGGTATCCAGGGCGGCGATAAAGCCCAGGCAACTGGCGTTGATGTCCATGGCCGGGATGCCCGACTGGCCCAGGCCCAGCTCCCGTTGCAGCAGCGCGGCGTTGCAGGGCATGCCCTGGTCCTGGGTGCCGCTGGCGCAGACGATCAGGTCCAGCTGATCCAGCGCCAGGCCCGCCGCTTCCAGGGCCTGGCGCGCGGCACTGGCGCCGAGGCTGGCGGCGGTGTCCGCAGGATCGGCGACGTGGCGTTGCTGCACTCCGCTGATGCGCGCCACGCTGCCGGATTCCAGGCCCAGTTGATGGTCCAGCTCGGTACTGGTGACCACCCGCTGTGGCAGGGCGTGGCCGGTGCCGAGGATGGCTAGCGCGCGGGCGGTGCGCGGGGAGGACGCTGATGTGTGCATGCAAATTCCGTTTGTGGGGCTCGGGGTGAGGTGATCAGTTGGCGCTCGGCGCCACCGGGCACTTGCTCAGAAAGGCTTGCAGCCCTTGCTGATATTCCTCGGCGTCCATCAGTTCACTGTGTTTGGCGATGCGCCAGGCCTGGCCCTTGCGCTGCATCTGGGCATCGGCCAGATCGTAGAAACTGGCTGCTTCGCGCAGGTACACGACCTGCTCCCAGGTTAGGCTGTTCCTGGCTCGGGGAGCTTTGCTCAGGGTCAAGCCCTGGTCGTCGAAGCTCAGGTGGTAAATGCCCTCGGCAGCCTTCAGGCGTGCCCGCAGGCGAGCTTCGATCAGCCGCTGATTCAGCCCCCGCAGCGGTTTGCGCTGGCGGGTGCGGGCTTGCAGGCGTTGGATCAGGCGCCCGGAAAAGCGCCACCAGAGCGGGATGAAGATCAGCGCGCAGAGCACCAGGGCGATGATCTTTTCCGGGGTGAAGCGCCGCTCGGGAAAATACAGCGCCAGGGGCGCGACGATCAGGCACAGCAGCAGGATCAGCGGGCCAAGCAGGCGCCCCTGCCAGCGCGAGGTGGCGCTGGCGATCCGCGTCTGCAACTGGTCCTGCTCAAGCAGCGCCTGGGGCAGGGTTTCGGCAAGCCGGGCTTCGGTGTGGGCCGGGGTGAGGCGGTACTGCAATTCCATGGCGGCTGAATCCGAGGTCCGTGTTCGGTGGGGGCGGCAGTTTACCGATTTCTGTTGTGCGGGGAGCAGCGGTTCGTTGCTCAGGCGGGGAACTGCTCTATATGCCGCTCCACCCACTGGTGCAGTCGGTCAGCGAGCGGCTGCCGCTGCTGCTGGAAGTGGTCCTGGCAGCGATTGAAGAGCGGGTCCTGATTGATGCGCATGGCCAGTTCGACGGGGCTTTCGCTTTCGGCATGGGCGGCCCGCAGTTGTTGCTGGCGTTGGTCGGCCTGTTCCAAGGTTTCCGCCAGGACCTCCAGCTGCAGGTGGCGCAATTGGGCGACGGCCTGGGGCAGATGAAAGTGCAGGGCGCTGTCGAAGCCTTCCCAGCCCTCGAAGGCCAGCCATTCGTGCAGGATCATGAAGCAGCGCGGTGCCGGGGCCAGCGCCTCCAGTCGTTGGAAGTCCAGCCAGTACTGGCGCGGCAGTTGCTCGGCGGTTTCGATGGCCTGGGCGATCAGGTCCAGGGCCTGGGCTTGATCCCGGTGATGCTTGCGCAGGATGCGCTGGGTCAGGCTGAAGCGTGCTTCTTCTATAGCGAGCAGGGCGCGGTTCAGATCGTAACCGGCGTTGTGCAGATGTTCCCGGGCTAGCTCTGGGGGCAGGCCGGACTTATCTACCAGCACCTGCAGCAGTTCGGTTTTGTACAACTCGGCGGCGTGCTGCGGATTATTGGCGCAACGGGCGAGCAGGGCCTGGGCGTGGCGCAGGCCGATGGGGATCAGCTTGCGTAGCTGTTGCAGAGCTTGGGTGTGCGTCGGGTCCATCGACAGGGTGCCTTGGTGGTCATTGCCGGTGGCGGCGGGAGGCTGATTATCCACCGCGCCGGGCAAAACCTGTAGCCGCTGCCGCAGGCTGCGAACGGCCCGAAGGGACGCGGGGTTCTCAAGATCGCTGAAGGTCCTGCGGACCTTTTCGCAGCCTCGCGGGCTCGGCAGCGGCTACAGAGGTGTATCAGGGGCGGGCGCCGTCGAGCAGGGCGTCCACCACGGCGCGGGCCATTTCCACGGAATGCACCATGGACCAGATCAGCCCGCGCTCGATGCCGCTGGCCCGTTCGGTGATTTCATCGGACACCTCTTCGGCGCATTTGAGCAGCAAGGAAACATGCATCAGGGCGTCTTCGGCATTCACCTGGGGTTGCACGGCGAACAGCGGGCGGCCCTGGCCATCGCGCAGGCCGAACGGGCGATGGCGGGTGCCGTGCAAAGCGGCCAGCAGGTTGGCGTTGGCGCGATCCAGCTCCGGGTCGCGGCGCGGACGATCGGTGGGCAAGGGTGGATCGGGGACGAGCTTTTTCATGAGACTGGTTCCTTTAGCAATTGAAGAAACCGCCGGATCTCACTTCCACATGAGAGGGTGGCAGCCGTGCGCAGGTGTGGAAGACCGGGCTAAAGGAACCGGCGCACCCGAAGGTGCCCTACGCACAGCCGCCATAAATCGAGTTCACCCAAGCGGCATTGGCAAGGGTGTTCGAATGAGACGACTGCACGTCCTTTATCCCAGACTTCCACATCCGGGCCGCTGATTTTGCAGCGGCACCGGGAGACTGCCTGATCGTTCGAAGGGGTACAAGGCGCTCAAAGGCGTGGGGGATTCTCTCGGATTTGCCCTACAAAACAAAGAGACTCTGCTTCGCTATGGCGTGGCTTCGCCTGACAAATCTCGGCTTTTATCCAGGTAAAGAGCGGCACAACGGCCGATCAAAGAAGCAGAACAATGATTTGATATTTAATGAAATCAGGCTTTGATGCTCGGTCTGTATCTGGGCTGTATGTAGTGTGTGGTGGAAGCCGGCAGGATTCAGCTTAAGGAGTCCTGAGCGGCCAAGTTGCAAAGGACATTCCTTAGCAGGGCTGCGAGCACGTCGCAAATTCCAGGAGGCTTCACTCATGCGCATTGAAACTGTTGGCTTTTTAAAACAGTACGCATCCGACCTGCCTCTAGAGGAGCCAATGGTCGTCACGCAAAACGGTGTGCCTGTTTACGTTGTCGAGTCTTACGTTGAGCGTAAGCGCCGCGACGAGGCAGTGGCGTTGGTGAAATTGCTCGCAGTCAGTTCGCGCGAGTACGCCCAAGGCAAGCACTGTTCGACTGATGAGCTCAAGGCTCGCCTGAGCAAGAGGTTTGCCCACAAATAAAAAAAAGGGCCTGGAGACGAATCTCCAGGCCCTCAAGAGGTGAGAGGTGTCTAGTCCCTCGACCTGGTGAGCGGTGTTGCGTGTTTCGGTGTCGCGATGGTTACGCCTTCAGCGGAACCAGGCGCGGGGCAATCATGTTTTCCGGACGCAGGATGTCGTCGAGCATGGCGTCGTCCAGCAGGCCTTCTTCGCGCACCAGTTCCAGTACGCCGCGGCCGCTTTCGAGGGCGATGCGGGCGATACGGGTGGCGTTTTCATAGCCAATGTACGGGTTCAGCGCGGTGACCAGGCCGATGGAGTGCTCCACCAGTTCGCGGCAACGGGCTTCGTTGGCGGTGATGCCGGTGATGCAGTGCTCGCGCAGCATGTCCATGGCGCGTTGCAGCAGGCGGATCGAGTCGAAGATCTTGAAGGCGATCAGCGGCTCCATCACGTTCAGTTGCAGCTGGCCGCCTTCGGCCGCGATGGTCAGGGCCAGGTCGTTGCCGATGATCTGGAACGCCACTTGGTTGACCGCTTCCGGAATCACCGGGTTGACCTTGCCGGGCATGATCGAGCTGCCGGGCTGACGCGCTGGCAGGTTGATTTCGTTGATGCCGGTGCGTGGGCCGCTGGACAGCAGGCGCAGGTCGTTACAGATCTTCGACAGTTTGACCGCGGTGCGCTTGAGCATGCCGGAGAACAGCACGAAGGCGCCCATGTCGGAGGTGGCTTCGATCAGGTCGGCGGCTGGCACCAGCGGCTGGCCGCTGATGGTGGCCAGGCGTTGTACGGCCAGGGCCTGGTAGCGCGGGTCGGCGTTGATGCCGGTGCCGATGGCGGTGCCGCCCAGGTTGACTTCGGTCAGCACTTCCGGGGCCAGGGTCTTCAGGCGGGCCAGGTCTTCGCTCAGGGTGGTGGCGAAGGCCTTGAACTCTTGGCCGAGGGTCATCGGTACGGCGTCTTGCAGCTGGGTACGGCCCATTTTCAGGACGTGGCTGAATTCTTCACCCTTGGCGGCGAACGACTGGATCAGGCTGTCGAGGCTGGCCAGCAGGGCGTCGTGGCCCAGCAGCAGACCCAGGCGGATCGCGGTCGGGTAGGCGTCGTTGGTGGACTGCGCCATGTTCACGTCGTTGTTCGGGTGCAGGTACTGGTATTCGCCCTTGCTGTGGCCCATGGCCTCCAGCGCGATGTTGGCGATGACTTCGTTGGCATTCATGTTGGTCGAAGTGCCAGCGCCGCCTTGAATCATGTCCACCACGAACTCTTCGTGGAAGTCGCCACGGATCAGGCGGGCACAGGCCTCGCTGATGGCGGCATGCTTGGCTTCGCTCAGATGACCCAGTTCGCGGTTGGCGTCAGCAGCTGCCTGCTTGACCATTGCCAGGGCCACGACCAGTTTTGGGTAGTGCGAAATCGGAACGCCGGAGAGACGGAAGTTGTTCACCGCTCGCAGGGTCTGGATGCCGTAATACGCTTGAGCCGGTACTTCGAGTACGCCAAGCAGGTCTTTTTCTGTGCGGAAAGATGCAGCGGAGGACATGACGGAGATCATCTCGGTAGGGACCCGGTCTGTGCCGGGAACGCTGCGAATCCTAGGCCGAAGGGAATTTTTGGGCCAATGCTGTTAAACACTGGGCTATGCATATTCGGCATAATGCCGGTGTGACGCCGGGTTGCCGGCGAGCGTGTGACCTAAAATGGTGCGTGTCCGGGAGGACGTGATGAATCTGGAAAGCAAATGGCTTGAGGACTTCAGTGCCCTGGCCGCCACCCGCAGTTTTTCCCAGGCTGCCGAGCGACGTTTCGTGACCCAGCCGGCCTTCAGCCGGCGCATCCGCAGCCTGGAAGCGGCCCTGGGCCTGACCCTGGTCAACCGTTCGCGCACGCCGGTGGAACTGACGGCGGCGGGGCAGTTGTTCCTGGTCACCGCGCGGACCGTGGTCGAACAGCTCGGCGAGGTGGTGCGTCACCTGCATCATCTGGAAGGCGGCCAGGGCGAGGTGATGCAGGTGGCGGCGGCCCACTCCCTGGCGCTGGGTTTCTTCCCGCGCTGGATCGCGCAACTGCGCAACGAAGGGCTGAACATCGCCACGCGGCTGGTGGCCACCAACGTTGGCGACGCGGTGCACGCCCTGCGCGAAGGCGGCTGCGACCTGATGCTGGCCTTCTATGACCCGGACGCGGCCCTGCAGATGGACTCGGAAATCTTCCCCTCGCTGCACCTGGGGCACACCGAGATGCTGCCGGTGTGCGCCGCCAACCCCCAGGGCAAGCCGCTGTTCGACCTGGAAGGGGAATCCAGCGTGCCGCTGCTGGCTTACAGCGCCGGGGCCTTTCTCGGGCGTTCGGTGAATCTGCTGCTGCGCCAGCGCAACCTGCGTTTCACCACGGTTTATGAAACCGCCATGGCCGACAGCCTCAAGAGCATGGCCCTGGAAGGGCTGGGCATTGCCTGGGTGCCGCAGTTGAGCGTGCGCGCCGAGCTGGCTCGGGGCGAGCTGGTGGTATGCGGCGGCGCCCAATGGCATGTGCCGCTGGAGATTCGCCTGTACCGCTGTGCCCTGGTGCGCAAGGCCAACGTGCGCTTGCTCTGGCGCAAGTTGGAAGGCGCCGCCGCGCAAGCCGCGGCCGTGTAGGTGCTGGCCGGGCTGGCGGTGATCGCCCGGCTGGCCTCTTCGCTGGCAAGCCAGCTCCTACGAGGGGTAGGGGATTGACCTTGGAGTCAATAAAACCGGGGTTCTGCGCTGGAAATACTTTGTTTTGCAGATGGTCGGCGAAAGTGCGTTTAGCGCGGCTTTTTCGGTATACTGCGCGGCCTTCGGCCGGTTCGTCCGGCCATAATTCGTACAGTCAAGCCACGCATTTTCGCGTGGCTTGTTGTTTTTGACGCGCCCGCGGGCGCCCAGAGAGAAGAGGCACGACGATGAGTGCACTGGTTGGCGTGATCATGGGCTCCAAGTCCGATTGGTCCACCCTTAGCCACACCGCCGATATGCTGGAAAAGCTCGGCATCCCTTACGAGGTGAAGGTGGTGTCCGCCCACCGCACCCCGGACCTGCTGTTCCAGTACGCCGAAGAGGCTGAGGCGCGTGGCATCGAGGTGATCATCGCCGGTGCCGGTGGCGCGGCGCACTTGCCGGGCATGTGTGCGGCCAAGACCCACCTGCCGGTGCTGGGCGTGCCGGTGCAGTCGTCGATGCTCTCGGGCGTGGATTCGCTGCTGTCCATCGTGCAGATGCCCGCTGGCATCCCGGTCGCCACCCTGGCCATCGGCAAGGCGGGGGCGATCAACGCGGCCCTGCTCTCGGCGAGCATCCTGGGCGCCAAGCACCCGCAGTTCCATGCGGTGCTGAAAAAATTCCGTGCTGAACAGACAGACAGCGTCCTGGACAATCCAGACCCGCGCGTCGCCTGAGGTTGTTGACGATGAAGATCGGTGTAATCGGTGGCGGCCAGTTGGGCCGCATGTTGGCCCTGGCGGGGACTCCGCTGGGAATGAACTTCGCTTTCCTCGACCCGGCGCCGGACGCTTGTGCCGCTGCCCTGGGCGAACACCTGCGGGCCGACTACGGCGACCAGGATCACCTGCGCCAGCTGGCCGATGAAGTGGACCTGGTGACCTTCGAATTCGAGAGCGTGCCGGCGGAAACCGTGGCCTTCCTCTCGCAGTTCGTGCCGGTCTACCCGAGCGCCGAAGCCCTGCGCATCGCCCGTGATCGCTGGTTCGAGAAGAGCATGTTCAAGGACCTGGGGATTCCTACCCCCGAGTTCGCCGACATCCAGTCCCAGGCGGATCTGGATGCCGCGGTGGCGCGCATCGGCCTGCCGGCGGTGCTCAAGACCCGTACCCTGGGTTACGACGGCAAGGGTCAGAAGGTCCTGCGCAGCGCCGCCGACGTCGAAGGCACCTTCGCCGAACTGGGCAGCGTGCCTTGCCTGCTGGAAGGCTTCGTGCCGTTCACCGGTGAAGTCTCGCTGATCGCCGTGCGCGCCCGTGATGGGGAAACCCGTTTCTACCCGCTGGTGCATAACACCCACGACAGCGGCATCCTGCGTCTGTCGGTGGCCAGCAGCGATCACCCGCTGCAGGCCCTGGCCGAGGACTACTCCAGCCGCGTGCTCAAGCAGCTGGATTACGTCGGCGTGATGGCTTTTGAGTTCTTCGAAGTGGACGGTGGCCTCAAGGCCAACGAGATCGCCCCGCGAGTGCACAACTCCGGGCACTGGACCACCGAAGGCGCCGAGTGCAGCCAGTTCGAAAACCACCTGCGGGCGGTGGCCGGTCTGCCTCTGGGCTCCACGGCCAAGGTCGGTGAGAGCGCAATGATCAACTTCATCGGTGAAGTGCCGCCGGTGGATCAGGTCATCGCCATCGACGACTGCCACCTGCATCACTACGGCAAGGCCTTCAAGGCCGGGCGCAAGGTCGGCCACGCCAACCTGCGCTGCGCCGATCAGGCGACCCTGCAGGCGCAGATCCTCAAGGTGCAGGCGCTGATCGCCGAGTAACAAATCCACCGGCTGGCGGGAACCTTCGTTTCCCGCCGTTCTCTGATAGCGGGAGGCCAGAGCGCTGACTAGGCTTTGGCTTGACACCCCCTATCAGAGGAACAGCCATGGGCATTATCGGAACCATTTTCATCGGCTTGATCGTTGGTCTGCTGGCGCGTTTCCTCAAGCCGGGAGACGACAGCATGGGCTGGATCATGACCATCCTGCTGGGTATCGCCGGCTCCTTCGCCGCCACTTATGGCGGTCAGGCGCTGGGTATCTACCATGCGGGGCAGGGCGCCGGTTTCATCGGCGCGGTGGTGGGTGCCATTGTCCTGCTGGTGATCTACGGCTTTATCAAGAAAAGCTGATTCCCCCCTGCAAGCCCCCTCTGCCGCTCGGGCGGAGGGGAGCCCTTTTCTTCATCTGAAACTTCAACGCAGCCGACGTGTTGCGCACTAGAATGCGCGGGTTTTTTCCGTCCTTCCTTTTTGACCGAGCCACCTCTCATGCGCCGTCTTCTATTGACCTTTGTTCTGTTGGGCTGCGGCCTGGCCCACGCCGGCGAGCTGCCGGAAACCGACTGGCTGGAGCTGATGCCCAAGTCGGACCAGAAGGCCCTGGAGCAGATGCCGGAAATCGATCACAACTCCCCCGAGGCCAACGGCACCTTCACCGACAAGGGCGGCCTGAAGCAGAGCAAGGGCTTGCCAGCGGTGATGTATTCCACCAAGACCGTGCCAGCGATGAACGACAAGCAGATCCGCCTGGGCGGCTATCCGGTGCCGCTGGAAGCCGATGCCAAGGGCCGCAGCACGCTGTTTTTCCTGGTGCCGTACCCGGGGGCCTGTATCCACGTGCCGCCACCGCCGCCCAACCAGCTGGTGCTGGTGCGCTTTCCCAAGGGCGTGAAGCTGGATGACATCTACACCCCGCTGTGGGTGACCGGCACCCTGAAGATCGAGAAGGTCAGCAATGACCTGGCCGACGCGGCCTACGCCCTGGATGCGGCGAAGGTGCGGGTGGTGCAGGAGTCGGACCTGTAATCGGGACAGGGGATCAGTCAGGAATTTGCGGCCAGGAGGGCTGTTGTGGCGAGGGAGCTTGCTCCCGCTCGGGCGCGTAGCGGCCGCAAGACCTGAATCCGCGATCTGCCTGACAGGCCGCGGACTCAGGCCTTGGGAAGGCAGCGGGAGCAAGCTCCCTCGCCACATCCGGCCCAAGCACAGGGCCCATCGCCGCAAGCGTGGGTCAGAGCGGGGCGGCGCTGATGCTCACACTCAGGGTGTGGCTGGCGCCGGGGGCCAGGGTGACGATGTCGTCCATCACGTTGGCGGTTTCGATGCACAGCATGCGCTGCCAGCCGTCGTTGGCCATGTCGCCAAATTGCGCGGCGCGGTCGATCCAGGGGTTCCAGATCACCGCAGTGCGTGAGCCTGCGCTGTTCAGGCGAATCCGCCGCTGCCAGTGTGGGTCGACGATCTCCAGCTGCGCCGGCACATCCAGGTAAATGCGGTCGGTTTCGCCGCTAAAGCGCAGGGCGCCATGCTGCACCTTGGTTTTCCAGTCTTCCAGAGTCTCGATGTAGTTCAGCCCATCCACACCCTCCACCTGCACGTTGCGCACATCGCTGACCGCGAAGTAGCTGTGCAGCGCCTGGCTGATGCTCACGCTTTGGCTGCCCAGGTTGTGGCTGCTGAGGCTGATGTGCAGTTGCTCGTCAAGACGGATGCTCAGGCGCGGTTCCACCTGATGGGGCCAGCCGGGGAAGCCGCCAGTGGGGCAGGGCAGGCGCAGTTCCACCAGCAGGCTGTCGCCCTGGCTTTCGATGCCCAGCAGTTCCCAGTCGGTGGCGCGCACCAGGCCGTGGGCCGGCGCCGGCTCGCTGCTCTGGCGCATGGCCTGCACCGCCTGGGGGTTGCGCGCCAGGTTGCCGAACCAGGGCCAGCACACCGGCACTCCGGCGCGGATGCTCTTGCCGCTTTTGAACACGGCCTCGTCGTTGAGCCAGATCAGCGGCTGTTGCCCGGCCACCTGATAACTGAGGATGTGCGCGCCTTGCTGGGCCAGCAGCAGTTCGGCGTCACCGTGGCGGATGCGCCAGCAGTTCAGTTCATCGAGTTTGACGGTTTCGACCTGGGGTGTAGGCATGCTGCTGTTCTCGTTCACAAGGTGTGGACGGTCATGGCGCGCATGACCGCCTCCAGGTTTAACGTGCGCGGGGTGGAACCGAGCGGGTGCGGCCGCTGCCATCGATGGCGACGAACACGAACACCGCTTCGGTGACCTTGCGCCATTCGCTGGACAGCGGATCGTCGCTCCACACTTCGACCATCATCTGGATCGAGCTGCGGCCGATTTCCAGGGTCTGGGTATAGAAGGACAGCTGCGCGCCCACGGCCACCGGCACCAGGAACGCCATGCGGTCGATGGCCACCGTGGCCACTCGGCCACCGGCGACGCGGCTGGCCATGGCGGTGCCCGCCAGGTCCATCTGGGCGACCAGCCAGCCGCCGAAAATATCGCCAAAACCGTTGGTTTCACGGGGCAAGGCGGTGATTTGCAGGGCCAGGTCGCCTTGCGGGATTGGATCTTCTTGTTCGAGCTCTATCATGCCGAGGGGCCTCTGACCCGTGACGCTTCTTAGGTACTTCAGGTGAATAGCCGTCTTCAGGAAAAACGATTCAGCCCGAACACACTGCGTTCGTCACGTTCTTTCTAAGGCGTGCTAAAGGGAAACTCTGCGAAATCGACTGGCACTGTCCAGGGACTGGGGCGCGCAGCAGCGTTTTCGCACAGCAACCCTTGCCAGGAGCGGCTTTGCGCTCCGAGGTTTGCGAGTATATCGGTCGATAGACTCCGCGACGACCCACTCAGTTCGCAAATTTGTGAGTCATTTGTGCACCGCTGTGTACGGATTCGAACAATTTGCTATCGTGCCGAACCTGCCAGGCCCCAACCAGCGCTGTTGCGGCTTCCAGAACCGACTAATAAGAGAAGCCCTTGCCATGACCACTGTGCCTGCGAGCGCTGCGCAATCTGCGCAACCCGCCCGTCCGCTGACCCGTAGTGACTACAAGACCTTGTCCCTGTCCGCCCTGGGTGGGGCGCTGGAGTTCTACGACTTCATCATCTTCGTGTTCTTCGCCACCGTGGTCGGCAAGCTGTTCTTCCCCGCGGACATGCCCGAGTGGCTGCGCCTGATGCAGACCTTCGGCATCTTCGCCGCCGGTTACCTGGCTCGTCCCCTGGGCGGGATCGTCATGGCTCACTTCGGCGACCTGCTGGGGCGCAAGAAGATGTTCACCCTGAGCATTTTCATGATGGCGGTGCCGACCCTGATCATGGGCCTGTTGCCGACCTACGCGCAGATCGGCCTGTGGGCGCCGATCCTGCTGTTGCTGATGCGGGTGATCCAGGGCGCGGCCATCGGCGGTGAAGTGCCCGGGGCCTGGGTCTTTGTTTCCGAACACGTGCCGCAACGGCATATCGGCTATGCCTGCGGCACCCTGACCTCGGGCCTGACCGCCGGGATTCTCCTGGGCTCGCTGGTGGCCACGGCGATCAACAGCATCTATACCCCGGCGGAAGTGGCGGACTACGCCTGGCGGATCCCGTTCCTGCTGGGCGGGGTGTTCGGCCTGTTCTCGGTGTACCTGCGCCGCCTGCTGCACGAAACCCCGGTGTTCGCCGAGCTGCAACAGCGCAAGGCCCTGGCCGAGGAGCTGCCGCTGCGCGCAGTGCTGCGCGATCACCGTGGCGCCATCGTGATTTCCATGCTGCTGACCTGGCTGCTGTCCGCCGGGATCATCGTGGTGATCCTGATGACCCCCACCGTGCTGCAGACCGTCTATAAATTCCCGGCCATCACTGCCCTGGAAGCCAACAGCCTGGCCATCGTGTTCCTCAGCCTTGGCTGCGTGATTTCCGGGGTTCTGGCGGACCGTTTCGGTGCTGGCAAGGTGTTCGTGTTCGGCAGCGCCTTGCTGCTTGCCACCTCCTGGACCTTCTATCACGGCCTGCTGGACAACCCGCAGTGGCTGTTCCCGATGTATGCCCTGACCGGTCTGTTTGTCGGCACCATCGGCGCGGTGCCTTACGTGATGGTCAAGGCGTTCCCGGCAGTGGTGCGCTTCAGTGGCCTGTCGTTTTCCTACAACCTGGCCTACGCGATCTTCGGTGGCCTGACGCCGATGGTGGTGACCTGGCTGCTCAAGGAAAGCCCGATGGGCCCGGCCTACTACGTGGCAATCATTTGCGGCATCGGCCTGCTGGTGGGCCTGTACCTGTGGGTCAAGGGCCGCTGAGCCTAGTTATCCTGTCGCCGCTGCCGCAGCCTGGGGCAGCGGTTACACCAGGTTTTCATTCCCTCATAAAGAAAGGCCAGCTTCCGTTCAGGAGTGCTGGCCTTTCATCTAATTGTCATATTCCGGACATAGAGTGTTCACACGGCCTACAGATACTTGGCCCCGACTTAACACACCCTATCTGCTAGGAGTAAGGCATGAAACTGAAGCGTTTGATGGCGGCAATGACCTTTGTCGCCGCTGGCGTTGCGACTGCCCACGCGGTTGCCGCTGTTGACCCTGCTATCCCGAGCTACACCAAGACCACTGGTGTGTCGGGCAACCTGTCCAGCGTCGGTTCCGATACCTTGGCGAACCTGATGACCCTGTGGGCCGAGAACTACAAAAAAGAATACCCGAACGTCAACATTCAGATTCAGGCCGCCGGCTCCGCCACCGCGCCACCCGCGCTGACCGAAGGCACCTCCAACCTGGGCCCGATGAGCCGCAAGATGAAGGACACCGAGCTGGCCGCCTTCGAGCAGAAGTACGGCTACAAGCCAACCGCCATCCCGGTGGCCGTGGACGCCCTGGCAGTGTTCGTGCACAAGGACAACCCGATCCAGCACCTGACCATGGAACAGGTTGACGCGATCTTCTCCTCGACCCGCCTGTGCGGCGCCAAGGCCGAAGTGAAAACCTGGGGCGACCTGGGTGTGACCGGCGACCTGGCCAACAAGCCGGTCCAGCTGTTCGGCCGCAACTCGGTATCCGGCACCTACGGCTACTTCAAGGAAGAAGCCCTGTGCAAAGGCGACTACAAGCCTAACGTCAACGAACAACCTGGTTCGGCGTCGGTGGTGCAGTCCATCAGCTCCTCGCTGAACGGCATCGGCTACTCGGGCATCGGCTACAAGACCGCCAGCGTGAAGACCGTGGCCCTGGCCAAGAAAGGCAGCAGCGACTTCATCGAAGACACCGAAGAAAACGCCCTGAACGGCAAGTACCCGCTGTCGCGCTTCCTCTACGTCTACGTCAACAAGGCCCCGAACAAGCCTCTGGCCCCGCTGGAAGCCGAGTTCGTGAAACTGGTCCTGTCCAAACAGGGTCAGGAAGTAGTGGTCAAAGACGGCTACATCCCACTGCCCGCCAAGGTAGCCGCCAAGGCCCTGGCTGACCTGGGTCTGAAAGAAGGCGCATAAGCCGCCACCGAAGGTCCGGGCTCCCCGGACCTTCTCGTTTTCGTAGGAGTTGGCCGGGCGGCGAAAGCGCCCGAAAGGGCGACCCAGGCTCAAGGCCGGTGCGCCGGCCAGCCGGCTCCTGCAACCTCATTTTTCTGTCCGCTGCCAGCCCTGCTATGCGGCGGATTTGCTGCGTCACTGCATTGTCATCTTTCTGTCATACAGGATCGCTAGGGTGTGCGCATGAATGATCTGGCCAACTCCCCCATGACTACGACTTCTCCCCCCAAGCGCATTGACTTCAATACGCCTGAGCTGCAACGCAAGCGGCGCATTCGCGCGCTCAAAGATCGTCTGACCCGTTGGTACGTCCTTGTCGGCGGACTGGCGGTGCTGGGTGCGATCACCCTGATCTTCTTCTTCCTCGCCTATGTCGTCGCGCCGCTGTTCCAGGGTGCCGAGCTGACTGCCAAGGAGCCGCTGACACCCGCCTGGATGCAGGATGCCGGCAAGCCGCTGATGTTCTCCCTGGAAGAGCAGAACCAGGTAGCCATGCGCGTCTCCGACAAGGGCCAGGCGCTGTTCTTTGACATCGACAGCGGCGCCGAGCTGCGCAAGGTCGACCTGCCGGTTCCCGCGGGGGCCAGCGTCACCTCCATCGGCAAGGACCAGCCCGGCAATCCGCTGGTGGTGGTCGGTCTGTCCAACGGCCAGGCCCTGGTGTTCCGCCACACCTACAAGGTCAGCTACCCGGACGGCAAGAAGACCATCTCGCCGGCCATCGAGTACCCCTACGGCGAAACCCCGATCACTTTGAACGAGCAGGGCGGGGCGCTGGAACACGTCAATCTCAACGCCACTGATTCGTCGCTGATCATCGCCGGTTCCACCGGTGCACAGTTGCATGTGCTGAAGCTGACCCGCGAAGAAAACATGATGACCGGCGAAGTCACCAGCGAGCAGAGCCGCATCGAGCTGCCGCAGATGACCGAGCCGGTCAAGGCGATGTACATCGATCCGCGCCAGCAATGGCTGTATGTGATCAATGGCCGGGCCCTGGCCGACGTGTTCAGCCTGCGGGACAAGAGCCTCAACGGTCGCTACAAATTGCTGGACGACGCCAACGCTGAAGTCACCGCCAGCACCCAGCTGGTGGGCGGCATCTCGCTGATCATCGGCACCTCCAAGGGCGGCCTGGCCCAGTGGTTCATGGCCCGCGATGCGGATGGCGAACTGCGCCTGAAGCCGATCCGCAGCTTCCAGATGGGCACCGCGCCCATCGTGGAAATCACCGCCGAAGAGCGCCGCAAGGGCTTCGTCGCCCTGGATGCCGCCGGCAAGCTCGGGGTGTTCCACAGCACTGCCCATCGCACTCTGCTGGTGGACCAGGTGGTGGACGGCCAGGGCCTGTTCGGCCTGTCGCCACGGGCCAACCGGGTGATCGTCGAGGCCGGCGGCAAGCTGCAACCGCTGCTGCTGGACAACCCGCACCCGGAAGTGTCCTGGAGCGCTTTGTGGAGCAAGGTCTGGTACGAGAACTACGACGAGCCTAAGTACGTCTGGCAATCCACCGCGGCCAACACCGATTTCGAACCCAAGCTGAGCCTCTCGCCGCTGACCTTCGGCACCCTGAAGGCGGCGTTCTACGCCATGCTGCTGGCGGCGCCATTGGCCGTGGCGGCTGCGATCTACACCGCCTACTTCATGGCCCCGGGCATGCGCCGCAAGGTCAAGCCGGTGATCGAACTGATGGAAGCGATGCCGACGGTGATCCTCGGCTTCTTCGCCGGCCTGTTCCTCGCGCCTTATGTCGAGGGGCATTTGCCGGGCATCTTCAGCCTGCTGCTCCTGCTGCCGATCGGCATCCTGGTGGCCGGTTTCGCCTGGAGCCGCCTGCCCGAGTCGCTGCGCCTGAAGGTGCCGGACGGCTGGGAGAGCGCGATCCTGATCCCGGTGATCATCTTCGTCGGCTTCCTCTCGCTGTACCTGAGCCCGTTCATGGAGAACTGGTTCTTCGGCGGTGACATGCGCATGTGGATCTCCCACGACCTGGGGATCACCTACGACCAGCGCAACGCTCTGGTGGTCGGTCTGGCCATGGGCTTTGCGGTGATCCCGAACATCTACTCGATCGCCGAAGACGCCGTGTTCAGCGTGCCCCGTGGCCTGACCCTGGGCTCCCTGGCCCTGGGCGCCACGCCGTGGCAGACCATGACGCGGGTGGTGATCCTCACCGCCAGCCCGGGGATCTTCTCGGCGCTGATGATCGGCATGGGCCGCGCCGTGGGCGAAACCATGATCGTGCTGATGGCCACCGGCAACACCCCGGTCATGGAAATGAACCTGTTCGAAGGCCTGCGCACCCTGGCCGCCAACGTCGCGGTGGAAATGCCCGAATCGGAAGTCGGCGGCAGCCACTACCGCGTGCTGTTCCTCTCGGCGCTGGTGCTGCTGTTGTTCACCTTCGTCATGAACACCCTCGCCGAGCTGATCCGTCAGCGTCTGCGCAAGAAATACTCGTCGCTTTAAGAAAGGTAGAAGTCTGTGAAACAGAACTCCCTAAAAGACTGGTTCAAGAGCGGCGCCCCAGGCGTCTGGATCAGCGGTGGCGCGGTGTCCATCGCGGTCATCATGACCATCGGTTTGCTGGCGGTGATCGCCGTGCGCGGCCTCGGCCACTTCTGGCCGGCCGACCTGGTGCACGCCAGCTACGACGTGCCGGGCCAGGCCAACCACCTGGTCATCGGTGAGGTGGTGCAGAAGGAAGAAGTGCCCCGGGCACGCCTGAAGAGCGCCGGCCTGCCGGTGCCCGACCAGGGCCCGGAGTTCATGACCCGGGAGCTGATCAAGGTCGGTAACCGCGACCTGAATGGCAACGACTTCACCTGGATCGTCGGCGAGTGGCTGACCAACCAGAGCTATCCGAAGGAACTGATGGCCATCGAGCGCCGTGAGTGGGGCAACTTCTACGGCTACCTGGTCAACGTCAAGGAAAGCGGCAAGGTGATCGCCGAGGGCGAGGCTGCCTGGCCCGAGCTGCAAGCGCGGATCAACCGGGTGAACCAGCTGGCGGTCCAGCTCAAGACCCTGGAAAAATCCGACATCGGCGCGATCAACGCCGGTCTGGAGCGCATCCGCCTGCACGGTCGCAAGCTGGAGCTGGACGGCAAGATGACCCCCGCCGCCCAGGCCGACATGGACGCCGAACGCGCCGAGCTCAATGCCCGTTACCAGGAGATCGAGGCACGCCTGAGCGACCTGCACGCCCAGTTCAACCGCGACAGCCTGACCGCTCGCGATGCCAACGGTAAGGAAATCGAGATCGGCCTGGGCAAGGTGGTGCATGCCTACCAGCCGAACGCCATGGGCTCCTTCACCAAGATCGGCTTCTACTTCAGCAAGGTCTGGGAATTCCTCAGCGACGACCCCCGTGAAGCCAACACCGAGGGCGGGATCTTCCCGGCGATTTTCGGCACCGTGATGATGACCCTGATCATGGCCATGATCGTCACCCCGTTTGGCGTGCTGGCGGCGGTCTACCTGCGCGAATACGCCAAGCAGAACGCCCTGACCCGGGTGATCCGCATCGCCGTGAACAACCTGGCGGGGGTTCCGGCCATCGTCTACGGGGTGTTCGGCCTGGGCTTCTTCGTCTACGTGCTGGGCGGTTCCGTGGACCGCCTGTTCTTCCCCGAAGCCCTGCCGGCGCCGACCTTCGGCACCCCGGGCCTGCTCTGGGCCTCGCTGACCCTGGCGCTGCTGGCGGTGCCGGTGGTGATCGTGGCCACCGAGGAAGGCCTGGCGCGGATTCCCCGCACCGTGCGTGAAGGGTCCCTGGCCCTGGGCGCGACCAAGGCCGAGACGCTGTGGAAGATCGTCCTGCCGATGGCCAGCCCGGCGATGATGACCGGGATGATCCTCGCGGTGGCCCGCGCCGCCGGTGAAGTGGCACCGCTGATGCTGGTGGGTGTGGTGAAACTGGCGCCGTCGCTGCCGCTGGACGGCAACTACCCGTACCTGCACCTGGACCAGAAGATCATGCACCTGGGCTTCCACATCTACGACGTCGGCTTCCAGAGCCCCAACGTCGAGGCCGCGCGGCCGCTGGTGTACGCCACGGCGTTGCTGCTGGTGCTGGTGATCGCCACGCTGAACCTGTCGGCGGTGTGGATCCGTAACCACCTGCGCGAGAAGTACAAGGCACTGGATAGCTAAGAAGAACAGTGGCAAGCGGCAAGCCTCTAGCGGCAAGCCGCTTGCGTGTAACTTGAAGCTCGTAGCCTGCAACTTGCGGCTACGAGCACTGCGAGCCCAAAGCGGCAAGCCGCGATAAGCAGCTTGCGCACAACTTGAAGCTTGTAGCTTGCAACTTGCAGCTACGAACGGAGTGAGCCCATGCAACACGAAACTCATACCCATGGCATCAACATGTCCGCCCTGGGCCGCGACAAACAGAGCCTGAGCCTGGAACAGGAAACCGTGGCCATCGAAGTGCCCGGCCTGAGCCTGTTCTACGGCGAGAAACAAGCGCTGTTCGACGTCAGCATGAACATCCCCAAGCAACGCGTGACCGCCTTCATCGGCCCGTCCGGTTGCGGCAAGTCGACCCTGCTGCGCACCTTCAACCGCATGAACGACCTGGTGGACGGCTGCCGCGTGGAGGGGGCGATCAACCTCTACGGCAACAACATCTACCGCAAGGGTGAAGACGTGGCCGAGCTGCGTCGCCGGGTCGGCATGGTGTTCCAGAAGCCCAACCCGTTCCCCAAGACCATCTATGAAAACGTGGTCTACGGCTTGCGTATCCAGGGCATCAACAAGAAGCGCGTGCTCGACGAAGCCGTGGAGTGGGCGCTCAAGGGCGCGGCGCTGTGGGACGAGGTCAAGGACCGCCTGCATGATTCGGCCCTGGGACTGTCCGGCGGTCAGCAGCAGCGTCTGGTGATTGCCCGCACCATCGCCGTGGAACCGGAAGTGCTGCTGCTGGACGAACCCTGCTCGGCCCTGGACCCGATCTCGACCCTGAAGGTCGAGGAACTGATCTACGAGCTGAAGTCCAAGTTCACCATCGTCATCGTGACCCACAACATGCAGCAGGCGGCGCGGGTTTCCGACTACACCGCATTCATGTACATGGGCAAGCTGGTGGAGTTCGGCGACACCGACACGCTGTTCACCAACCCGGCCAAGAAGCAGACCGAAGACTACATCACCGGGCGTTACGGCTAGGAAACAGCTGCAAGCCGCAAGCTTCAAGCGGCAAGACAGAAGCGGTATGCGGTATCCGGATCAATATTTAACTGCTTGAAGCTTGCGGCTTGAAGCTTGCAACTTTCGCGGAGCGAACACGATGATTTCGAAGGAAGGCCTTACTCACCATATCTCCCAGCAGTTCAATGCCGAGCTGGAAGAGGTTCGCAGTCACCTGCTGGCCATGGGCGGGCTGGTGGAGAAGCAAGTCAACGACGCGGTCACCGCGCTGATCGAGGCCGACTCCGGGCTGGCCCAGCAGGTGCGCGAGATCGACGACCAGATCAACCAGATGGAGCGCAACATCGACGAGGAATGCCTGCGCATCCTCGCCCGTCGCCAGCCGGCGGCCTCCGACTTGCGGTTGATCATCAGCATCTCCAAGTCGGTGATCGACCTGGAGCGCATCGGCGACGAAGCCACCAAGATCGCTCGTCGGGCCATCCAGCTGTGCGAAGAGGGCGAGGCCCCGCGCGGCTACGTGGAAGTGCGGCACATCGGCGACCAGGTGCGCAACATGGTGCGCGATGCCCTCGACGCCTTTGCCCGCTTCGATGCCGACCTGGCACTTTCCGTGGCCCAGTACGACAAGATCATCGACCGTGAATACAAGACCGCGTTGCGCGAGCTGGCCACCTACATGATGGAAGACCCGCGCTCTATCTCGCGGGTTCTGAGCATTATCTGGGTGTTGCGCTCGCTGGAGCGGATCGGTGATCACGCGCGCAACATTTCCGAGCTGGTGATTTACCTGGTACGTGGCACCGATGTGCGCCATCTGGGACTCAAGCGCATGAAGGAAGAAGTTGAAGGCACAAGTGGCGAATCCGCTAATGTTCCGGATCAAGCTGACGATAAGTAAGAGTGCCCGAGAAGAGCGCCCGGCCCTTTGGCCGGGCGCTTTTGTTTGGGCGCCTCTAATTCGAAAAGCAGCACCCGCGAACGAAAAGTCCCGGCGTGACTGAAGAGTTTTGGCAAAGTGCCATCAGCCAGCGTTATGCTTGCCGGGATTTTTAAAGGGGTGGTCGATGAGTAAGGTAAGTGTGTTGGTGGTGGACGACGCTTCGTTCATTCGTGACCTGGTGAAGAAGTGCCTGCGCAACTACTTCCCTGGCATCAAGATCGAAGACGCGATCAACGGCAAGAAGGCCCAGGCGATGCTCGCCCGCGAAGCTTTCGACCTGGTCCTGTGCGACTGGGAGATGCCGGAAATGTCCGGCCTTGAGCTGCTGACCTGGTGCCGTGAGCAAGAGTCCATGAAGTCCATGCCGTTCGTCATGGTCACCAGCCGGGGCGACAAGGAAAACGTGGTGCAGGCGATCCAGGCCGGGGTTTCCGGCTATGTGAGCAAGCCCTTCACCAACGAACAGCTGCTGACCAAGGTCAAGCAGGCGCTGAACAAGGTCGGCAAGCTCGACACCTTGATGAACAGCGCGCCGACCAAGATGAACTCGGCCTTTGGCAACGACTCCCTGAGCGCCCTGACCGGCGGCAAGCCGGCGGCGGTGGGGGCGGCTTCCGCTCCGGTCAATCCGTTCGCCAAACCAGCGGCCGCAGCGCCGGCCGCCCCCGCGGCACCGGCACGCGGCTTGCTCAATAGCCCTCCGGTCAAGGCCCCGACGCCCGCGGCAGCGGCCAGTGGCGGTCGTGGCCAGGGTCAACTGCGGTTGTCCAGCGGCAACCAGCCGTGCGTGATCAAGGCCCTGAGCATCAAGGAAGCCTTGCTGGTGGTGAAGCGCACCGACAGCCTGCCGCAGGTGCTGGAAAGCGCGGTGCTGGACCTGGAGCAGGGCGACAACGCCGAAGTGGCGCGGCTCAATGGCTACCTGCATGCGGTGGTGGCGTTGGAGCCCAAGCCGGACAGCGAGTGGCTGCAGCTGACCTTCCGTTTCGTCGACCAGGACGCACAAAAGCTCGACTACATCTCGCGCCTGATCGCCCGCGGCACCGCGCAGAAGCATTTCGTTCCCGGCGCCTGATCCGTGTAGGAGCTGGCTGGCCAGCGAAAGCGTCCACCAGGGCAGCCCAAGGCTTGCGGCCTCTTCGCCGGCAAGCCGGCTCCTACGATGATGCGGGTGCTGCGGAAATCTGCTGAAAACACTTTGGCACTGCTGTGTTTTGCCTGCCGCCGAGGCGGGCTGCGGTGTTATCCCTCGCTCCAGCCAACAACCCGTCCCCTGGCGCGTACCCCTCGGGCCAGATGGCCTTGGCCGTTCCCTCCGCTTCTTTCTGCCGTACGTCCGATTGATCTTTTTACCCTTGATTTATATCTGTTTGGATATAGATTGCCCATAGCGCTCCGGGTTTTTCAGCGCTTGCGGCCATGCCTTGAAACAACCCGGCGCGGCTGGTCCTGGCCATGTTGATTAGCCTTGTTCCTGGTCATTAACAGGAGAGGTTCGATGCCCAGGCACAAGGATGTGGTGTTTGTCGGGAGCGCGCTGCGGGATCTCCGGGCGTTCCCTGAAGATGCCCGCCGGGCCGCCGGTTTCCAGCTGGATCTGCTGCAGCAGGGTGAACAGCCCTACGATTGCAGGTCGGTGAAAACCATCGGTCCGGGCGTTTTCGAAATCAGGATCCATGAGGATTCAGGGGCGTTTCGGGTGTTCTATGTGGTCAGGCGGCCCGCAGCCATCTATGTGCTGCACGCGGTGCGCAAGACCACCCGCAAGACCGAAGCGCGGGATATCGAGCTGGCTCGTGCCAGATATCAGGAAGCAGGTTCACGCCATGACTGACCAACCGACCAAGCAGCGCTTTGCTAGCGTCTGGGACGCCCTTGAGGACAGCCCCCAGGAGGCTGCCAACATGCGCCTGCGGGCCAAGCTGATGCTTGAACTGGGCAAGACCGTGCAAGCCTGGGGGGTATCGCAGAAGGAGGCGGCCAAGCGCCTCAATATCTCCCAGCCACGCCTCAATGACGTGCTCAGCGGCAAGATCAACAAGTTCTCCCTCGATGCCCTGGTCAACCTGTCCGAGGCCGCCCAACTGGGCGTGGATATCCATTTCGACGCGTCGGGCACGCAGCCTCTGGCCCCGGCCTGATTCACACAAGCTCCATATCCGGCTGTTAGCGTGCCCGCATAACCTGCCAAGAGGCTGCCCAATGCTTGTGCGCCTGCTGCTGTTGTGCGGACTGTCACTGCTGGCCACGTCGCTGGCGGCGATGACCGTCTACAAATCCGTCGACGCCGATGGCGTGGTGTCCTACAGCGACCGGCCTTCGCCGGGAGCCCAGGCGTTCGTGTTTCACGACCGCATGGAAGAGCACCTGGAACACCAGGTGCGCCTGGATATCCACAAGCACAAGGGCATGGATGCGCTGTATGTGCGCAATGACCTGCATGCGCCGGTGGAGATCGAGCTGGGCTTTGCCGCCCTGCGCAACGTCAAGGGTGCGCCTGGGCGCCCCATCCGTCAGGTGCTGCCGGCCCGCAGCAGGCAGCGCCTGGCGCTGCTCACGGCGATTCACGCCGATCAGCCCCTGAGTTATGTGCCCCGGTTCCGTTACTCCCTGGGCGACCCGGCAGGGGCCACTCAGGCCTACCGTTACCCGCTGCCCTGGCGCGGTGGGCCGTTTCGCCTGACCCAGGGCGCCAATGGCCAATACAGCCATTTCGCGCCCAGGAGCCGCTACGCAATGGACATCGCCATGCCGGTAGGCACGCCGATCATTGCCGCTCGTGGCGGGGTGGTGGTCAAGACCGAGAATGCCCAGAACGGGCGGGGCGACAACCCGGCGGGCAACTTCGTCCGGGTGCTGCATGACGACGGCACCATGGGCGTGTACCTGCACCTCAAGCAAGGTTCGGTGAGTGTGCGCGAAGGGCAGCGGGTGGCGGTGGGCAGCCCGCTGGGCTTATCCGGCAACACCGGCAACAGCAGCGGGCCGCACCTGCATTTCGTGGTGCAGCGCAATACCGGGCTGGGGCTGGTGTCGATTCCCTATCAGTTCAACCAGCCGCTGGGGGAGCTGCCGAATTTTGCCCTGGGTAAAAAATGATCTTTGCCTGTAGGAGCCGGCTTGCCGGCGAACGGGCCGAAGGGCCCGTCAATCCAGCATCAGCACCTTGGCCAGGATGATCTTCGGCCCCTTCATCTTCTTGATGATGATGCGCAGGCCTTCGACTTCCAGCACTTCTTCCTCTTCCGGCACCCGTTTCAGGGTTTCGTACACCAGGCCGGCGAGGGTTTCGGCTTCGATATGGTCCAGGTCGATGCCCAGCAGGCGCTCGACCTTGAACAGCGGCGTGTCACCGCGCACCAGCAGCTTGCCCGGCTGGTAGGCGAGGATGCCGCGCTCGGTCTTGCGGTGTTCGTCCTGGATGTCGCCCACCAGCACTTCCAGCACGTCTTCCATGGTCAGGTAGCCAATGACCTTGCCGTCGGCTTCTTCCACCAGGGCGAAATGCGAACCGCCCTTGCGGAACTGCTCCAGCAGCTGCGACAGCGGCATGTGCCGCGACACGCGCTCCAGCGGGCGGGTCAGTTCGGCCAGGTTGAACGACTCGGGAATGTGGTCCAGGGCCGCCAGCTCCAGCAGCAGGTCCTTGATGTGCAGCAGGCCGACGAATTCGTTGCGTTCGCTGTCGTAGACCGGGTAGCGGCTGAACTTGTGACGACGGAACAGGGCGAGGATTTCCTTGAGCGGCGCGTTGAACTCGACGCTGATCAGGTCTTCCCGGGAGTTGGCCCAGTCCACCACTTCCAGTTCGCCCATTTCCACGGCCGAGGCCAGCACGCGCATGCCCTGGTCGCTGGGGTCCTGGCCACGGCTGGAGTGCAGGATCAGCTTGAGTTCTTCCCGGCTGTAGTGGTGCTCGTGGTGCGGGCCGGGCTCGCCCTGGCCGGCGATGCGCAGGATGGTGTTGGCGCTGGCGTTGAGCAGGTAGATGGCCGGGTACATCAGCCAGTAGAACAGGTACAGCGGCACCGCGGTCCACAGCGACAGCAGCTCCGGCTTGCGGATCGCCCAGGACTTGGGCGCCAGCTCGCCAACCACGATGTGCAGGTAGGAAATGATGAAGAACGCGGTGAAGAACGACACGCCGCGGATCACTTCCGGGGAATTGACCCCCACCGCGCCCAGCAGCGGCTCCAGCAGGTGGGCGAAGGCCGGTTCACCGACCCAGCCCAGGCCCAGCGAGGCCAGGGTAATGCCCAGCTGGCAGGCCGAGAGGTAGGCGTCCAGCTGGCTGTGCACGGTGCGCAGGATCTGCCCGCGCCAGCCGTTCTTGTGGGCGATGGCTTCGACCCGGGTCGAGCGCAGCTTGACCATGGCGAACTCCGCCGCAACGAAAAAACCGTTGAGCAGGACCAGGATCAGAGCAAAAAGAATCATGCCGAAGTCGGCGAACAGAGACGCGAGGGTAAAACCAGGGGAAGGGTCCATGATGGAGTTTTGCGGGTTCCGTGTATTCGAAAAAGAAGGAAAGACGGTGCCTGAAAGGCAGGCACAAGTGACGCAATGTAGCGGCTGACAGGGCGATTGCCTAGGGGCACGCCACGGTCAGCGCTGTTCGGTCAGGCGGGTGGCCGCGGTTTTTTTCACCTGGGCCGGGGCGAAATGGCAGGTAAAGGTACTGCCGTGGCCCAGCACGCTGCTGATTTCCAGGCGCGCGCGGTGGCGCAGCAGCACGTGCTTGACGATGGCCAGGCCCAGGCCGGTGCCGCCGGTGTTGGAGTTACGGCTCGAATCCACCCGGTAGAAGCGTTCGGTGAGGCGCGGCAGGTGCTTGTTGTCGATGCCGATCCCCGAATCCTGCACGCTCAGGTGCGCGCCCTGTTCATCGCCCCACCAGCGAATGCGGATGTTGCCTTCGGCTGGGGTGTACTTCACCGCGTTGAACACCAGGTTGGAAAAGGCGCTGCGCAGTTCCGCTTCGCTGCCCTTGAGCTGTACCGAGGCGTCGGCTTCCAGGGTGATGCGCTGGTTGCGTTCGCCGGACAGCGCCTGGGCATCGCTCTTGATCGATTGCAGCAGCGCATCGATGGGCACCGGCTGGTTGTCCGAGGGGTAGTCGGTGGCTTCCAGCTTGGCCAGCAACAGCAGATCGTTGAGCAGGGTCTGCATGCGCCCGCCTTGCTGCTGCATCTGCTGCAGGGCGCGGTTCCAGCGCGGGTTCACTTCCTCGACGTTGTCCAGCAGGGTTTCCAGGTAGCCGCAGATCACCGTCAGCGGGGTGCGCAGCTCGTGGGACACGTTGGCGATGAAGTCCTTGCGCATCTGTTCCAGCTGGTGGATGCGGGTCACGTCGCGCACCAGCATCAGGTGTTCGTTGTTGCCATAGCGGGTGATGTACAGCTGGATGCGCACCCGGTCGTTGGCGGGGGAGGGAATCTCCAGCGGTTCGGCGTAGTTGTCCTGCTCGAAGTACTCCTTGAAGCGCGGATGGCGCACCAGGTTGGTCACCGGCTGGCCGCTGTCCTGGGGCGTCTTGAGCCCCAGCAGAGTCTCGGCGGCGCGGTTCCACCATTCCAGGTTGCCGTCGCTGTCGAGCATGATCACCGCGTCTTTCAGGGCCGCGGTGGACTCCTGGACCCGGTCGATCACCGCTTGCAGGCGCCCGCGTACCCGCTGATCGCGGCGTTGCAGGTGGTAGATGCTGTCGAACACTTCGCCCCACAGGCCGTAGCCATCGGGCGGCGCTTCATCGGGTTGATGCAGGCGCAGCCATTCGTGCAGGCGCAGCAGCTGCTTGAGGGTCCAGGCCAGGTAGAGGCCCAGGCCGGCGGCCAGGCTCCAGCCGTAGTAGCCGCTGATCAGACCCACCAACAGGCAGCCGGTGACCAGCAGCAACAGGTGGCGAATCAGGGTGCCATGCCAGTTTTGATTCACTTTGGGGAGCAGCTCCATGCTGTAAGCCGCAAGCTGCAAGTTCAGAGGCAGTCGGTGATCAACTTGCCGCTTGTGGCTTGGAGCTTGCCGCTGTGGTTAGGCCTTGGTGGAAAAACGATAGCCGGTGCCGCGCACGGTTTGTACCAGATTCTCGTAGGCGTCACCCAGGGCTTTGCGCAGCCGGCGGATGTGCACGTCCACGGTGCGTTCCTCGACGTACACATTGCCGCCCCAGACCTGATCCAGCAGTTGGCCACGGGTGTAGGCGCGCTCCTGGTGGGTCATGAAGAACTGCAGCAGGCGGTATTCGGTGGGGCCCATTTCCGCCGGCTTGCCGTCGATGGTCACCCGGTGGCTGATGGGGTCCAGCAGCAGGCCGCCGACTTCGATCGGCGCTTCGCCGTCGGTAGGACCGGCGCGGCGCAGCACGGCCTTGAGGCGGGCCACCAGCTCGCGAGGGGAAAACGGCTTGGTGATGTAGTCGTCGGCGCCGACTTCCAGGCCCTGGATCTTGTTGTCCTCTTCGCCCTTGGCGGTGAGCATGATGATCGGGATGTCCCCGGTCAGTTCGTCGCGCTTGAGGCGTCGCGCCAACTCGATGCCGGAGGTGCCGGGGAGCATCCAGTCCAGCAGGATCAGGTCCGGCTTGCGGTCGACGATGATGGCATGGGCCTGCTGGGAGTTCTCGGCCTCCATGCAGTCATAGCCGGCCATTTCCAACGCGACGGCGATCATTTCGCGAATCGGCGCTTCGTCGTCAACGATCAGAATGCTTCTGCCAACCATGTGGAAACCTCTTGTCATTTAACTGTCTTGCGCCGCATTAGATAACGGAATTATTGCAGTCGTGTGACAGTATTTCAGGTGCCGGAGCGTGGTGCAGGTTCGTCGACTAAGCTGTGAGTCCGATTCCTGACAACCACAAAAGAAGGTTTCCCATGACTCTGTTCAAGCAATCGTTGAAAGTCCTGCTGGTGGGCGCGGTCCTGGCCCTGCCGACCTTCGCCCTGGCCGCCGAGCCGGCGATGAGCAAGGACGGCATGCTGGTGGATCACAAGGGCATGACCCTCTACACCTTTGCCAAGGATGCCGATGGCAAGTCGATGTGCAATGACAAATGCGCCGCCAACTGGCCGCCGCTGATGGCCGAAGGCACTGACAAGGCCATGGGCAAGTGGACGCTGATCAAGCGCGACGACGGCAAGCAGCAATGGGCCTATGACGGCAAGCCGCTGTACGGCTTCGTGATGGACAAGAAGGCCGGCGACATGACCGGAGACGGCAAGATGGACGGCGCCTGGAAGGTTGCCAAATCCGATTAGCCAACGGCGCGTAGCCGCTACCAGCGTAGCGGCTACGGCCTCATGGGGATTTCAGCGCAACGCGAAATCCAGCACCACGCCGATAAAGATCGCCATGCCCGCCCAGTGGTTGTGCAGGAAGGCCTTGAAGCACTTCAACCGGTCGCGATCCCGGGTGTACCAGAACTCCCAGGCAAAGCACCCCGCCGCCACCGCCAGCCCGAGGTGGAACCAGCCCCCCAGATTGAAGCGTGCCCCGGCCATCAGCAGGCAGCCCAGCGACAGGCCCTGCAGGGTGAGAATGATCACCCGGTCGGCATCGCCGAACAGGATCGCCGTGGACTTGACCCCGATCTTCAGGTCGTCGTCGCGGTCGGTCATGGCGTAGTAGGTGTCGTAGCCCACGGTCCACAGCAGGTTGGCGATGTACAGCAGCCATGCAGTGGCCGGCAGTTCGCCGTTCTGCGCGGTGAAGGTCATCAGGATGCCCCAGGAATAGGCCGCGCCCAGGACCACCTGCGGGTAATAGGTGTAGCGCTTCATGAAGGGGTAGCAGGCGGCCAGGGCCAGGGCGCCGAACGACAGCCAGACCGTGGTGGCGTTGGTGCACAGCACCAGCAGGAAGGCGGCGCCCATCAGTATCGCGAACAGCGCCAGGGCTTCCTTGGCGCTGACCTTGCCGGTGGCCAGGGGCCGCTGGTCGGTGCGCTTGACCTGGCCGTCGACCTTGCGGTCGGCGAAGTCGTTGATGGCGCAGCCGCCGGCCCGGGTCAGGATCACGCCGAAGGTGAAAATCAGCACATGGCCGAGGGACGGCTGGCCCTCGGCGGCAATCCACAGCGCCACCAGGGTCGGCCACAGCAGCAGATAGATGCCGATCGGCTTGTCCATGCGCGTCAGTTGCAGGAAGTCCCAGGCCCGTGGGTGCAGGCGATTGAGGGATTTGAGCAGGCTCAGGTACATCAGCAGGCCTCCGGTTGGGCTTGGATGGCGCACCACAGGCTGGGCAGGAAGACTTCGGCCACCAGCAGGCTCAAGGGGCCGCGATCGAAGCGCGAGCGACGGCCCCAGAGTCCGTCGCTGGCCACCGCGTCGGGCAGCCAGGCCTGTGGATAGCGGCAGACCTCGATGGGACGGCGGGCAAAGGCCTGGTCGCAGAACAGCAGTTCGCCCAGGGAGCGGCTGCCCAGTTCATCGATGTTCAAGCCACCGTCTTCCAGGGCACTGCGGGCGGCGACGCTGCGGGCGAAGACCCACGCCTCGCCGTGGCCCCGCAGGTACACCTCGCGGACCCAGCCGATGCTGTGTTCGGGCAGGTCCAGGGCGAGGCATTCGTCGTGGCGCAGGGTTTGCCATTCTTCCACCAGCGGCGTGACGCTGAAGCCGTTTTGCGACAGTCGGGTCAGGCGCCGGGTCAGCGACCCTTCATCGAACAGCCAGTTGGCCACGGCTGCGCCGGGGAAGGGGGACAGACGGTTTTGCGCCAGCCAGGTGGGGGCCGGAGCGGGGGGCATTGAGTGCGGCACAGTGGGTCAGTATTGGCAGCAAATGAGGCGGCGAGCTTAGCATGACGACCGGCGATTTTGATTGATCCAGGACGTCCGGCGACACGAACCTGCTTGCATCTGCCGGAAGTGATCAGTAAAAAACCCCAGTGCCGAACGCTGATCAGCGTGGCCTTTAGAGTCGATTCATCGACCGAGCCTGAACTCCCGAGGAAATGCAGCAATGAAAAAGTGGCAATGTGTGGTCTGCGGCCTGATCTATAACGAAGCGGAAGGCTGGCCGGACGACGGTATTTTGCCGGGGACCCGCTGGGAAGATGTACCCGAGGACTGGCTCTGCCCGGACTGCGGCGTGGGCAAGGCGGATTTCGAAATGATCGAGATCGCTTGATCGACTTTTGTGGTTTGAACGACCAATGACAAGGAGCAGGGCATGAGCGCACCGGTGGTGATCGTGGGTACGGGCCTGGCGGGTTACAACCTGGCCCGGGAATTTCGCAAGCTCGACGGCCAGACGCCGCTCTTGCTGATCACTGCCGATGACGGCCGTTCCTATTCCAAGCCGATGCTCTCCACCGGTTTCGGCAAGAACAAGGACGCCGACGGCCTGAGCATGGCCGAGCCCGGCGCCATGGCCGACCAGCTCAAGGCCGAGGTGCGCACCCACACCCGCATCAGCGGCATCGACCCGGGCCACAAGCGCCTGTGGATCGGTGAAGAGGCGGTGACCTATCGCGATCTGATCCTGGCCTGGGGCGCGGAAACCGTGCGCGTACCGGTGCAGGGCGACGCATCCGAGCTGATCTTTCCCATCAACGACCTGGAAGACTACGCACGCTTTCGCCACGCTGCCGCCGGCAAGCGCCGGGTGCTGTTGCTGGGGGCCGGGCTGATCGGCTGCGAGTTCGCCAACGACCTGATCCTCGGCGGCTACAGCGTGGATCTGGTAGCGCCGTGTGAGCAGGTGATGCCGACGCTGCTGCACCCGGCCGCCGCGGCGGCGGTCCAGGCCGGACTGGAAAGCCTCGGCGCGCGCTTCCACCTGGGCCCGGTGCTCAACCGCCTGCAACGCAGCGGCGACGGCCTGGAGGCCCATCTGTCCGATGGTCAGGTGATCGCCTGCGACCTGGTGGTTTCGGCCATTGGCCTGCGCCCGCGCATCGATCTGGCGGCGGCGGCCGGGCTGCTGGTCAATCGCGGTGTGGTGGTGGACCGCGAGCTGAAGACTTCCCACGCCAACATCTACGCCCTGGGCGATTGCGCCGAGGTCGATGGCCTCAACCTGCTGTACGTGATGCCGCTGATGAACTGTGCCCGGGCGCTGGCCCAGACCCTGGCCGGCAAGCCGACGGCGGTCAGCTACGGGCCGATGCCGATCACCGTGAAGACCCCGGTCTGTCCGCTGGTGGTGTCGCCGCCACCGCGGGGCGCCGAGGGTGTCTGGAGCGTCGAAGGGCAGGGCGCCGACCTCAAGGTGCTGTGTCGTGACGCCAGCGGCCAACTGCTGGGCTACGCCCTGACCGGGGCGGCGGTGATGGAAAAACTGGCCCTGAACAAGGAACTCCCGGCCCTGCTGGCTTAAATACCGGTCGTTCTGTCGGAATAACCGGGATTTTGCCCCTACAAAGGTCGCGCCAAGACTGGCGCCACCTTCAAGCGCGTGCCATCCTCACACCCGTCTGCCGCAGCGTAGAGCCTGCGGCGCCTTGGGCGCTGTTCCCGTGAACAGCACGGACATAACAACAAAAAACCGTCAAAGAGGCTTCACACTATGCGTAAACCAGAACTCGCCGCAGCCATTGCTGAAAAAGCGGACCTGACCAAAGAGCAGGCCAATCGCGTGCTCAACGCCATCCTTGAGGAAATCACCGGGGCTCTGCACCGCAAAGACAGCGTCACCCTGGTCGGTTTTGGTACCTTCCTGCAACGTCACCGTGGCGCCCGTACCGGCAAGAACCCGCAAACCGGCGAACCGGTAAAGATCAAGGCCAGCAACACCGTGGCATTCAAGCCGGGCAAGTCGCTGAAAGACAGCGTCAACCCATAAGCATTGCGCGGGCTCCCACAGCGGGAGCGCGCAGGGGAAAATAGGCACGCCGAGCGCATCGGGTGCCTATTTTTTTGCCCGCCGCGGGTCGGCGCGTCCTCTTGCGCAGCAGTAGTGGCGTGGCTAGGATGCGCGATTGTTTGCCCGCGACCCAAGGCCAAGGATGACCCGCACCCCCGACAAAACCCCAGCATTGGCAGCCGCACTTCGCTGCCTGGGGCGCTCTGGCGCAGCCGCCGTGGCGCTGGGCTCGATCCTCGCCCTGAACTTGCCAGCGGCCGTGGCCGCCAGCGAGTCGCGCCTGGGCCAGATCGGCTATCGCGAAGCCCTCGGCTGGTTCCACAGTCAGCAGTACGACAGCCGCGGCTCCTGGCTCTGCGGCTATTCCCTGGCCCGCGAGGACTACAGCGTGGCAGCCAAGGCCCCGCGCCTGCTGGTGGAAGTGGACGAGCGCTATCTGTACCTCAAGAGCGGCGGGCAACTGCTGGAACTCACCGGTGGCGCCCAGGGCCCTGAGCGCAGCGAGTACCAGAATGCCGGTGCCCACATCCGCGTGACCCTGAACATCCTCAAGCGCAACAACTTCAGCGAGTACCAGGAGTCCCACGACCGCCAGGTGCTGGCGAAGATCGAGATGAACGACCAGGTCGAAACCCTCACCCTCAAGGGGCAATCATGCGGTACTTGAATTCCCTGGGCCTGAGTCTGCTGCTCATCGGCGTCAGCCTGCCGGCCCTGGCCGATGAGGCCAACCCGGGCCAGGGCTGCTACGGCTACCTCACCGAAATGGTCAGGAGCAGCGACTTTCCCTACCGCGACTTCACCACCCCGGAGCAGCTCAAGCTGCTGATCGACCGCGATGATGGCGACCAGCTGAGCCTGCAGCTGTTCTACGAAACCTCCGGCAGCGGGGTCATCGGCTGGGTCCGCTATGACGTACCGCAGCAGGCCCTGTGGAATGTCAGCATCGACCCCGAGGAGCCTCAGGCCCTCAAGTTCGACCGGCGTTTTGCCCAGGCCTATGCCTCCTGCCTCAAGGCGCGCTGAGCCCGATCCGGGTGCCACCTGCGGGGGCGAAAACGATTGCTCAGCGTTGCCGACGGGTTCCTTGATTGTTGCCGGTCATTGCTTGAAAATCCGTCGCTGTCCTACCCCCTCAGCATGGAACGCCTACCCTTTGTCCTCCTATCGCATTCAAGAAGCCGATCTCGATATTCCCGACGCCTGGCAGGACCAGAGCATCAACATCTTCAAGTTGCCGGCCGTGGGCGGTGCCCAGGAAGCCAGCTTCGTCATCAGCCGCGACCCGAGCCAGGGCGATGCGGCCTTCGCCGATTATGTCGACCGACAGCTGCGTTCCGCCGAACAGCAACTGCCGGGCTTCAACCTGATCAAGCGCTGGGACTTCGACATGCACGGTCACGCTGCGGTGTTGCTGGACTACAGCTGGAAGCGCGAAGGCCGCGAGCTGATGCTGCGCCAGGTGTTCGTCGAGCGTAAGCCAGCGGTGCTGATCACCACCCTGACCACCACGCCGCAAGACCTGGTGCACCACGAGCCCGCCTGGAAACAGGCCATGCAGAGCCTCAAGCCTCAGCCTTAGCGGGCCTGATCCCTTCGCTGAGACACGGGTCCCAGATGAAATTCATCGATCTGTTCGTCAACCGCGAGGAGATGTTCTCCATGGGCATCGAAGCACTCAGCGGCCAGCACTACGTCTCCTTCCCGGTCAGCCTCGGCGTGGTCGACTACGAGGAGTACTACGCCATCGATCGCGCGACCTTCGAGCGGTTCGAGCAGGACCTGCCCGCCGCGCTGGCGTTCGTTACCCGCGCCAGACGGCGCGAGCTGGATCAGTTGCTGATTATCCAGCCGGGCAAGAATCGCGGCACGGCGATCTGATTGGATGCCCCCAGGCGCTCAGGCATTGTTCCGATAAGGCACGAAACGCCGTTCGGCGCTGTACAGCCCCAGTCCCTTGTCACCCTTGAAGCCGGTATCGATCAAGCGGTCGGCCAGGGTTGCGCTGATCAACAAGTCCCCGGACTCCGGCTCCCGGGCGATCTGGCCCATGCCTGGGGCGCTTTCGAGAAACCAGGTCTTGTTGAAGTAGAGCAGGGTGCCGTCATCGTCGCGCTGTGCTTCGGAACGCGCGTGGTCGATGGCCTTGACGGCCTGGATGGTGTTGACGATGTAGTACGGCTGGCTGACCTCCTGGTGGTCGGCCACCAGGCGCAAGGGCTGGATCAGCTCGACATCGGCCGGCGCCTGCTGGCGGAGAAAGTCCGCCAGGCGCGCCGACACCAGGGGAATGCCCCCCAGCAGCCACAGGCAATCGTGCTCCAGCAGCTTCTTCGCCTTGCACTGGAAAAACACCGGCGGCGTGTCCATCGCCTTTGGGTACGGCTGCCCGGCGAGCAGGGCCAGGTAGTCGAAACTGGAGCCCGGGGTTTCATAGGCACCGCTCTCGACGTCGTAGGAACCGATCAGCTTCGGGTTATATCGGATCGGAGGTTTCCAGCTCAAGATCATCATCTGTTCCTGATCGCAATAGGCTCCGGCGTGGTCAGGCGTCCCACGGTCGGCTCATCGAAGCGCCTGAGCCAGCGGCGTATTACGCCGCCGATCGCGCTGGCGTTCGTCAGCCGCGCCAGAAAGCGTGGTGCGGCGATCTGCCCCGCTCTAAAGCAAGCGCTCAGCCCAGTTCTGTCAGGAGTTGCTTGTTGAACGACTCTTTCAGTTCCTGGTGCTTGGTATAGCCCAGGGTCTGCTCGCTCAGAATCTTCGCAAGGGTTCCGTCGTCCGGTTTGATTGCGTTGGTTTTCAAGGCGATAAAGATCAGCGGCACCGGATAGGCGTAATACTTTGGCCTCTCGATGACATCGCTCGCCAGTGCGGGGCTGACATTGAAGAGGTTGTACAGGATAGGCAGGTGAACATCCTGGAGCCGGCGCAGAATCACCTGGCAGGTGTTTTCAATGCCTTGTTCGGTCACGGGCAGCAGTGGACAGCCGTCTTTTTCGCTGACTGTCGACATGCAGTAGACCAGTTTCGGATTGGCCAGGTTGGACGGGTAGGGTGGGCTTATGCGCTCGATCTCGGCCTGCAGGACCGGGTGTTCGACGAAGATGATGATTTCGTAGGCGCGGGTATTGGCCAGATACTCGAAATGCAAGGTCGCCACGGCGCCCGATTCCTTATGTGCAATCACCACTTTG
This sequence comes from Pseudomonas sp. TKO26, assembly GCF_003225665.1. Taxonomy (NCBI): domain Bacteria; kingdom Pseudomonadati; phylum Pseudomonadota; class Gammaproteobacteria; order Pseudomonadales; family Pseudomonadaceae; genus Pseudomonas; species Pseudomonas sp. TKO26. The sequence continues at coordinate 270,402 of NZ_QKLN01000007.1, forward strand.
TTCCTGGTGACTTTGGCTCCGGGATAAGCCGAGAGCTCACTCTTCAAGCAAAGCTGGAGTGCTTTTTCGAAGTTGCTGCGCAATTCCTTGGTGTCTGCTTTCATTTCTCGATTACTCGTTCAATAGCGAAGAAGCCAGAAGTTGGCCGAATGCTGTGCGCCATTTCCACCGAACGGTGTGCTTTTGCCGCTTTTGGTCGCCACTTCGAACTGGCCTTGGGTGGCACCCGACGGTCTGATCAGGCCGCCGCCCAGGCCACCGTGGGTGTTGGCCGGATTGTTCATGTCGAACATTCCCGATCCCTGTTGGTTCTTGGTCAGTTTGCCGCTGCCATTCTTGACTTCGAACACGTGGTAGTTACCGGCTTTGTCCTGGGCGATGATATCTGCCCTGATGCGGTAGGACTTCTGGGTGACTGGATGCTTGACCTTCATGGTCAGTTCTTCAGCTACCACAGTGAAACCGTTCCTCTCGAGGTCGGCCTTGGCCTTCGTGGTGCCCCTTCTGCCGCTGTAGGCCGATTTGCAGATCCAGCCTAGCGGGTCGATCCAGCCGATGGGGTTGGGAGCATAGTGATAGAGGTTCAAGCCTCCGGCCAGGCCGATGGGGTCCGGCGTAGTGAAGCGTCCGATATCCGGGTCGTAGAAACGGAACGTGTTGAAGTGCAGCCCGGTCTCGCGGTCCAGGTACTGGCCCTGGAACCTGAGATTCTGTTCCTCGATGTAGTAGGGCTCGCGTTTTTCTTCGACGGTGTTGCCCCAGACCTGATAACGGGCCTGCCAGACGCTGTGGCCGTCAGGCTCGCAAAGCTGGTGAGGCAGGCCATTCAGGTCGTTGTGGTAGTAGCGGATCTTCTGTTGTGCGCCGAGGCCATCGACCCGCGCCAGGGGCGCGTGGCCCAGGTCTTCATAGACATAGAGGCTGGTCTGTTGATTACGCTGTTCCTGCAGCAGCCGCAGGCCATCCCAGATGAATCGGGTTTCACCCAGAAGGTTGCCCTGGCTGTCGTACTCACTCTTGCTGATGCGTCGACCCAGGACGTCGTAACGCATCCTGACCAGGGTTTCGCCGTTGGCGGTCTGATTGCGCACTTCGATCAAACGGTGTTCGGCATCGTAGGCAAACCGTTGCACGCCTCGCCGACTACTGCGTTTTTCAATCATTCGTCCAAAGGCATCGTAGCGGTAGCGCTTGTCCTGGTAGGTCAGCAACTTGTTGTGCACCACCAGCCCGGCGCCTGCTTTCGGGCCGTCAAGCAAATTGGCGGCGGCGTCGTAGGCGAAGGTTTCCTTCTGGCCCTGCAGGCCGTCCTGGCTGGCGATGATTCGCCCGGTCGCGTCGTAATGGAACAGTTGTCGATGTTGCCCGTTGACATGCCGCTCGGCCAGGCCTACCAGGTTATCGCTGTCGTCGTACTCGAGGTGCCGTTCCGGGGCTGTCGGCAAGGTGTTTGCCAACAGGCTGGAGTGCCGCAGGCGTGCGCGCAGGCGGCCACAACGGTCGTATTCGCTGCGGGTGCTGATCTGGCCCTGGGTGCGCAGCACTTCACGGTGCAGGCGATCACGTTGAAAATCGCTGATCACCTGGCCATCGAGATTGATCTGGTGCAGATGGCCACTGCCGTAATAGAGCCGATTGAGCCAGCGCGCGTCCGGTAGCTGGGTCTGAGTCAGATTGCCCAGTTCGTCGTATCGGTGTTTCAGGCTGCCGGCCGCTGTGTGTTCTTCGAGTAATTGGCCCAGGGCGTCGTAGCTGAAACTCAGTGCCTGCTGGTTGCCGAGGTTGTCGGTAAAGCTGGCGGCGGTCAGTTGGTTCAAGGGATCGTAGGTGTATTGGCTGCGTCCGTCGTCCGTGATCTTGGCCAGCAGCCGCCCCACGGCATCGCGCTCGAACCTGTGGATGATCGGCGCGATTGGTTGCGCGGGCACGGCGCTCGGTCCGGAGCCATAAGGCGCGGCATGGGCCTGGAGTTCGACGACGTTGTTCAGTGGGTCATAGCCATAGCGCTTGGCACTGCCGTCGAGATCCTGCTGTTCGCTCAGACGGTTGCCGGCATCCCAGGCAAAGCGATAGCTTTCGCCGTTTTCGTTGGTGAGCGCCAGCAGCCGTCCGAACGCGTCATAGTCGAACCGGACCTGCCGGCCGTGGGCGTCGGTGCGTTGGCGTATCTGCCCGCGCCGGTTGTACTGGTAGAGCGTGGTGTAGCCGGACGGGTCGGTGTAGCCCTGCAGTTGGCCGTTGCTGCTGCGTTGAAAATGCTCGGCGCGGCCATCGGCCAGTTGGCTGCTCAGCAACCGTCCCTGGCAGTCGTAATGGAACCGGGTGTGCTCGCCAAGGGCATCGATGATGGCTTTCACGTTGCCACGTCGATCGTATTCGAAGCGAGTCGGATAGCCCGAGCAATCCAGGTGTTCAAGCAATTGCCCGGACGAGTTCCAGCGCATCTTCCGGCTTCTTCCCGCAGCATCGATGATCTCCACCACCTGCCCATGTGCGTCATGGCGGTACTGAGTCACCTGGCCTAGCGGGTCTGTTTCGGCGATGCAATTGCCTCGGGGGTCGTAGCGCAAGTGCCAGCTGTTGCCGGCGGGATCGGTCAGGGTCTGTGGCAGCGACCAGTGTTCCAGCCACAAGGTCGAATGGCTGTGCCCCAGAGGATCGGTCTCGGCGATCAGGTTGCCGGTTTCGTCGTAGCTATAGGCATAGCGCCCTCCCAAGGGGTCAGTGGCGCTGAGCAGTTGGCGTTCGTCGTTCCACTCGAAGGCCCATGTCTGGTTGAGGTTGTCGGTGTACTCGACGATCTGCAACTGGCTGTTCCAGCGACGGCGGCTGAGGCGCTGCAGGCTGTCGGTGACCTGGGTGATGCCGGCCTCCAGATCATAGTTGTACTGATAGCTATCGCCTTCGTCGGTCCAGTGACGGGTCACGCGCCACTGCTGGTCGGCGAACAGGGTCCACTGGTAGAAGCAGCGCAGCCCGGTGGCCAACTGGTGCTCGGTCATCCGCTGGCCGGCGTCATAGGCGAAGCGCCGCTGGACCTGCCCTTCGCTATCGCGGACCTGTGCCAGGTTCCCTGCGGCATCGTAGTCATAGCTGACCAGCACTTCCCGTTGCTGATCGGGGTACAGCCGTTCGACCTGGGCAATCCGATCGGGCCATTGCGTGCTGTAGCCCAGTTCGAGCTGCGCCTGTTCAAAGGTGTCGCGCAGCAGCCAGAGCCGCCCGGACGAGTCGTATTCCAGGTGCAGACGATTGTCGTTGCGGTCACCCAGCTGGCCCAGGCGCAGCCGCGAAGGATCGTCTGGTAGCGGCTCGAACAGACGGTAGAGGCCGTCGCTGCTTTCGATCAGCAACTGCCCGTTGTCGTTGCGTCGCACGCTCAAGCCTTCACCGGGGCTGAAGGCTCCGCCGCCCAGGGCAATGGCCCCCATGTCGATGCGGCGTCCCTGTTCATCAATGTAGAGCAGGCGTTCGCCACCCTCGGGGTGGGGCTCGATCTGGACACTGACCTCGTAAGGTAGGCTCCAGCCGGCTCCGAGCAGGCCGTCACGGCGTTCATCGCGGCTGTTGTAGAAGCGTTGCCATTCGATGGGCATCAGCCCTGGCAGGGTGAAATCCAGATCGTCGTCGGCCCCGAGCACCTTGGCCCCGGTTGCTGCATGCACCGGATGGGTCGAGGCGACGACTGCCTGGGTCAGCGCATTGGTGGCCTGGCTGACGACAAACGAATTGACCCCGGCCATCAGCATGCACGGCAGGTTGCTGAGGAACTTGCCCTTGCCGCCCTTGAGCATCATCAGCGCGCTCACCGCCAGGCCTACCCCCGGGGTCTTGCCGCTGCGGATCTCGCGCACCACCACCGAGCCGCCGCCGATGGTCACGTTGGGGGAGATCGGCCCGGCGGACACCACCTTGGCGTCGCAGGTGCTGCGGTCGCCGCTGCGCACCGCCGGCTGGCCTTCGATGCTGACCTTCTCCGAGCCCTCGGCCAGGTACTGCACGGGCATCGGCGGGTGCTTGGTGCAGGTCACCTGGTCCAGTTCCTTGGGCTGGGAGCCGGGCGCCGGGGAGGCCACGGTGGGCCGCCACATCTGCGAGAAGAATTCCTTGGCCATGTCGAGAAAGCCCGGGCCTTCCTCCGGGGTCGCCGAAGGGGTATCGGTGGCTTCGCCTTCCTCGGCGCCGTCGCCGCTGATCTGCGACGGCGGGGCGATACCGGCCGCGCGGGCCGCCGGTTTGTTGTTGGTCAGGACCTTTTTCGAGCCGCTGGCGATGGTGGCCTGGATCGAGGGCGGGAACAGGGCATTGCCGATGCCCTCGCATAAATTGCTCAGGCCCTTGTCGGCGCCGGTCTTGCTCATGACCACGCCGACCACCACGCCCACCCCCAGCCCCAGCACGCAGGCGCCGAGGCCGCCGGTGGCCACGGTGATGCCCGCCGCCGCGGCCACCGCCATGGTCGCCAGGGCGCCGATGGCGACGTTGGCCGCCACCTCCAGCACGCCGCCGAGGATGTCGGCCATCATCGAGGTGTGTTCCAGCCCGTCGCCCAGGCGGGCGGCCCACAGCGCGTCAGACATGCCCCGGCCTCAGCCCAGCACCAGGCTGTGCTTGATCTGCGCCCAGTGCGCGGCCTCGGCGTCGCCGAGCTTCTGTGCCTTGACGTAGCTCATGGCGAGCATCTGCCGGGTGCCGGGCAGCACCAGGGCCAGCTGGAACTGGAACACCTGCTCGCTGCCCTTGCTGAACTGGCTGCGCAGCTCCAGGCCCGGAATGTCCTGGGCCGGGCCCAGCAGCACCGGCTGCGGACCCTTGACCCGCAGTTCCTGCACTTGCTGTTCCAGCCGCTGCAGCTGGCTGGCCAGGCTGCTCTCCAGGGTTTCGCCGTCGCCCAGCAGGCTGCGGCTGACGATCAGCGAAGTGCCCAGGGCCGGGAACTTGAGGATGTTGATCGAGGCGTCCTGCAGTTCGCTGGCAGGCAGTTGGAACTGCAATTCATTGAGGCGATAGGTCATGGCATGGGCATCCGTTCATTAGCCTTTGGGGGCGGAAAAGGGCGCTTTGGCCTTGGCGCTGATGGCTCCCTGCACGCCCTGGCCCTCGGTGGTGGTGCCCGGGCCGCCGCCGTTGTTCAGGTGCAGCACGCCACCGGTATTGATCTCGGCATCGGCCGAGGCATGCACGCTGATGTTGACCCCGCACAGGTTGATCTGGCCGCTGGCATTGAGTTCCAGGATGCTGGCTCCGCATACCAGGCGCAGGCGTTCACCGACCTCGATCACGTAGCTCTGGCCGATGCTGTCGAGCTTCTTCTCGCCCACCGTCAGCTCATCCACGTGCTGGACGATGCGCGTGCGCTTGTTGCCGATGGTCACGTACTCGTCGTGGCCGATGCTCTTGTTGCGGTTGTTGCCCACCGAATGGCTTTCATTGACCTCGACCACGATGTCCTGGTTGCGCTCGGCGTGGATGTACAGCTGCTCCGCGCCCTTTTTGTCTTCCATGCGGATTTCGTTGAAGTTGGCCGGGCTGCCGCCCTTGCTCGACCGGCTCTTCATGCCGCTCTGGGTGGCATTGGCCGGCAGGTCGTAGGGCACGGTCTGCTCGGCGTTGTACACCCGGCCGGTGATGATCGGGCGGTCGGGGTCGCCTTCGAGGAAGCTGACGATCACTTCCTGGCCGATCCGCGGGATCTGCATCGAGCCCCAGTTCTTCCCGGCCCAGGCCTGGGACACGCGAATCCAGCACGAGCTGTTTTCGTTGGACTGGTCGTGGCGGTCCCAGTGGAAATGCACCTTGACCCGGCCGTACTGGTCGGTCCAGATCTCTTCCCCGGCCGGGCCCACCACCCGTGCGGTCTGTGGGCCCTGGACCATGGGCTTGTGGGTGCTGGCCAGGGGGCGGAAGCTCTGCTGGGCATCGATGCAGGTCAGGTGGCTTTCGAACTGCGCCGAGCCGCCGCCACCGCCGGTTTCCAGGCTCTCCTGGACCAGGTAATAGCGGATGCCGACGATCAGGTATTCGCGGTTCTGGTCCTGGCGGCTGAAACCGCTGAGGGTGAACAGGTTGCCCACGCCCAGGCCCCGGGCGTTGCCGCTGAGCTCGATGCGCTCGTGCAGGCTTTGCAGGGCTTCGATGCGGGTCTGCGCGTAATGCTCGCCGTCGCTGCTTTGCACGTAGGTGCCCGGATAGTCATACAGCGGGTAGTCGCCGGCGGCGTGGGGCCGGGGCATGGCCGAGCGCACGTCGATGCGCGCGCTGGGGCGCTGGAAATCGTAGTCGTTGAGTTCCAGCGAGCCGGGCTGCACCTCCTGGGCCAGGTGCCAGTCGAACAGGTGGTCGCGCTCGCGCTGCTGCTCGTCCCGCGGGTAGTAGGGCACCGTGGCATAGCCGGGCACGCTGCTGTGGGCGCCGTAGGCGTCGGCCAGCACCAGCACGTGGCGGTCCTTCTCGTGGCGGAAGAAGTAGTAGATGCCTTCCTGCTCCATCAGCCGGCTGACGAAATCGAAGCTGGTTTCGCGGTACTGCACGCAGTACTCCCACTCCCGGTAGGGGCGGCTCAGGGCGTCTTCGAAATCGGAAAAGCCCAGGTCGCGGAACACCTGCTTGATGATCTGCGGGATGCTCAGGTGCTGGAAAATCCGGCAATCGGAGGTGCGGCTGAGCAGCCACAGCCAGGGCCGCAGGGTCACCTGGTAGCTGGCGAACTGGCCCGTGTCGATGTTCTGGCTGCAGCGCGCGACGATGCCGTGGAAGTGCCGCTGGCCACCGCCGTCCAGCTGCACGCTGAGGCCCATGGGCTTGCCCAGCAGCTGGTTAAGGTCGATGTTGGCGTCGCTGGAGGTCAGTTGCAGCTGGTAGTCGAACAGGCGCCCCAGTTCTTCGCCGCCGCCCATGCTCTTGAGCAGCAGGACGTCCGGTCCCAGGGGGCAGTTGACCTGTGCCAGTCGTGTGGATTGCTGAAATAACATCGTCGCTCTCGTTGAAGGGGGAAGGCAGCGGCAAGCTGCAAGTTACTAGCTACAAGCCTGGGGCTTGCCGCTTGCCGCTGACTCTCAGGCTGGCTCGCTGAAGTCGTAGTGCAGTTCGTTGTCCCGCTGGCTGATGCGCACCCCGGCCAGGGCCTGGCCTTCGAGCATGCGGGTCAGGAACTCGCGGCTCATGTCCGGCAGCAGGCTGTTGGTGAGGATGGCGTCGATCATCCGGCCGCCGCTTTCGGTTTCGGTGCAGCGCGAGACGATCAGGTCGACGACCCCGTCGTCGAAGTCGAACGGCACTTTGTGGGTGCTCTCCACGCGCTTCTTGATCCGTCCCAGTTGCAGGCGGGTGATCGCCTTGAGCATGTCGTCGCTGAGCGGGTAGTAGGGGATGGTCACCAGGCGCCCCAGCAGCGCCGGCGGGAAGATCTCCAGCAATGGCTGGCGCAGGGCCTTGGCGATTTCCTCGGGCTCGGGCAGGTCCGCGGGGTTGCCGCAGACATTGGCGATCAGCTCGGTGCCGGCGTTGGTGGTGAGCAGGATCAGGGTGTTCTTGAAGTCGATCATGCGGCCTTCGCCGTCTTCCATGACGCCCTTGTCGAACACCTGGAAGAACATCTCGTGCACGTCCGGGTGGGCTTTTTCCACTTCGTCCAGCAGCACCACGCTGTAGGGCTTGCGCCGTACCGCTTCGGTGAGCACGCCGCCTTCGCCGTAGCCGACGTAGCCCGGCGGGGCGCCCTTGAGGGTGGACACGGTGTGGGCTTCCTGGAACTCGCTCATGTTGATGGTGATGACGTTCTGCTCGCCGCCGTACAGGGCTTCGGCCAGGGCCAGGGCGGTTTCGGTCTTGCCCACCCCGGAGGTGCCCGCCAGCATGAACACGCCAATTGGCTTGTTCGGGTTGTCGAGGCCGGCGCGGGAGGTCTGGATGCGCTTGGCGATCATCTGCAGAGCGTGGTCCTGGCCGATGATGCGTTTCTTCAGGTGCTGGTCGAGGTTGAGCACGGTTTCCAGTTCGTTGCGGGCCATGCGCCCCACCGGAATCCCGGTCCAGTCGGCGACCACCGAGGCCACCGCCTGGTAGTCCACGGTCGGCAGGATCAACGGGCTCTCGCCTTGCAAGGCGCTCAGGCGCTGCTGCAGGTCCACCAGCTTCTCGCGCAGGCCGTGGCTGTCATCGCCGACGTCGCTGTCCACCAGGCCGACGCTCTCGCGCAGTTGGGCGCGGGTTGCCAGCAGTTCGTCGACCAGGGTCTTCTCTTGCGCCCAGCGGCTTTCCAGCTCGGCCAGGCGCTCGCGCTCGGCGGCCAGGAGGTTCTCGCTGTTGACCTGGCGGTTGCCGATGGCCACGCCGATCGCCTGTTCCCGGGCGATGATCTGCAGCTCGGTTTCCAGGGCCTCGATGCGCCGGCGGCTGTCATCCACTTCGGCCGGCACCGCGTGCAGGCTGATGGCGACCCGGGCGCAGGCGGTGTCCAGCAGGCTCACGGATTTGTCCGGCAACTGGCGCGCCGGAATGTAGCGGTGCGACAGCTTGACCGAGGCTTCCAGGGCTTCGTCGAGGATCTGCACCTGATGGTGCTGTTCCATGGTCGAGGCCACGCCGCGCATCATCAGCAGCGCCTTGTCTTCCGACGGCTCGGCCACTTGCACCACCTGGAAGCGCCGGGTCAGGGCCGGGTCTTTCTCGATGTGCTTCTTGTACTCGGCCCAGGTGGTGGCGGCCACGGTGCGCAGGGTGCCGCGGGCCAGGGCCGGTTTCAGCAGGTTGGCCGCGTCGCCGGTACCGGCGGCGCCACCGGCACCCACCAGGGTGTGAGCTTCGTCGATGAACAGGATGATCGGCTTGGGCGAGGCCTGGACGTCCTCGATGACCTGGCGCAGGCGCTGTTCGAACTCGCCCTTCATGCTGGCGCCGGCCTGCAGCAGGCCGACGTCGAGGCTGCGCAGCTCGACATCCTTGAGCGCCGGCGGTACGTCGCCGGCGACGATGCGCAGGGCGAAACCTTCCACCACCGCGGTCTTGCCGACCCCGGCCTCGCCGGTGAGGATCGGGTTGTTCTGCCGGCGGCGCATGAGGATGTCCACCAGTTGGCGGATCTCTTCGTCACGGCCGACGATGGGGTCGAGCTTGCCGCTGCGGGCCTGCTCGGTGAGGTCGACGGTGAAGCGCTTCAAGGCTTCCTGCTTGCCCAGGGCGCTGGGGGCCATGGCGCCGCTGGCTTCGCCGGGCACCGCGCCGGCATTGAAGCCGTCGCTGGCGCTCAGGGCGTTTTCCGGCGAGTCGCCGATGTATTCGTCAAAGCGTTCGCACAGGGTTTCGACCTTGATCTTGTCGAACTCCCGGGACAGCCCCAAAAGCGCATGGCGCAGGCTCGGAGTCTTGAGGATGCCGATCACCAGGTAGCCGGTGCGCACCTGGCTTTCGCCGAACATCAGGCTGCCATAGACCCAGCCGCGCTCCACCGCTTCCTCGACGTGGGACGACAGGTCGGTGATCGAGGTCGAGCCCCGGGGCAGTCGGTCCAGGGCTTCGGTCAGGTCCTTGGCCAGGCGCGCCGGCTCCAGGTTGAACTGGCGGATGATGCGGTGCAGGTCCGAATCCGTCAGTTGCAGCAACTGGTGCAGCCAGTGGGCCAGTTCCACATAGGGGTTGCCCCGCAGTTTGCAGAAGACCGTGGCGGCCTCGATGGCTTTGTAGGCAACGCTGTTGAGTTTGCCGAACAGCGCCGCGCGACTGATTTCACCCATGCTCTGTGCTCCTTGGTGTTTGTGAGGTAGTGGCCTGATCGGCGTAGTGCCGGGCCAGAATGAGATCCTTGGCATCACTGCCGGGTTGACCGAGCCAGGTGTTGAAACCCAGGCGCTGGCGGCCGTTGAGTTGCAGCTTGGGCACTTCGTCCTTCTGCAGGACCAGGTTCAGGTCCCAGTCCAGTTCATGCCCCAGGTATTCGCCGACCCAGGCCACCAGTTCCTTGAACTGCGCACCGTCGGGCAGCATCCCCAGGTACTCGTCGAGCTTCAGCGGCCCCAGGCGGATGCGGAATTTGTGCTGGCGGTCCCAGACGTGGCTGCCCAGGCAGAAGTCCACCCCCAGCTGGTGGGACCGGACCCCGAGCCGGCTGCGCTCGGGCAGCTCCAGCCACTGGCCGACGTATTCCTCGATCGCTACCGGCAGGCCGAAATACTCGCCGATGATCGCCCGCAGGCCGTCGGGGTAGCGGGTCTGGGCCGCCAGGTGGCCGCTGTAGTGCAGCTTGGCGGTGTCGGGAATCAGCCCCTGCTTGAGCAGGCTGGGCATGCCCCGGCCGCTCAGGGCGGCGAGGCGCGCGGACCAGTAGTCGTCGTCCGGGCGGTCGTGGCTCACCGTCGGCCGGGCTTCGGCCCAGGCCCGGTAGAACAGGCTCAGCAGGCGATGGTGGAACACATCGAGAAAGCGCTTGCTGGTGCTGTCGGCGTTGTTGCGCTGGCGCTCGCGCACGTACTCGGTGATGTGCAGCGGCAAGGGGCCGTTGGGTCCGCCGAGGCCGAAGAAGAACTGCTCCAGGCGCGTGGCCGCGCCGTCGCTGCCGGGGGTCACCGAGGCCAGGGTGGCCGGGGCAAAGGTGCAGTCGGCTTGTTGGCCCAGGCGCAAAGGATCGTCCGCCAGGCGCAACGAGTGACCGAAGCGCGGCAGTTGTGGCGACAGGCATTCGATACGCCGCAGGGCCTGGAAGAAGTCGTACTCCCAGGGCTCGGCGTGCATCGCCGCCAGCGTATTCAAAGAGTCGGACGCCGTCCGGGCTGGGCTTTCCATCGCATGATCTCGCCGCGTTCGGTGGTACGGATCACCGTCTCGGTAAAACTGTTGATCGACACGTAACGTGCCAGGAAGCGCTCGAAGACCGCGCCGAGCAGGAACACCCCGGTGCCGCGAAACGCGTTTTCATCGAATTCCAGGGTGATCTCCAGGCCCCGGCCAAAGACGATCGGCCCGGGCATTGGCAGGCGCCGGGTCACCGCTTTGCTGCTGACTTCCCGCAGGCCCTCGATCTGCAATTGCAGGGCCGCGTCGTTGTTGTCGCCATACAAGCGCAGCAGCTCGCGCAGGGCGGCCGCGCCCTGGCCCTGTTCGGCGAGCGACAGGTAGTTCAGCGACAGCTGGCTGATCAGGCGCCAGGCCTTGCCGTCATGGGCATGGCTGGGGCGCGGCCGGCTCGGCCCCGCCAGGCAGCGGATGGCCTGCACCGGGGCGCTGTCGGCCAGGGTGAAATCGGTCTTGCCACTGCCCACGTTCATGAACAGCGGCAGGTCGCGGTTGGTGCACAGCGCACTGACCCCGAGCTGGCGCAGGTCGTGGCGATAGGGCGCCTGCCGACTGTCCACCAGGCTGATGAAGGATTCACTGCCGATGTAGGTCGAGCGCGGACCGTTGCGGCGCTGGTCGCTGGACAGCACTCGCGGCTCGCGGCGGACGATGTAGTAGGCCTGGTCGCGGCCGTAGCGGGACGGGTCGCGCACCGCGTAGAACGGCAGGAACGGTTGCTCCGGCCCGGTGCCGTGGCCGCTGATGGCGCTCAGCGAGTGCACTTCGAAATCCATCGGCCGGGTACGGTCGGCGATCACGTGGTGCTCGTTGACCCGATCGGACAGGTGGATGCGATCCAGGCGCTTGGGAAACAGGTTGATCGCCGGGGTGCAGAAGGGCACGAATTGGGCGGCGCCGACGCTGCCTTCCAGGTTCTGCTCGAAGCGCTCGAAAAGCACGATCAGCTCCAGTTCCTGGCCGGCGCAACGTTGCACCGCACGGCCCAGCTGGGCGAACTCGACGAACAGGAAGCGGTTGGGCAGGGCGAAGTACTCCTGCAACAGGCGGTAGCCCTGGAACGCCTGGGGCACCACTGGCAGCGCCGCGTCGCGATCGTCGAAACCCCGGGAGCGCAGGGCATCCTGGGGCAGGCGCTCGACCCAGTCGCCGCCCGGGGCGCGGGCGAACACCGCGCAGGCGTTACCCAGCAATTGTTCGTAGAGGCGGAACGGTTGTTCGTCGTTGCCGTTGAGGTACAGCGGCAAGCAGTCCAGGGCCAGGCTGTTGAACGGCAGCTCGGCGCCGGTGCGCAGGGTCAGGCGCAGCCCGGCCTTGGCCTTGGGTTCGCTGGCGGCCAGGCGCCCGAGCACCGCCCCCGGGTTGCCGAAGTATTCGGCCTGGCTGACCTGCAGCGGCCACAGGGTCACCGGGTGCGCGGTGCGGTATTCGCAGCAGGTCTGGGTATCGCGGCCCAGGGCGGCCCGCAGGCTGGTATCGCGGGGCAGGGTGAAGCCGCTGCTCAGAGAGCCTTCGTCGGGATCGGCCTGCAACTGCACCACGGTCATCGACGGGGTCGGCGCCAGGTAGTGCGGGTAGGCGATCTCCAGCAGGTTGTGGGTGAAGGTCGGGTACTCGGCATCGAGCTTGAGCTGCACCCGGGCCGTCAGGTAGGCAAAGCCTTCCAGCAGGCGCTCGACATAGGGGTCGGCGCAGTCCATGCCCGACAGGGTCAGGCGGCTGGCGATCTTCGGGTATTCCTTGGCGAACTCCGCGGCGCTTTCGCGCACGTGGTGCAGTTCCTGGTTGTACAGCTCCAAGAGGCGCGGATTCATGCGCGTCTCCGGGAATCGGCATGCACCACCCGCACATGGCCGGATTCCAGGTCCATGTCGGTTTGCAGCAGCAGGCGCAGGGGCATCGGCTGGGCCCACAGATCGCCCTCGATCTCGAAGCTCAGGGCGTTGTGGTTCATCTCGCCGGGCGCGGTGCGCGCGCGGACCCGCAGGGTGTTGCGCAGGATGCGTGGTTCGAAGGTGGCGATGGCCTGGTGGATCAGGGCCTCCAGGGCCGGGATATCGATGCTTGATGCGCTGTACCCGGCCAGGGCCGGCAGGCCGTAGTTGACCACCGAAGTACCGGCGGGGGTATGCAGGGTGGCATCGGCTTCCAGCAGCGACGTGGTATTGAGCAGCCATGCCAGGTCACGCAGCACCGAGGCCTTGAGCTGGCTCAGGGACAGCACGCGTTTGTCCGGGCTTTCTTTCAGGTTGCCGGGTTCATCGTCGGTCAGACGATCCAGCAAAGAGGGTTGCAAGCGATCGCGGGCGGCGATGTCGGTTACCAAAGGGTTCGCTCCAGGATCGGATGGCGCGGGCATGACGTCACGAAAAGGGGCATAACCAGAGACTCACGAGGACCTGGTCCTCGCCAGCCGTCCCCGCGCCACGCCGGGCACGCGGGGCGGGTCGGTCGCGGCCCGGGGGCCGCGACCGCAGCGGATCAGCGCTTGGTGTTCGAGCGGATGTTCCAGCCGTACTTGATCGGGCCGCCGTCCTTGGTGCCGTCGGCTTTCTGCGGCTGGTACTCGACCGCCACCTGGGCGAAGTTCAGGGTGATGTTCTCGGTCAGGCGGTCATCGCTGCCCGAACCGCCGGTGCTCAGCGAGGTGATCAGCACTTCTTCCAGGTCGATGATCATGTACTCGACCTGGCTTTCGCCGCCGGCCTTGCGCACGGTCAGGCGCACCTTGTCGATGTGCTTGCCGCTGGAGCAATGCATCATCAGGTTCGGCGAGGCCTTGTCGACGTACTTGGTCAGCGACAGGTCCTGGATGTTCACCTTGCCCGCGCCGCCGCCACCGCCGACGTGCATGTTGCCGGACTGGGACATGCCCCAGCTCCAGTTCAGCACGTCGATCTCGTCCTTGTGGGCTTTGTCCATGGACTCGCCCTTGATGTCACCGATCTTGATGAAAATATCAACAGCCATGTTTTCTCCCTGTGTGGCACTCGCCACGATGTTGATTCAGCTTCCGTAGCCGCTGCGACAGCGGCTACAGGTTTGATTCGGTTATGGGTCAGGCGCCCTTGGCGGACGGCAGTTTGGATACCAGGCGCAGCGACACGGTCAGCCCTTCGAGCTGGTAGTGCGGGCGCAGGAAGAACTTGGAGTTGTAGTAGCCCGGGTTGCCTTCGACTTCCTCGACCACCACTTCCGCCGCGGCCAGCGGGTGCTGGGCCTTGGTGGTTTCGGTGGAATGCGCCGGGTCACCGTCGACGTAGTTGAGGATCCAGTCCTGCAGCCAGCGCTGCATCTCGTCCTTCTCTTTGAAGGAGCCGATCTTGTCGCGCACGATGCACTTCAGGTAATGGGCGAAGCGGCAGGTGGCGAACAGGTACGGCAGGCGCGCGGCCAGGTTGGCGTTGGCGGTGGCGTCCGGGTCGTCGTATTCGGCGGGCTTCTGCAGCGACTGGGCGCCGATGAAGGCGGCGAAGTCGGTGTTCTTCTTGTGCAGCAGCGGCATGAAGCCGTTCTTCGCCAGCTCCGCTTCACGGCGGTCGGAGATGGCGATCTCGGTCGGGCACTTCATGTCCACGCCACCGTCGTCGGTGGGGAAGGTGTGGGCCGGGAGGTTTTCCACCTCGCCACCGGACTCCACGCCGCGGATCCGCGAGCACCAGCCGAAATGCTTGAACGAGCGGTTGATGTTCACCGCCATGGCGTAGGCGGCGTTGGCCCAGGTGTACTTGGAGCTGTCGGCGCCGTCGGTGTTCTCTTCGAAGGCGAAGGCTTCCACCGGGTCGGTCTTGGCGCCATACGGCAGGCGTGCGAGGAAGCGCGGCATGGTCAGGCCGATGTAGCGCGAGTCTTCCGATTCACGCAGCGAGCGCCAGCCGGCGTATTCCGGGGTGGTGAAGATCTTGGTCAGGTCCCGTGGGTTGGACAGTTCCTGCCACGAGCCCATGCCCATCACGGTTGGCGAAGCCGCCGCGATGAACGGGGCGTGCATGGCCGCGCAGACCTTGGACAGCTCGCCCAGCAGTTCCACGTCCGGTGGCGACTGGTCGAAGTAGTAGTCGCCCACCAGGCAGCCGTAAGGCTCGCCGCCGAACTGGCCGTATTCCTCTTCGTACATTTTCTTGAAGATCGGGCTCTGGTCCCAGGCCGTGCCCTTGAACTTCTTCAGGGTCTTGTGCAGCTCCGGCTTGGAGATATTGAGCACGCGGATCTTCAGCTGCTCGTCGGTCTCGGTGTTGTTGACCAGGTAGTGCAGGCCACGCCAGGCGCTTTCCAGTTTCTGGAATTCCGGGTGATGGATCACCTGGTTGACCTGGGCGGTGAGCTTGGCGTCGATGGCGGCGATGATCGATTCGATCGACTTGATGGCGTCGTTGGACACCAGGTCGGTCTGCGCCAGGGCCTGCTCGGCCAGGGTCCGCACGGCGGTTTCCACGGCTTCGCGAGCGCGCTCGGTCTTGGGCTTGAATTCCTGCAGCAGCAGCGAAGCGAATTCGCTGGCCTGCTCGGTGGCGCCGGGTTGGGCCTGATTGTCACGCATCAATTCGGTCATGATCGTTGGTCCTGAGTTACGCGTTCGGCTCGGAGTCAGCAGGCTTTGGCGCACTGGCCAGGGCCTGGAGCAACGCCGGATCCTTGATGGCTTTCATGATGATTTCTTCGGCACCGGTCTTGCCGTCCATGTAGGTCAGCAGGTTGGCCAGCTGGGTGCGGGCCTCCAGCAGCTGGTTCAGCGAATCGACCTTGCGCGCCACCGCGGCAGGGCTGAAGTCGTCCATGCTCTCGAAGGTGATGTCCAGGCTCAGGTTGCCTTCGCCGGTCAGCTCGTTGGGCACGTGGAAGGCCACCCGAGGCTGCATGGCCTTGAGGCGCGAGTCGAAGTTGTCGACGTCGATTTCCAGGAACTTGCGATCGGCCACGGCCGCCAGGGGTTCGGCGGGCTTGCCGGCGAGGTCGGCCATCACGCCCATGACGAAGGGCAGCTGGACCTTTTTCTCGGCGCCGTAGAGTTCGACGTCGTACTCGATCTGCACCCGGGGCGCGCGGTTGCGCGCGATGAACTTCTGAGAACTTTGCTTCGCCACGTTGTGCTCCTGGTCGCTGCTGCGACGGTGTTGGCGTCGGTCGGTGGTTGCCGCTGACGATACTGTTCGGCCGCTTCGGGGTTAGTCGGATTCGGGGCCGCGCAGGTTTTCAAATTGGGACATGCCATCGGGAATCAGATTGCGCACGATGGCCGCGAAGTCGGCGTTGACCAGATTCTTGGCCCGGTTGAGCAACACCGGCAGCGGGCTCGATGGCTCATGCCGGCTGTAGTAGGCCAGCAGCCGGTCGAGGCTGCGCAGCACGTCGTCGCGGCTGTTGATCTCGCCGGAAATCCGCGCTGCGGCGGGCGCCACGGGCGCGTTTCCGGCTTCGCTGGCGGCGGCTTCGGCGGGTTCATCGGCCGCGCTGTCGCCGGTTTGCGGGGCATGCTGGCCCAGCACCTGCAGCGCCAGGCGCAGCGGTTGCTTGAGGGCCGTGAGGTCGACGCCACTGGCGGAACCCACCTGTTCGCTGACCTGCTTTTCGATGGCTTCGACGGCCGAGCGAGCGTTGCTCAAGGCGTTGCGAATGGCCTCCAGGTGCTCGGGGTCGCTGTCTTGCAGGGCGCCGGCCAGGTGGTCGGAACCCAGGCTTTCACCGGAGAAGTGCTGCAGGCCGGCGGCGTTCAGCGCGGCCCGCACCGTCACCGGGCCGAAGGTCCGGGAACGGGTCAGCTGGGCTTCGCGCAGCAGGCCGATGGTGGTGTCGGAGGCCAGGCCGGCCAGGGCGTTGATGCGCACCGTGGGGTCGTTGTCGTCATCGGCGTCCAGGCGCGGGTGCAGGTCCGCCCAGTAATCGCGGAGCAGGCCGTTGATCAGTTCGAGGCAGGTGGCCAGGCCCGGCAGGCCTTCGAGGGCCAGGGTGCTCTGCACGAGAAAATGGGTGATGCGCAGGTCTTTGCTGCGGGCCAGCAAGTCCAGGCTCTGCTGCTGGATGCTGCGCCAGTCCGGCGGCTCGGCCGGGAGGATCGAGTCGCCCATGCTGCGCTCGGGCTGACCTTGTGCGGCCCGCTCCAAGTGCAGGAAATCCGCGTCATATTCCAGATCTTCGCCACAAGGCGAAGTTGCTGAAATGGCGGCGAGCAACATCGGTACATCCACCTGGTTCGATCTCCCTATCAGCCTGCAGGACAGTCAGGCAATTAATGCACTAGTTGTTTGTGAACTCGCGCACATTTCTTGGTAAACATGGACTCGTTGATACTAGTGAGCCATCATCCGTGTTCAAGAAGTTGTGCATTTTTGGTGTAGTAGTTGTGGCTTGTCAAGGTAAGCTATTCGCCCCGCGTGACACTGTTATGTCGACTTACTTAGTTCCCTGACCGGCGAGTCAGATTGAGGCGGGGCGCAGAGCTTTTGTCATCTGTGCGGTTCAAGTTGAGCGAACATGCTGTGAACGGTGCTGTTTAAAGGATTTTTTGCGGACTTTTCATTTTTTTACGGAACTTTTTTCCCGGCACCGGTTCGCACGCGGAAGTACAGCAAGGAGGCGAAATGTCGCTGTGTTTGACTATCACTAGTTATCACAAGATCACCCCTGGTCAATGCCCTGAGAAACTAATGGATCAGGGGATGATGGCAATTGGCCGCAGTTCCGATAACGACTGGGTACTTCCCGATCCCGAGCGCTTAGTTTCGGCGCGACATTGTGTCATTCAATACAAGGATGGCCGTTATTACTTGACCGATAACAGTACCAATGGTGTGGAGTTAGTCCGTGCCGGTATTCGCATGCGCCGGGGTAACAGCGAGCCGCTGGAAGATGGCGAGGTCATCCGCATTGGCGATTACGAGATCAGTGCGCGCATCGATTTCAGTCTCAACCGCGCCCAGGTTGAAGCTTTTTCCGGGGACAGCTCCAACAGTTTCGAGGCGCTGATGGGCCGACAAGCGGTAGCCCCAACGCCCATCGAGCCGATCGCCATGGCGCCGGTGGCGCATTTTCAGGGCGCATCGGCCCAGGACACCTTCCCCGACCTGTTCGACTTCCTGACCCCGAGCGCCACGCCTGCGGCCACTCAGCCGGATCATGTACCCGCCGAGCAGCACGATTTTCGCCCGCCGACGCCCACCGCCGTGCCCCAGCCGGTGCCACCGCCACAGCCCCTGGCACCCCAGGGCGGGGCGCTGATTCCGGAAGACTGGGACCTGTTCGGTGATACGCCGGCGCGGCCGATTCCGGCCCCGGCCCCGGTGCCGGAGGCGGCGCCCCTGACCGCGCCTGTTGCGCCGGACCCGTTTGCCGGCATCGGCCTGTTCGGTGCAGAACCGCCGCAGCCGCAGCCGCAGCCGCAGCCGCGGCCGGTCGAGGTCGCGGCGCCGCCGCTTGCTGTTGCTGCGGTCGCTCCGCCGCCCACGGCCCAGGCACCGCAGGCGCCGGTCGCGGCACCCGCTCCGGCGCCGGTTGCGCCGCAGGTCGACCTGTTGCAAGCCTTTCTGCGTGGCGCCGGGCTGGATCAGCTGCGCATCGACCCGCAGCAGGCCCAGGCGCAGATGGAAAGCCTGGGCCGCAGCTACCGGTTGATGGTCGAGGGCCTGATCGATGTGTTGCGGGCGCGCAGCAGCCTCAAGGGCGAGTTCCGCATGCAGCAGACGATGATCCGCCCGGTGGAAAACAACCCGCTGAAGTTCGCCCCCAATGTCGACGAGGCCATGCTCCTGCTGCTGCGCCACAGCAACCAGGCGTTCATGGCCCCGGACCAGGCGGTGCAGGACAGCTTCGATGACCTGCGGGCCCACCAGCTGGCGGTCATGGCCGGCGTGGAAGCGGCCATCAAGCACTTGCTCGGGCGTTTCGAACCCGCCGAGCTGGAAGCGCGCATGGCCCGTCCCGGTGGCCTGGGCAACCTGTTCAGCGGCTCGCGCCAGGCGCAGAACTGGCAGCAGTTCACCGCGCTCTACAAGCAGATTTCCCAAGAGGCCCAGGACGATTTCCAGGACCTCTTCGGTCGCGAGTTCAGTCGCGCCTATGAAGAGCACACCCAGCGCCTGCGCCGTTCCTGAGCGCGCCTGGAACCTCCCCCGAACCCACGGATACACGGACAGCTGACACGTCATTGAGGACGCAGGATGATTCAACGATTGCTGACATTGGTCGCCATGCTGGTACTGGCGGCCTGTGCCAAGGACACCCCGGCGCCTGCCGAGCCGAGCAAACCAGCCGAGCCGGGCGCCACCACTGTGGAGCTGCATTTCCAGGCCGTGGCCGGACTCAACCCCGGCCCCGACGGCCAGGGCACGCCGGTGCGGGTGCGGATCTTCGAACTGAAGAACCCGGCCACCTTCATGCGCGCCGACTACTTCGCCCTGGCGGAGCGGGCCCCGGCCACCCTCGGCCCGGACCTGATCGACCAGGACGAAGTGCTGGTCAAGCCCGGCGACCAGTTCAGCCTCAAGCGCACCCTGGATCCGGCCACCCGTCAGGTCGGCCTGCTGGTGGGCTATCGCGAAGTGGATCAGGCCCTGTGGCGGGTCAGCGTCAATACCGCCGCGCACCTGAACAACAGCTATCAGATCGGCCTCGATGTCCGCGCAGTCAGCGCCGAGCTCGCGGCGTCCCCATCCAGCCCTGCCCAATAGGCAAACGGAGCAACCATGTCCTGGAACAATCGCGTGGTCTGGTCGGAAGGCATGTTCATTGGAACCCAGCACTTCCAGCAGCATGACCGTTACCTGGAAAACCTCATCGACGCCCGCAGCCGTCCGTTGTCGGCGGGGGCCTGGGGCTTTTCCGAACTGCGGATCGATCAGGGCCTGCTGGCCCAGGGCAAGCTGGCCATCGTCAGCGCCCGTGGCCTGCTGCCCGACGGTACGCCGTTCAACATTCCCCATGACGATCTGGCGCCCAGCCCGCTGAGCATCGACGACACCCTGCGCGACGGCCTGGTGTACCTGGCGCTGCCGCTCAAGCGCGCCGGCGCCCGGGATACCGTGGACGAAGGCGAGGAGCTGGGCGGCGCCCGCTACCTGAGCCAGGTGCGCGAGGTGCGCGACGACAACGCCCCCTTCGAAAACCGTGCGCCGGTGGCCGTGGGCTCCCGCGCCTTGCGCCTGCTCACGGCCGCCGATGGCCTGAGCGACTACGCCGCCGTCGGCGTGGTGCGGATCAAGGAAAAGCGCGCCGACCGCGCCCTGGTGCTGGATGACAGCTACATCCCGCCGCTGCTGGATGTGGCCGCATCCAAGCCGCTGAGCGCGTTTCGCAGCGAGCTGCTGGGCCTGTTGCACCAGCGTGGCGAGGCCCTGGCCGGGCGCGTGGTGGCGTCGGGCGCCGGCGGTGCTTCGGAAATTGCCGACTTCATGCTCCTGCAACTGGTCAACCGCGCCCAGCCGCTGGTCAGCCACTTGAACCAGATCAGCCCGCTGCACCCCGAGCGTCTGTACAGCGAACTGGTGAGCCTGGCCGGTGAATTCTCGACCTTCTCCAACAGCACTCGACGCCCCGCCGAGTACCCGCAGTACCAGCACGACGAGCTGGCCCTGAGCTTCGCTCCGGTGATGCAGGCCCTGCGCGAAGCGCTGTCGATGCTGATCGACAGCAAGGCGACGCCGATCCCCATCGTCGAGAAAGCCTACGGCGTGCACGTGGCGATGCTGGCCGACCGCACCCTGCTGGAGAGCGCCAGCTTCATCCTGGTGGTGCGCGCCGACGTGCCCGGGGAAACCCTGCGCGGGCGTTTCGCCCAGCAGAGCAAGGTCGGCTCGGTGGAGCACATCCGTGATCTGGTCAACCTGCAGCTGCCGGGCATCGGCCTGTTGCCGCTGCCGGTGGCGCCACGGCAGCTGCCGTATCACGCAGGCTCCACCTACTACGAGCTCGACCGTGGCAGCGAGCACTGGAAACAACTGGTTCATTCCGGTGGCTTCGCGTTCCACGTCGCTGGGGAATTCCCGGGCTTGAACCTGGCCTTCTGGGCCATTCGAGGATAAGTCGCGATGCATCCTTTCGACGATTCGGCAGGGCAGCCGTCCCCGGCCAATGACCGCACCCAATTCATGCCGCGCCCCGGTGGCCGTGCGCCCGAGCCCGGCCGCCCGGCGGCCGCGCCGTCGCCGTCATTGGCGATGCCGGCGGCGCCCTTGCCGGCCGGCCAGGCCCGGGGCCTGAACCCCCTGGAAAGTGCCGCCGGTCCGTTGCTGGCGTTGCTCACGAGGCTGCGCAGCACCCTGGCGCACCCGGCTCCGGCCAGCCTGCGGGCGCAGTTGCTGGCCTACCTGCGCCAGTTCGAAGAGCGCGCGGAAGCCGCCGGCGTGCCGCGCAACGACGTGCTGCTGGCGCGCTATGCGCTGTGCACCGCCCTGGATGAAGCGGTGCTCAGCACCCCGTGGGGCAGCACCAGCGACTGGGGCAAGCAGAGCCTGCTGATCACCGTGCACAACGAAGCCTGGGGCGGCGAGAAGGTGTTCCAGTTGCTGGAGCACTGCCTGCAGAGCCCCCGCGAGCGCCTGTACCTGCTGGAGCTGTTGTACCTGTGCATGTGCCTGGGTTTCGAAGGTCGCTACCGGGTGATGATCGATGGCCGCAGCCAGCTCGAAGCCCTGCGCGAGCGCACCGCGGCCACCATCCGCAGCGCCCGTGGCGAGCACGAGCGCGAGCTCTCGCCGCATTGGCGCGGGGTCAGCGTGGCCCGTGACCGGCTGGCCCAGTTCATGCCGCCCTGGGTCGGCATCGCGATTGGCGTGGCGCTGCTCCTGGTGCTGCTGTTCGGCCTGCGCCTGAAGCTGGCGGCGGACGCCGAGCCGGTGTTCAAGAACATCCATGCCCTGGGCGAAATCCCGGTGCAGACCCTGGATCGCCCGGTGATCCAGCCGAAGATCGTCGAGCGTCCGCGCCTGGCCGGTTTCCTCGCCGAAGACATCAAGGCCGGGCGGGTGGCGGTGGAAGATGCCGTCGACCGTTCGGTGGTGACTATCCGTGGCGACGAGCTGTTCGCCTCGGCCAGCGCCAGCATTCTCGATGACTACCAGCCGCTGATGCTGCGCATCGCCGACGCGGTGCGCAAGGTCAAGGGCCAGGTGCGCATCACCGGCCACAGCGACAACCGGCCGATCGCTACCTTGCGCTTCCCGTCCAACTGGAAGCTGTCCCAGGCCCGCGCCGAATCGGTGCTGCAGATCCTCGCGGCGAAGACCGGCCAGCCGGAGCGCTTCAGCGCCGAAGGCCGCAGCGACACCGAGCCGCTGGCCAGCAACGCCACCGCCGAAGGGCGGGCGCGTAATCGTCGGGTCGAAATCAGCGTATTGGCGGAGGGGGTCGAGTGAAGGCGTTTTTCAGTTTTGTGATTCGCTGGGTGATCCCGCTGCTGGGGCTGATCGCCCTGAGCCTGATCATCTGGTTCATTGGCCCGCTGCTGGAGTTCCTGGTGCCGGAAGGCCGGCGCTGGGCGTTGATCATTGTGATCTTCGCGCTGTGGATCGGCTATCGGGTGTTTCGCATCATCCAGGCTCGTCGGCACGCGGCCAAGGTGTTGCAGAGCCTGGCCGCCGATACCCCGCCGGACCCGGACAGCGTGGCCACCGCCGAAGAACTGGCGGCCCTGCGCCAGCGCATGGACGAAGCCCTGGCGCTGTTGAAGAAGGCCAAGCTTGGCGGTGACGAGCGGCGCAACCTCTACGAGCTGCCGTGGTACGTGATCATCGGCCCGCCGGGCTCGGGCAAGACCACCGCGCTGGTCAACTCCGGCCTGCATTTCCCCCTGGCCGCGCAGCTGGGCGCCGGTGCCGTGCGCGGCGTGGGCGGCACCCGCAACTGCGACTGGTGGTTCACTGATCAGGCGGTATTGCTGGACACCGCCGGGCGCTACACCACCCAGGACAGCCACGCCTCGGTGGACAAGGCGGCCTGGCTGGGTTTCCTCGACCTGCTGAAAACCCAGCGTTCGCGGCGGCCGATCGATGGCGCCTTCGTCGCCATCAGCCTCTCCGACCTGCTGCTGGGCAGCGAAGCGGAGCGCGCGGCCCACGCGGCGGCGATCCGCCTGCGCATCCAGGAGCTGTACACCCAGCTGGGGGTGCGCTTCCCGATCTACCTGATGCTGACCAAGCTCGATCTGGTGCCGGGCTTCATGGAGTTCTTCGATTCCCTGAGCAAGGAAGAGCGGGCCCAGGTCTGGGGCATGACCTTCGCCCTGGACGACGGCAAGAGCGGCGACAGCCCCCTGGCCCAGTTGCCGGCGGAACTGGCGGCCCTGGAGCAGCGCCTCAACGAGCGTCTGGTGGAGCGCCTGCAACAGGAACGCGACCCGGCGCGGCGCGACTTGATCTATGGCTTCCCGCAGCAATTCGCGGCGCTCAAGGAGTCCTTGCAGGGCTTCCTCGAAGGCGTGTTCAAACCCAACGCCTTCGAAGAGCGGGTGCTGCTGCGCGGCGTGTATTTCACCAGTGGCACCCAGGAAGGCAGCCCGATCGACCGGCTGATCGGCGCCATGGCCCAGAGCATGAACCTGGACCGCCAGCACCTGGCGCGGCAGACCGGCACCGGGCGCAGTTACTTCATCGAGAAACTGTTCAGCGCCGTGGCCTTTGCCGAGCGCGGGCTGGTGGGGGTCAATCCCAAGGTCGAGCGCCGGCGCAAATGGATCGCCCGTGGCGCCCTGGCGGCCACCGTGGCGCTGGTGCTGGTGGTCGGCACCCTGTGGATCATCAGCTACCGGGCCAACCAGGCCTATATCGCCCAGGTCGACCAGCGTGTCGCGCCGGTGCGCCAGGACGTGCAGAACCTCAGTTCGGCCCAGCGCGATGTGCTGGCGGTGCTGCCGCTGCTCAACGCCACCCGCCATCTGGCCGGCGATGCGCCGGGCTGGGCCGAGGGCCTGGGCCTGTATCAGGGCGACATGCTCGAAGCTGAGGCCGCCAGTGTCTATCGCAAGCTGCTGGTGGCGGTGTTCGCCCCACGGCTGATGACCCGTATCGAGGAGCAACTGCACAGCGGCGGCAACTCGGACTTCCTCTACGAGGGGCTCAAGGCCTACCTGATGCTGGCGGACAGCGAGCACTACGACCCGGACTTCATCAAGGCCTGGATCACCCTGGACTGGGACCGTACCCTGGCCCGCGACCTGCCGCCGGACCAGCGTCAGGCCCTGACCGGGCACCTGCAGGCGCTGTTCGAAAAGCATCCACCGAATGCGCGGCTGGACCAGCGCCTGATCGACGACCTGCGCCGCCAGCTGCAACAGCTGCCGGTGGCCCAGCGCGTGTATGACCGGGTCAAGCGCGCCAAGCTGCCGGACGGCGTGCCGGACTTCCGCCTCAGCGAAGCCGGTGGTCGCGACGCGGCGCTGGTGTTCACCCGCAAGAGCGGCAAGCCGTTGAGCGAACCCCTGAGCGGGCTGTTCACCGCCAAGGGCTATCGCCAGGCCTTCCTCCTGGCCAGCCTCAACCAGGCCGGCACCCTGGCGGAAGAGCAGTGGGTACTGGGCCGCGATCAGGCCGACCAGCAGAACGTCGCCAGCCTCGCCGCCGACGTGCGTCGCCTGTACTTCCAGGACTACCTGCGCCAGTGGGACGCCTTGCTGGCGGACATCGACTTCGTGCCGATCACCAGCGTGGCCCAGGCCGCCGATGTGCTGCGGATTCTCTCCGGGCCCACCTCGCCGCTGAAGAAACTGCTGGTGGCGGTGGCCAAGGAAACCGACCTGCAACAGGAAGAACGCCTGCTGGCGGCCCAGGGCCAGAAGGTCGAGGGCGGCGTCGATCAGCTCAAGCAGCGCCTGGGTTCGCTGCTGGGCCAGGAGCAGGCGACCAACCCGGCTGCCGTGGCCAGCAGCGACGACCCGGTGAGCGCGCACTTTGCCGACCTCAACAGCCTGGTGAGCAAGGGCGAGGGCGAGCCGGCGGCCATCGACGGCCTGCTCTCGGACATTAACGCCCTGTACGTGCAGGTCAGCGCCATGGTCGGGGCCAGCGGCGACGCGCTGCTGGGCGAGGCCAAGAATCAGGCCAGCGCCGCGGCCGCCCGGGTCAGCCTGACCGCCGAGCGTCAGCCGCCGATGGTCCAGGGGCTGGTCAAATCGGTGGTCGGTTCCACCACCAACAGCATGATGGGCGGGGTGCGCAATCAACTGAACGCGGCCTGGGTCAGCGAAGTGGTGAACGTCTATCGCCAGTCCCTGAGCGGGCGTTATCCGATGTCGCCGGGCAGCTCGCGGGACGCGACCCTGGAAGACTTCGGCCAGTTCTTCGGCACCGGCGGGGGGATGGACAACTACTTCCGCA
The DNA here is from genome assembly GCF_003225665.1 of Pseudomonas sp. TKO26. Lineage (NCBI taxonomy): Bacteria > Pseudomonadati > Pseudomonadota > Gammaproteobacteria > Pseudomonadales > Pseudomonadaceae > Pseudomonas > Pseudomonas sp. TKO26. The sequence continues at coordinate 295,487 of NZ_QKLN01000007.1, forward strand.
AGTACCTGCAGCCTTACGTCAACACCTCGACCACCACCTGGAGCTGGCAGCCGGGCGCGGCGCAGAAACTGGGGATCTCCCCCGGTGTGCTGCAGACCTTCCAGCGCGCGGCGAACATTCGTGATGCGTTCTTCCGCTCCAGCGGCGGCACCCAGCCGGCAGTGCGCTTCGAGCTCAAGCCGGTGGCCATGGACGCCAGCATCAGCCAGTTCCTGCTCGACCTGGACGGCCAGCAACTGAGCTACGACCACGGCCCGAGCCGCCCGGTGGCCATGCAGTGGCCGAACCCGGGGAGCATCGGCGTGGTGCGCCTGTCGATCATGCCGCCGTCGGCCACCGGGCGTTCCGGGGTGACCCTGGACGGTCCCTGGGCCTGGTTCCGCCTGCTGGAGCAGTCGGACCTGACCGCCACCAATTCGCCGGACCGCTTCAACCTGCGGCTGCGGGTAGATGGCGCGAGCATCTCCTACGAGCTGCGCGCCAGCAGTGCCTTCAACCCGTTCAAGAGCCGGGTGCTCAGCGGCTTCAGCCTGCCGGAGCGGCTATGACTGCGCCCGGCCTGTACGGCAAGTTGGCCAGCCGCGGCGATTTTGTCAGCCGCGGCCTGCCGCAGAGTTTTATCGGCCCTTGGGACAGCTGGCTGGCGGCGGGGCTGCTGGCCAGCCAGAACGCCCTGGGCGAGCAGTGGCTCAACGCCTACCTGATCAGCCCGTTATGGCGCTTCGCCCTGGCCCCGGGCGTCTGCGGGCCCCAGGCGGCGGTGGGAGTGGTGATGCCGAGCATTGACCGGGTCGGGCGCTATTTCCCCCTGACCGTGGCCGCGCTGCTGGAGCCCGGGGCGGAGTTGACGTCCCTGGTCAGTGGCCCGGAGCAGTGGTTCGAGCAGGTGGAACAACTGCTGCTGGCGACCTTGGATGAAGGTGCCCATTTCGAGGCCCTGGAGCAGGGCCTGCAGGCCTTGGGCGCGCCGAACCCGGCGCGGCGGGTCGAGGTCAGCCATTACGCCGGCCTGCAACGGTTTTACGTCAGCGACCCCCAGGCCCGGGGCGCGGTGCTCGCGGCCCAGGCCGGCGAGGGGACGAGTCTGTGGTGGGGCCGGGGTTCGCAGTACATCAGCCCGATGCTGCTGCGCTGCCAGGGCCTGCCGCCGGCCAGTGAATTTGCGCAATTTTTGCTCGGACAAGAGGGTGCCGTCTAAATGGGTTCAGCGCCGCAACTGTCCTACCAGTCCGCCAGCTACAGCCATGTCGGCATGGTGCGGAAAATCAACGAAGACGCCTGGCTCGAAGCCCCGGAGACCGGCCTGTGGCTGGTGGCCGACGGCATGGGCGGGCACGCCGCCGGGGATTATGTCAGCAGCCTGATCGTCGACAGCCTGCGGGCGGTGCCGGCGGCCGAGAGCCTGGAGCAGTACGTCGCCGCGCTGCGCAATGGCCTGGCCGCGGTCAACGCCGCGGTGCGCGAGGAAACCGCCAATCGCGGGGTGACCATGATGGGCAGCACCGTGGTCCTGCTGGCGGTGCGCGGCGCTCGGGGCGTGTGCCTGTGGGCCGGCGACAGTCGCCTGTACCGGCTGCGGGACGAGCAGCTGGAAAGCATTTCCCGGGATCACAGCTACGTCCAGGACCTGCAGGACAGCGGCCTGCTCAGCGAAGCCGAGGCGCGGGTGCATCCGCGGGCCAACATCGTCACCCGGGCGATTGGCGTCGAGGCCCAGTTGCAGCTGTCCCAGGTCGACCTGCAGGTGCAGGACGGCGACACCTTCCTGCTGTGCAGCGATGGCTTGAACAAGACCGCCGAAGACTTCGAACTGCGCGACGTGCTGAGTCACAGCGAGCCCAACGATGTGGTGCGCAGCCTGATCCACCTGGGCTTGACCCGGGGCGCGCCGGACAACATCACCGCCATCGTGATCAAGGCCGCAGGACACTGACCATGGACATTCTGATTCCCGGCTTTGACATCCAGGGCGAGATTGGCGAAGGCGCCATGGCCACCGTGTACCTGGCGACCCAGCGTTCCCTGGAACGCAAGGTGGCGCTCAAGGTGATGGCCGCGGCGCTGGCCGCCGACCCGAGCTTCTGCGAGCGCTTCTTGCGTGAGGGCAAGACCCTGGCGCGGCTGTCGCACCCGCACACCGTGACCATCCACGACATCGGCAATGTCGGCGAGCTGTACTACATGGCCATGGAGTACCTGCCCAACGGCACCCTCAAAGAGCGCATCGCCGCCGGGCTGACCCCGGAGCAGGGCCTGACCTACATCCGCCAGATCGCTTCGGCCCTGGGCTATGCCCATGCCCAGGGGCTGGTGCACCGCGATGTGAAGCCGGCCAACATCCTGTTCCGTGCCGATGGCACGGCGGTGCTCTCGGACTTCGGCATCGCCAAGTCCCTGGACGATCGCACCCAGTTCACCCAGGCCGGTTTCGCCGTGGGCACGCCCAGCTACATGAGCCCGGAACAGGCCCGTGGCCAGGACATCGACGGTCGCGCCGACCTGTATGCCCTGGGCGTGGTGCTGTATGAAATTCTCGTCGGTGAGTTGCCGTACAACGGCACCGACGCGCTGTCCACGGCCCTGGCCCACCTCACCGAACCCTTGCCGGAGCTGCCGCTGCACCATGGGCGCTACCAGCACATCCTGCGCAAGCTGCTGGCCAAGGACCCGGCGGAACGCTACCCGGACGCGGCGGCCTTGCTGGCGGCCCTGGACAACCTGCCGCCGGAGACGGCCGATGTGGAGGCGACGCTGATCCAGCCGTTGCCGCTGCCACCCCAGGTTGCAACCCAGCCTGCACCTCAGAGCAACGACCTGGCCGGGTTGACCCCGGTGTCGATCGAGATTCCGCAACAGGCGCCGCAACCGGCGCCGCGCCGCGAGCCGCCCGAGGAGCCAGCGGTGCCGCCGCGCACCGCCAATCTGCCGCCCGCCGGCAGTGGCGCTTCCGAACAGCGGCGCGGCCCGGTGCTGGCCCTGGCCGGGGTTGCCGTGGCGGTGGCCCTGGCCGTGGCGGGTGCGGGGTACTGGTGGTTGTCCGGCGACAGCCCGGCGCCTGCGCCCAAGACCGCTACGACGGCCGGCACCCCACCTGCCGTGGTGGCGCCGCCGGTGGAGCAGGCGCTGGCCGCGGATGTCGATGGCGGCCAGCGGCCGTTGCTGATGCCGGGCAAGAAGACCCTGTTCCAGCGGGTGCTGAGCAAGCCGGGGGCGAGTTTTTCCAGCGAGCCGGGGGCCACGCCGAACAAGCCGGTGCCGGCGTTCTCGGTGCTCTATGTGTATCAGCGCAAGAATCTTGACGGCCGCTCCTGGCTGCGCCTGGGCGCCGCCAGTGACGGCCGCAGCGCCGGCTGGTTGCCGGCCGAGCAGGTCAGCGACTGGAAGCAGAGCCTGGTGCTGAAGTTCACCGAACGCTCCGGCCGCGCGCCGGTGATGTTCGTGCGCCAGGCCAGCGAGCTGGAGCGCCTACTGGCGGACCCGGCGGCGGCCAAGAACCTGCTGCTCAGGGCGCAGAAGAATCCCCAGGACGAGCAGCAGGTGCTGGCCCTGGAACCCAATGCCAGCGCGGTGCCCCAGGAGCAGTTCTACCTGCTGCCGATCTTCGACGCCAAGGAGAGCTTCGACGAGAACGGCCAGCCGGTGCAGTTGCTCAATGTCGCCTCGATCGACCCGGGCAACAGCCCGCAGAGCATCAGTGACAGCAGCGGCAAGGCGCTGCCGGCGAACAGCCCGCCGGCCGCCGCCGATGCCTTCCGCACCGCGGTGGTGCTGGTGGTGGACACCTCGGTGTCGATGCAGCCGTACATCGATCAGGTGCGCGACGTGGTGCACGAGCTGCAGAGCAAGATCGCCGGGCGCGGCGAGCTGGACAGCGTCAGCTTCGGCCTGGTGGGCTTTCGCAACAACACCAGCAAGACCCCGGGCCTGGAGTATGTGACCAAGACCCTGGTGACCCTCGACCAGGGCCGCGATCCCCAGCGTTTCCAGGAGCTGGTGAGCCAGGTCAAGGCCACCAACGTCTCCAGCCACTCGTTCAACGAAGACGCCTTCGCCGGGGTGATGCAGGCCGTGGAAGGCATGGACTGGAAGGGCTACGGCGGCCGCCTGATCCTGCTGGTCAGCGATGCCGGCGCCCTGCGCAAGAACGACCCCTACAGCCGCACCCAGATGAACGAGGCGGAAGTGCGCCAGGCGGCTTTGGGCAAGCAGATCAAGATCTACGCCCTGCACCTGCGCACCGATGCCGGCAAGAAGAACCACGCCCAGGCGGAAACCCAGTACCGGGTACTGACCGCCGACGCCAACCCGAAGATCGGCGACCTGTACATTCCGGTGCCCGGTGGCGATGTGCGCAAGTTCGGCGAACGGGTCGACGAGATCGGCACGGTGTTCGCCGACCTGGTGCATCAGGTGCGTAGCAACCAGCACCAGGAAGTCCCGCTGCTGGCGGCGGCGCCGAGCATCGCGCAGAAATCGGCAGCCATCGGCTACGCCATGCACATGGATTTTCTCGGTCGTAAATCCGCAAGTCAGGCGCCGCAGCTGGTCAGCGCCTGGACCGCCGACCGCGACCTGACCAACCCGGCGCTGCCGGCGTTCCAGGTCTGCGTGATGCTCACCAAGTTGCAGCTCAACGACTTGCAGCAGTCGCTAAAACTAATCGTCGACGCGGCGCGCAAGACCCAGACCTCGCCCAAGGACTTCTTCCAGGAAATCGCCAGCGCCAGTGCCTACATGAGCCGCGACCCGTCGGCCCTGCGCAAGGGCGGCAACCTGGCCGACGGCGGCGTGCTCGGCGAATACCTGGAAGGCCTGCCGTACCGCAGCAAGTCGCTGAACATGACCCAGGACCTGTGGCTGTCGTTGAGCGTGGCCGAGCAGGAAGATTTCATCGACGAGCTGGATTCGAAGATCCGCCTCTACGAAACCTTCCACAACGACCTGGCCAACTGGGTGCGCTTCGGCGATGCCGAGCCGGGCGATGCCTTGTACCGCGTTCCGTTGTCGACGCTGCCGTGATGCTCGATCTGGCGCAGGTACGCAAGAGCCGCGGCGAGGGTCGCCAACGCTACAGCCTGGAGATCCCCCGGCTGCAACTGCGCGCGGGCGACCAGTTGGCGGTGGTCGGCCCCAGTGGTTGCGGCAAGAGCACCTTGCTCGATCTGCTGGCGCTGGTGCTGGCCCCGGATTCGGCGGCGCGCTTCGAATTTGCCCCGGCCAGGGACGCCATCGACATCCTCGGGATCTGGCGCGGCGCCGGCCACAGTGCCCTGGCGCAATTGCGCAGCCGGCACCTGGGCTATGTGCTGCAGACCGGCGGCCTGCTGGGCTTTCTCGATGTGCGCGGGAATATCGGCCTGCCGCGCAAACTGCTGGGGCTGCCCGACGACGGTATTCCCCGGCGGCTGGCCGAGCGCCTGGAGATCGCCGATCAACTGCACAAGAAGCCCGCGGCCCTGTCGGTGGGCCAGCGCCAGCGGGTCAGTTGCGCTCGGGCCCTGGCCCATGGCCCGCAGGTGCTGCTGGCGGATGAGCCGACCGCGGCCCTGGACCCCTTGAACGCGCAAAGAGTGATGCAGCTGCTGGTGCAGCAATCCCGCGAGCAGGGGGTGTGCTGCGTGATCGCCACCCACGATGAGGTGTTGGCCCGGGCCAATGGCTTGCAGGTGCGGCGCATTGCCTGCCGGCGCGATGCCGACGGCGGGGTCACCGCGACCCTCGGGGAGGCCTGCTGATGCGTGCGTCCCTGACCGCTGCCCTGGCCTGGCAGGACTACCGCGCCGACTCTTGGCTGTCGGCTTGTTCGGTGCTGGCCCTGGTGGCGGTGATCGCCCCTTTGCTGGTGCTGTTCGGGCTCAAGTTCGGGCTGGTCAGCAGCCTCACCGAGCGTCTGGAAAAGGACCCGGCGGTGCGCGAGATCATTCCCCTGGGCGGCGGACGCTTCAGCGCCAGCTTTATCGTTGAACTGGGGCTGCGCCCGGACGTGGCCTTTGCCTTGCCGCGCACCCGGCAGATCGCCGCCACGGCGGATCTGTCCCGGGGCACTGGGGATATCGGCTTGACCGTGGAGATGCTGCCCACGGCGGTCGGCGACCCGTTGCTCGGCCGCTTGCCGGCCCCTCGGAACATGAACGGCGTGCTGCTCAGCCGCACCGCCGCCGAGAAGCTTGGGGTGCAGCCGGGGGACTGGCTGCAGGCGAGCTTTGGCCGGCAAGTGGCAGGGCGCAGCGAAGTGCAGCGGACCCGGGTTCAGGTCGAGGGCATCCTGCCCCTGGAGGCCTTTGCCCGGGACGCGTTGTTCGCCCCCCTGACGTTGTTGGAGGCCGCCGAGGATTATCGCGACGGTCGCGCCGTGGCGGCCCTGGGCTGGCTTGGCGAGGCCCAGGCGGTGTCTGCGCAGCGGGTCTATCCGGCGTTTCGCCTGTATGCCCGCGATCTGGATGACGTCGAGCCGCTGCGGCTGTATTTCGCCGAGCGTGGCCTGCTGGTGGCGACCCAGGCGCAGACCATCGCCCAGGTGCAGTCCTTGAGCCGCAACCTGTCCATCGTCTTCTGGGTGATCGCCGGGCTGGCCCTGGCGGGCGCCTTCGCGGCGATCTTCGCCGGGGCCCTGGCGGCGGTGGAGCGCAAGCGTCGGGAGTTGTCGGTGCTGCGCCTGCTGGGGTTTTCCACCGGCGCGCTGTTGCTGTTCGTGGTGGCCCAGGCGTTGTACAGCGCCGGGTTTGCCGCGCTGTTGAGTGGCGCGCTGTATGGCCTGGCCCAGGCCGGGCTGAATTATTTGTTCATGCAGGCGCCCGGCGAGTACGCCAGCCACCTGCTGCCGGTCCATTACGGACTGGCCCTGTTGGCGACGCTGGGCGTCAGCACCCTGGCCGCCGCGCTGGGCGGCTGGCGGGTGTCGCGCATTGAAGCCTGTGAAGGAATTCGCGATGTATAAGTTGATCAGCACCGTGCTGGCCTTGACCCTGGCCGGAGCCGTGTGGGCCGAAGAGCCGGTGAACAAGATGGACAACCCCAAGCCGTTGCCGGACGACGTCAGCCTGCCCTTGCCCTGTGAGGGCGAGATGGTGTTCCGCTACGTCTACGTCCTGGCCCAGGGCACCCTGGACGACCGCGAGGTGAACCTCGGCTACCCCTTCAGCGAAGGTGAAAGCGGCTATCAGCAGTCGTTCATTTCCGGCTATCGCCGGGACTACATCAACGGCCAGTTCACCCTCAAGGACCTGCCCGCGGCCTGGGGCAAGACCATCGGCCCGGCCTTGCCGAAAACCGGCAACGGGGTGCCCCTCAAGCCGATGCTGTATTTCATCGGCAAGTACGAGGTTACCGCCCGCCAGTACGCCCAGGTCATGGCTCAGGCCCAGTCCCTGGCCAGTGGCGAGCCGGCCCCGGCCTGTGAGGCGCCGGACGGCCTGCAGGGGCGCCTGCCCAAGGTCAAGTTGTCGCGTTTCGAGGCCGAGCGTTTCGCCGCGGTCTACAGCGCCTGGCTGATGAAGCATCACCGTGATCTGCTGCCGGTCAGCGGCCGTGGCAGTTCCTCCGACGACGGCGGCCTGGGCTTCGTGCGCCTGCCCACCGAAGTGGAATGGGAGTACGCCGCCCGTGGCGGCCAGGCGGTCAGCCGCCAGGAGCTGGAAGGGCGGCTGTTTCCGCGCCGGGTCGAGGGCAGCGAGGAAGACGGCCCGCTGGCGGACTGGGCGGTGTTCAACCAGGTGGCCGGCGGCACCGGCCAGGCGGCGCGCTTGATGCCGATCGGCACCAAGCTGCCCAACCCCATCGGGATGTTCGACGTGATCGGCAACGCCGCCGAGATGGTCCAGGAATCCTTCCAGCTGGTGCGCGCCGGGCGGCGCCAGGGCACCTACGGCGGCTTCGTGGTCAAGGGCGGCAATTACCTGGAAGGCGAGGGCACGCTGTTTACCGGGATGCGCCGCGAGTACCCGCTGTTCGGCGCCGACGGCACTGAGCAGAGCAACGAAACCACGGGCTTTCGGGTGGCCATCGGCGCCTTGTCGGCCCCGCGTTCGCGCTACAAGGAACTGTTCGCCCAGTGGCAGAAGGAGGGCCGCCTGGCGTCCCTGACCGATGCCATCGATGAGGCCCAGGACCCCACCAAGCGCCTGGACAGCATCATTGCCGCCAGTGTCGATCCGCGCCTGCAGGCGGAGCTGGGGCTGGTCAACGAAGAGCTCAAGCGCAATGTCTCGCTGATCGCCCAGCAGCGCGAGGAGGCGGCCGGCAACCTGATCCAGTCGTCGGCGCTGGTGGCCGAAACCATCAACAACTACAACATCCGCCTGACCAACCTGAAGAAGAGCCAGCAGCAGGCCATCGATGCCAAGGACGAACCCAGCGCCAAGCTGTTCGCCGAAGCCATCGACAACGGCCGCAGTGCGCTGGACGGGGCGGTGGCGATCTACATCGACAACCTGGCCACGGGCACCCGTTACACCGACGCGGTGATCCAGGCGCAATTTCAACGGATCAAGGAAGAGCTCAATCGCAAGCCGGTGCTCGGCAAGAGCCTGGTGACGCGCGCTACGTTATTCGTCCGCCATGTCGGGGATTATCGCCAGCAACGGCGAGCCGACCCGGCGACGATTTTGAAGGAACTGCTCGCATCGACCGGTCAGAAGTCATGACCGGCCGCTGTCTGTCGAGCCTGGAGGAGCTCGGACGACCTGATGTCGTGCCGAGTAGGTCAACACTAATCGAGATCATCAACATGCTTTTTTCCCGCAAGCCATTTGCTTCAACATCCAAGCGTCACCTGCTGTTGGTTGCCGCCGGGTTCAGCACCGTATTGACCGGTTGCGCGACCTCTCCGGTGTCCAAGGTCGCTTCGACCACCAAGGTCGAGTACTACCCGAGCTGCTACGAACCGGTACAGCACCTGCGTGCCACCGATTCGGACATGACCAAGTCGGTGGTGACCGGAGCCGCCCTGGGCGCCGCCGGTGGCGCACTGCTCGGTGCCCTGACCGGTGACGGCGACCACCGTGGTCGCAACGCCGCCATCGGCGCCGCAGGCGGTGCCCTGGCCGGTGGCGCCGCCGGTTACTACACCGAGCGCCAGAAACAGATCGCCGACGACAATCAGCGCATCGCTTCCTACGCCACCGACGTCAACAAGAGCGCGGCCGACATCGATCGCAGCACGGCCTATGCCCGCGCTTCGCAAACCTGCTACCAGCGTGCCTTCGACAGCCTGATCAGCGCGCGCAAGGCCAACAGCATCAATGACGTGGAAGGGCGCAAGCGCCTGGCGGAAATCGTCAGCGGCCTGAAAGAGTCCAACGACCTGATCGCCGCGGTGAACGGCCGGGCCAGCGAAGACCTGAACAAGTACAACCAGGCCTATGAGCAGGACTTGCAGCAGGTGGGCGTGCAGCGCACCGACGTGGTGAAAGTCGCCACCGCCGATACCACTCCGGTGACCACCACCGGCGGCAAGAAGAAGCAGCAGAAGGTCAAGCAGCCGAAGCTGCCGACCGTGCCGGCCGAAGCGGTGAACACCGAGAAGTCGATCCAGCAGGCCAAGACCAAGCAAGCCGAGATCAGCAAGGTTGCGACCACCGGTCAGACTCAGGTCAACAGCATGTGCAAGAACCCGGACCTGGGCGACTGGGCTCCGGTGCCTTGCCCTAACGTCTGAGTCAGTGATTGTCTGACAAGATGTCGCGATAAGCGTTGAACGCCAGTCGATCTCCGAGTAATTGGCCTGATCGACTGGCGCTCTTCACGTTACAGGTTAAACTGCGCCGGCCACCTAATAATTCCACTGAGGCGCCGTGCATGAAATTTCGTTTTCTTCTCTGGATGCTTGGCCTGTTGATGGGCAAGGCCAGCCGCAACAATCCCGCTTTCCAGCAACAGTTGGGCGACAAGGAGCTGGTGTTCCAGCTGCAGACCCTCGACGGCAAGGTTGCTCGGCATTTCTTCGTCAAGGACCAGCGCATTACCAGTCGTTCGGGGTTCTATCCGCAGCCTGCGTTCGCCATTGCCTTCAAGGACGCCGCCTACGGCTTCGCCACGATGCAGGCGAAGAACAAGCAGTTGGCGTTCATGACCGGGATTCAGGACAAGTCGATTCAGATCAAGGGCAACCCGGCGCTGGTGATCTGGTTCCAGGGTCTGACCAAGTATCTGAAACCGAAGAAGGCCAAGCCCAAGGCTTGATGGTGGGACTTCGCCGGCGAGGCGGCTCCTACAAGGCGGGTGCAGGAGCCGGCTTGCCGGCGAATGGGGTCAGGCCTGGCTGAACTGCGAAGCCAGTTCCCGCAGCAGGACTTCCGCTTCCAGCACTTTGCTCACCACGTCTTCGGCCTTGTCACGGCTCAGGCCCAGGCGCTCGAACAGGGCGTCGGGGATCTCTTCGTGGGGGCCGGAACCGATGCCTCGGCTGCGCAGCAGGCGCACCGCCAGGCACACCAGGTTCGGGTACTCGGCGAAGGCGCCGTCGTAGCTCGGGTCGTGCTGGAAGCGCAGGGCAGTGGACAGCTCGTCCGGCATGTCCCAGTAGCGCATCAGCCAGGCGCCGATCTGTTCGCGACTGATGCCCAGCAGGTGCTGCTCGACATAGCTGTGGCACAGGTGCGGGTTGACCTCCAGGTGCCGGCAGATCAGCGAGAAGTGCGGCGGGAACACGTGGGCCAGCAGCAGGTAGCCGAAGTTGTGCAGCAGGCCGGCAAGGTAGGTCAGGCCGGCTTCCGGGCGCTGGGCGCGAGGCATGGCGCGGGTCAGGCCTTCGATCACCGCGGCGGTGTAGATCGATTGCTGCCAGTAGGGCGTGGCGTGTTGCGGCTGGTCCTTGGGCAGGCTCAGGGTCTTGCCCAGGGCCAGTCCCAGCGCCAGGTTGATCACCAGATCGAAGCCCAGCACGCGGACGATGGCGTCTTCCACCGAACGGATCTTACCCGGCGAGGCGTAGTAGGGCGAGGCCGCCCAGCTCACGACCTGTGCGGCCAGGGCCGGGTCGGTTTCCACCACGCCGGTGATGTCGTCGATGGTGGCGTTGGGATCGACCCGCAGCTTGATGATCTTCTGTGCGGTTTCCGCCAGCGGCGGGATCTCGATGGTGGCTTCCAGGCGTTGCTGGATGCGCCGCGCGGTGAACGCCTGCATGGCCTGGGTGATTTCCTCGCGGTCATCGTCCGGGCGGTCGAGGTTGGGGCGGATGCTGCTCAGCGACTCGCCGAAGTGACCGGCACTGGCTTTGTTGAGCATGCTCTTGAAGGCTTCGCTGGTGATTTCCAGCAGCACTCCGGGCTCGCCGGAATTGATCAGCAGGCTGGGTTCGCGCAGCAGGCTTTCTTCGTACAGGCAGGGCGAGCTGGTCAGCGCCGGCAGGCCGGGCAGCAGGCTCAGGCTGTGCTTGCCGAGCATGCGCTCCAGGCGCTCGGTGGATACCGCGGTGAGGCGGCGACCGGTGAGCTCGGCGAGGCGATTGAGGTCCAGTAGCTGGCTCTGCGGGAACAGCACCATCAGCGCGCCGACGGCGTCGTCCAGCAGCACTGCCTGGACCCTGCGCGCAGCCGGCAGGCCCGGCTGGTCGAGCACTTCGTTGTAGCTGATGGCCAGCTTGCCGAGCAGCAACCGGATAACAGACGGAGCGTGTGGGGTTGCAATGTCGAGGGCAACTTCTGTCATGGTCTGGTATCCGCTTTTTTACAATTTGACGAGTATAACCAGCTTGGTTATGGCGAGGGTTCACTAACTGAGTGGTGGTTCACACTTGGCCGTATTGCTGGCCATGGCGCAGCCAGCGTTCCAGCAACGGGCTGACGTGGTCCGGCCAGCGCTCCAGCAGGGCCTGGGCGGCATCGCGTACCGCGGGCAGCAGATCGGCGTCGCGCATCAGGTCGGCGACCTTGAACTGCAAGAGTCCGGTCTGGCGGGTGCCGAGCATTTCCCCGGGGCCGCGCAGTTCCAGATCCTTTTCGGCGATGACGAAACCGTCGTTGGTCTCGCGCATGATGCCCAGGCGCTGACGACCGATTTGTGAAAGCGGCGGATGGTAGAGCAGCACGCAGTGGCTGGCGGCGCTACCGCGCCCGACCCGGCCGCGCAGCTGGTGCAACTGAGCCAGGCCCAGGCGTTCCGGGTTCTCGATGATCATCAGGCTGGCGTTGGGCACGTCGACGCCGACCTCGATCACCGTGGTGGCCACCAGCAGTTGCAGGTTGCCGGCCTTGAATTCGGCCATCACCGCGGCTTTCTCCGCCGGTTTCATGCGGCCGTGGATCAACCCCACGCGCAGTTCGCCCAGGGCGCTGGAGAGGTCTTCGAAGGTGGTTTCGGCGGCCTGGCAGGTGAGCTCCTCGGATTCTTCGATCAGGGTGCAGACCCAATAGGCCTGGCGCCCTTCGGCGCAGGCGGCGCGTACCCGCTCGATCACCTCGACCCGGCGGCTGTCGGTGACCAGCACGGTGTTGACTGGCGTGCGACCCGGGGGCAGTTCGTCGAGGATCGAGGTGTCCAGGTCGGCGTAGGCGCTCATCGCCAGGGTTCGTGGAATCGGCGTGGCGGTCATGATCAGCTGGTGCGGGCAGAGGCGGCCGCCAACGCCTTTCTGGCGCAGGGCCAGGCGCTGCTGGACGCCGAAGCGGTGCTGTTCATCGATGATCACCAGGGCCAGGTTCTTGAACTGCACCTCATCCTGGAACAGGGCGTGGGTGCCTACCACCATCGGTGCGCCGCCGGCGATCTGTTCCAGGGCGGCCGCGCGGTTCTTGCCCTTGAGCTTGCCCGCCAGCCAGGCGACTTCCAGGCCCAGGGGTTCGAGCCAGCGCTTGAAGGTAATGAAGTGCTGCTCGGCGAGGATCTCGGTGGGCGCCATCAATGCCACCTGATAACCGGCTTCCAGGGCCTGCAGGGCGGCGAGGGCGGCGACCACGGTCTTGCCGGCGCCGACGTCACCCTGGATCAGGCGCAGCATGGGTTCGGGCTGGCTCAGGTCGTAGGCGATCTCGTTGCCGACCCGTTGTTGCGCGCCCGTGGGAGCGAAGCCGAGGTTCTTCAGGTACTGGGCCGGCAGCTTCTTGGCCACTGGCAGCACCGGGGCGCGCTGGGAGCGCAGGCTGTCGCGCAGGCGTTGCTGGGACAGCTGGTGGGTCAGCAATTCCTCGAACGCCAGGCGGTGCTGGGCCCAGTGATGCCCGAGGGCCAGTTCGTCGACGTCGGCGTCCGCCGGTGGGTGATGCAGGTAGCGGATCGCATCGTCCAGGGGCGCCAGTTGATAGTCCCGGGCCAATTCCTCCGGCAGCCAGTCCGGCAGGCTGCGCGGGCCGAGCAGGGCCAGGCTCTGCTGGCAGAGCAGGCGCAGGCGCTGCTGGGTCAGGCCCTCGGTCAGCGGGTAGATGGGGGTCAGGGTCTGGTCTACCGGCGGCGGTTCGTCGCCACTGATGGCGCGGTATTCCGGGTGGTAGATCTCCAGGCCCGAGGCGCCGGGCCGGGCTTCGCCGTAGCAGCGCACGCGGGTGCCGCGTTTCAGGCCGTCTTTCTGCGCGTTGCTGAAATGGTAGAAGCGCAGGCTCAGGCCGCCGGTGCCGTCCTGCAGGCGCACCAGCAGGCTGCGGCGCTTGCCCATGACCACGTCGGCACCGCTGACGGTGCCCTCGATCACCGCATCCTGGCCGGGGCGCAGGGCGCCGATCGGCACCACGCGGGTGCGGTCCTGGTAGCGCAGGGGCAGGTGGAACAGCACGTCCTGGAGGTTTTCCAGGCCGACCTTGGCCAGCTTTTCGGCCATGGCTTCGCCAACGCCCTTGAGTGCCGTGACCGGCACTTTCGACAGCTCAGTCATTGCGCTTGCTTAGCTCGCGGCGGGCGGCTTGGCCACCGAGCACAGGCGGATCGAGTCGGCGAGGATCTCGATGGCCTTGGGTCGCGGGAAGCTGGCGCGCCAGGCGATGGCCACGGTGCGGAACGGCACCGGTGGGGTCAGTGGGCGCACTTCGATCACCCCGGGGGCGTAGTGATGGCTGTCCACCGCCGACAGCGGCAGGATCGAGATGCCCAGGCCCGAGGCGACCATGTGGCGGATGGTTTCCAGGGAGCTGGATTCCACGGTGGTGTGCTTGGCGCCGTCGTTGCCCTTGGTCAGGGTCGGGCAGGCCTCCAGCACCTGGTCGCGGAAGCAGTGGCCTTCGCCCAGCAGCAACAGGCTCTTGTCGTTGAGCAGGCTGGCGTCGATGGTTTCCTTCTTGGTCCAGGAGTGGTCGCTGGGCATCAGTACGTAGAAGGGCTCATCGTACAACGGCAGGGTCAGGACATCGGCCTCGTTGAACGGCAGGGCGATGATGATCGCGTCGAGCTCGCCATTGCGCAGTTTGTCTCGCAGTACGTGAGTGAAGTTCTCTTCGATGTACAGCGGCATCTGCGGCGCGACCCGGTGCAGTTGGGGAATCAGGTGCGGGAACAGGTAGGGGCCGACGGTGTAGATGGCGCCCACCTTGAGTGGCGCGGTCAGCTGGTTCTTGCCGGCCTGGGCCAATTCGCGAATGCCCTGGGCCTGCTCCAGGACCTTCTGTGCCTGGGCAACGATGGTTTCGCCGACCGGGGTCAGGCGCACCGCGCTCTTGCTGCGCTCGAAAATCAGCACACCGAGTTCGTCTTCAAGCTTTTTCACGCCCACCGAGAGGGTCGGCTGGCTGACATGGCAACGCTCGGCGGCGTGGCCGAAGTGCTGCTCTTGGGCGAGGGTGACGATGTAGCGTAATTCTGTGAGGGTCATAGCGGGCGTCCATGAGGTTGCGGCCAAGCATAACGGCTGCAATCGATAGACGCACGTTATCAGACGGAGGGTGGAACGCGACACCCGCCAATGCCTGCTTCGGGCTGCGCAAACGCCAAGGGCACCTTTGCAGGTGCCCTGGCGGGGTATCAGCGGCGACCGCGGCTTCTGTCGATTTCGTAGTTGAAGGGCGCGGTGACTTCCACGGTGCCATTGGTGAGCATGTCGGCCGGCGGCTTGGGCAGAGGCTGGGCGCGACGGATCATGTCCAGGGTGGCCCGGTCCAGATCCGCATTGCCCGAACGGCTGGTCAGCTCGTAGGACAGCACCTTGCCTTCGGCATCAACCACGAAGCGCAGGGAGTTGGTGCCTTCCTTGCCTCGACGTTGAGCCTCGCTCGGGTAGCGCTTGTGCTTGGCCAGGTGCGCCTGCACCAGTCCCTGCCAGTTTGCCTTGGCGGCGGCCTGAGCCGGTCCGTCACCGGCTCAGGCCGCCGCCAAGGCAAACTGGCAGGGACTGGGGCAGGCGCACCTGGCCAAGCACAAGCGCCACCCGAGCGAGGCTCAACGCCGAGGCAAGGAAGGCACCAACTCCCTGCGCCTTGTGGTTGGTGCCGAAGGGCAGGGGCTGTCCTACGAGCTGACCAGCCGTTCGGGGAAGGCGGGT